>JBFHXP010000005.1:0-53699 GCA_041598875.1 Desulfobulbales bacterium
CCACGGAGCGGGAGGTCACGGGCAGCACATGAAAGAGAGCCCGACTCCTGCAATTTAAATATCGAATATCGAACCGCGGAATGGCAAAGAGGATACTCCAAATAACCACGGTGACATTGTGACCTTTATCGGGCGCGGAGTGAACTGCCAGCATCCGAGTTCTCCCTCTTTGGACTTTTTTGCCATTCACACCGATATTCGACATTCCATATTCGACACCCTGCGGTTTTCTGAAATTCGTTACGTGCCAGAACGGCTTTGAGTGCGGTACCAGAGCGGAAGATGTTCAAAACAAAAGATGATCCGTAAACTTTTATGGGGGAACACGATGCACACAAGAAAGCATGTAAAATGGCTGCTCACACTCGCAGTCTGCGGGTCAACTCTCTTAATGGTTGCAGGTATCAATCTACTTGCACCGGCCGCGGTTGCCGCCGGGGAGGATTGCAACCAATGCCATGAAGAGGTTGCCACCCAGTTCCAGAACTCGTTTCACGGAAGGGCCTGGACCGGAACGGGCTCAGCCTCCGGCTGCCAGTCCTGTCACGGCAGCGCGGAAAGACACCAGAACGATCCATCCCGGGAAACAATCATCACCTTTGGCAAGAACTCTCTCCAGTCCGCGGAAGAACAGTCCCAGCTATGTATCGGCTGTCATGATACATCAGCAAACCTGGCCTTCTGGGAAATGGGCGCGCACCAGTCCAACGATGTCCGCTGCACTGACTGCCACTCAATCCATACGGGGAAAAACGCCGTTCGCCAGCCAGAAACCTGCGAAGGGTGCCACCGTTCGATCAAAACCCAGATCAACAAGCAGTCCCATCACCCCATAGTTGAAGGGAAGGTCAAATGCAGCGACTGCCACAACCCCCACGGGACACTGGCAAAAAGCATGCTCCGCGCCGAAAACACCAACCAGCTCTGCTATACCTGCCATGCAGACAAACGCGGTCCATTTATCTGGGAGCATACCCCGGTCGAGGAAGACTGTTCAATCTGCCATGCCCCCCACGGCAGCCGCTACGACAAGCTGCTGACCCAGCGCGTCCCCAATCTCTGCCACGACTGCCATGCGGACCGCAGGCACCATGACGGGCCTTATGACGCGACCACCGGTTTTATCGGAGGTTCTGCCAGCGAATATTCCGTTGGCCGCAGTTGCCTGAACTGCCACAGTCGGATTCACGGAAGCACATATTTCCAGAAAGTTGGATTCACCAAATAAGAGAGGAGGTGACGGTTATGAAGAAACACTATGTTGGTTTGGCAGTTCTTTCGACCCTGTTGCTTCCCAGCACCATCATGGCATCCGGAACCGGCGCGTCCGGAGGGGTAAAATTAGGTGTCCGTGGACTTGATGACACCAAGGCAAGCGCCAAATTCCAGGAGTACCGCGATCTTGACGATGGCGCGTTTGGCAAAATCTGGCTTGACTCCTTTACCAGGGGATATTTCTTCGGCATAGAGGGGAAAAACATGGGTCTTGACGACCAGTCATACACTTTTTCCGGCGGACGCTACGGTCAGTTCAAATATGCCTTTGCCTATGACGAGACCCCGCACAACTATGCCTTTAACGCCAAAACACCCTATACCGGCATCGGCACGAACGTACTGACCTATGGAGCGGCCGCGCCCGCGGTGGCCAACTGGAAGACCTTTGACTTTGCCATTAAAAAGAAAAAATATGGCGGTGACCTGGAGGTATCTTTAAAGGAACCATTCTATTTCGCAGTCGGCGTTGAACGAAACGAGAGCAAGGGAGTCAAACCCTTGTTTGTCTCTGATCGCGGAGCGGAAGGAGTTGAAATCCCGGAACCCATCGACCAGGTCACCGACAATTTCACCATGCGCGCCGGATACAGCACAGGAGAGTATCTCTTTGAGATCAACGGTCTGCTCAGCTCCTTTGACAATGAATATGACATTGTCGGAAGGCAGGACATGCTTGCTCCCGCGGTCATGAATTACGCGAGCATGGCCCCTGAAAACGACTACCGGAAACTCGGCCTCAAGTTTGCGAGAAAACACCTGCCCTACAATTCAACGCTTGCGGCCAGCGCAAGTTATGCCACCCTGGAGAACGATCTGACCATCGACCCGGTCCTGCTAGCCGCAAACCCCGCATATACCCGGACCTTCTCCGGTGACATCTCCTATACAAACATTTCCACCACCCTTTCCTCCAGGCCGACAAAAGAGCTGAACACAAAAGTCTATTTCGCTTATCTGGACAAAGAAAATGATGCCAGCGCGATGCGTACCGATGACGTCAACACCTTTGAAAAATTTCAGTTTGACAAGACCACGGCCGGGGTAGAGGCCAGTTACAATTTACCCAGGAAAACCAAACTGACGGGCGGGTATGACTTCTCCGATACCAATCGCCATGACCGTCCTGAATTCCAGGGAACAACCGATCACTCGATGACCGTCAAGGTCCGCAACAACCTGCTGGAAAAACTGACGCTGAAGGCACAGTACCAGAGGCTGATGCGGACATATGACACTGACAACGCCCGCTTGATACACCTGGCCCACCCACCGGACCCGACCAGCTATATCAAGGTCTCTGATTTTGATGCCAATGGCAAAAAAATGGATAAAATCAAGCTCGGGATGGAGATCCTGCCCCATGACAATGTTGATCTCGGCCTGGAGTACACCTTTACCAAAAACGATTATGACCAGCCGATGACCGCAGAGCCGGACAACACCCCGGATATCCTTGAAAACCCTGGTATCAGGGCCAGACAGAAGGATGACCGCCATGGCCTGAACCTAGATTTCCTCCTGCGTCTCCCGCGGCAGGCACAGCTGAGCGGATATGTCGGCTATGAAAAGCGCACGGTCAAATCCCAGGTCCAGAATGGAACCGCCCCCTATTCGCAGAGCGTTGAGGATGATCTGTGGGCCTACGGCCTGACCGGAAAGATGCCGTTCATGGACAACAAGCTCAACATCATCGTTGGCTGGGATTACCAGAAGTCTGACGGTGAATCTGAATTCGGCATTGCCACCAACCTTGCCAATATAGCGTCTGTTGCCGATTACTCAAAGCATCGCCTGGATGCCAAGGCGGTCTATTCCTATACCCGGATGATGGATTTCACCGTCGGCTACCAGTACGAAAAGTACGAGTACACCGATTACTCCTACAGCGGTTTTATCCACAACACAACAGCCCTGCTCGCCCCGACGGATCTGTTTTTCAGTGGGGCCTATGCTGACCAGGATTATGAATCCAACCTGGGCTACCTGCTCGTGAAATACGGTTTTTAATTCATTCCTGCGTTATTGAAAAAAGGGAGGTTTCCTGTTGGAAACCTCCCTTTTTTCAGGTGATAGTACCCTGGTATTTTCCCGACAAAACAAATTATCGGATATATCCCCATGATCAAGGTTCTTTTTCTCTGCACCGGCAACGCGGCCCGCAGCCAGATGGCCGAAGGGCTGATCAACCATGATTTCACAGACCAGGTGCAGGCGCGCTCCGCCGGGATCACCCCCAAAGGGGTCAGCGAGCTTGCCATCCGGGTGATGGCTGAAGCAGGCATCGACATCAGCCACCACACCTCGGATCACCTGGACGCATTCGCCGATGAACCATTTGACTACATCATCACCCTGTGCGGCAATGCGGACAGCAACTGCCCGCGGGGTTTCGGAACCGGAGAAAGGATACACATGGGGTTTGACGACCCGCCACACAGCAACACCCCTTCCGAGGAAAACCTGCTGATATACCGCCGGGTTAGGGACCAGATACGCACCGTGCTGGGGGATTTTTTCACCCGAAAACTGGTGAAGTGATGCCCCTCCTGCGGGCGGGAGGGCTCAGGAGATAAGCGAAGATCTGGAGTCCCCTGAAAGAGAAAGAGGGATTAACTCCTACAGATTTTAATATCGAATGTCGAACGCTGAATAGCGAATGATGAAGAATAAAAATCCACAAAGAGATCCTGGCCTTTATCGGGTGAACAGCCGCCATTAAAGCTCTTCTTCTTAGAACCTCACCGCGACCACTTCCAGGGGGGTAGGCTATAAAAACCTCCTAATACCCGGCAACCGTACCGACCGGACCTGGAGCACCCGCAAGAATAAGGGTAATATTATCCTCGCCACCCATCTCAAGGGCCCGGTTGATCAGGGCCATGGCCTTGCCTTCCATGGGTGCGGAGCGGCAGAGAATTTCCTCGATCTCACCATGGGGAACCAGGGTATGCAACCCATCGGTTGCGAGCATGAGAAGGGTATCTCCGAAAACGGGAAAGGTACCGATTTCCGGCTCAAGAAAACCCTGTCCGATACATTGATCAAGATGGAAGCGGCCGTCATGGTTCATCGCCTCTTCCGGAGAGATATCGCCCTCTTCCACCAGGAAACGGGCAAAATTCTGATCCTTGGTAATCTGCCGCAGCACGCCGTCATGGAGATGATAGAGCCGGCTGTCACCCACATGAACCCAGAATGCGCGACCGTTTCTGACAAGAACACAGACCAGGGTAGTCCCCATTCCTTCCAGGGCGGGATTCTCTTCGGCCTCGGCGAGAATGGTCTGGTCTATCTCCAGCGCCAACTGGGCAAGCTGCTGCTGCTCGTTTCCGAGGGCAATGGAGTCAACGCCAACCAGTTTTGCCCGCAGCAGTTCCGCCGCGTAATCACCAGCCGCCTCGCCCCCCAGGCCATCGGCAACTGCCAGCAGCAGGGATCCGTCGGTGAATCTTTTGAGAAAATACCGATCCTCATTTCGATTTCTCACCAGGCCGACATGGGTAATGGCAAAGAGGTCGTACTCTTCATCAGTAAGGCAGGTAATCCCCTGCTCCCTGTTGCTCAGCTTGTAGAACTCACAGTCCTTGCAGGAATTTCTCTTTTCGGCAAATGATCCCTGAACCTGGCCCTTGCAGAAGGTCCCGGCAACAAGCCAGCAGATCCTGCCGGCGCTAACCCCTTGGTTGTACCCATGGAAAACCGGGTTATCGGCGGCCGGACAGATACCGCGCTCCCCCGCGTTGCTCCCGCCGGGCTCCCGCCCGCACCGCATGAACTCCCAGCAGTTAATCTTCTTTTCATGTCTCTTATTCATTACACGATTCCCGCTGGCACGGATTTTTCTCAAACTGGCCGTCAGAGAGCCGAACCCGGTCCAACGGTGGCTACCCACAAGGATGATGACACCTTTACACCATCAGGGCAAGCATCTCGCGAACCGCCTGGTCAAGACCGACGAAGATCGCCCGGGCCATGACCGCATGACCGATGCTCAATTCTTCGATAGTCCCCAGGGCCGCCACCCGCGAGGTATTGACATAGTTCAAACCATGCCCGGCATTGACCCGGAGCCCGGCCCCATAGGCCTCCTCGGCCGCTACGGCGACAAGATCAAACTCGCGATCCCGCTCCTCGTCGGAAACCGCGTCACTGTAGCGCCCGGTGTGGATCTCAACAAAGGTGGCACCCACGTCGAGGCTCGCCCTTATCTGCCGTGGATCGGGATCGACAAACAGGCTGACCGGGATGCCGGCAGCGCTCATCCGGGCAATCACTGCCTGGAGCTTTTTCTTCTGCCCGGCAATGTTCAGCCCCCCCTCGGTGGTCAATTCCTGCCGTTTTTCCGGGACCAGGGTAACCATGTCCGGCCTGACATTCAGGGCGATCTCAATAATCTCCCTGGTGGCGCCCATTTCCAGATTCAGCTTTGTCTTGACCGTCTCACGGAGTACCCGAAGGTCTCTGTCCTGGATATGACGGCGGTCTTCACGGAGATGGACGACAATGCCCTCGGCGCCTGCAAGCTCGCATATGCCGGCCGCAAGTACCGGATCGGGCTCAACCCCGCCCCGTGCCTGCCGGATGGTGGCCACGTGGTCCACATTAATTGCCAGACGTATCATTGATCTTCTCCTGTACTGTTTGAGGTGTTCCACTAAAACTTTCTCCCTGGCCGCCATGGTAACGGCATCTTCCTCGGAACGTTCGTGATCATAACCGAGCAGATGGAGTACCCCATGGACCAGCAGAACCCTGAGGTGGTGATGGAAGGAGGTACCGTTTCCGGCAGCCTCCCGCGCCGCTGTCTCCACCGAGATCACCACATCACCAAGCATATTGCCGGCCATGGCGGTGTCCGCCCCTTCGGTAAGAGAGAAGGAAAGCACGTTGGTCGGCCCGGACTTGCCGCGATACTCCAGATTGAGTTCGGCCATTCGCATATCATTGACCAGAAGGATGCTCAGCTCGGCATCTCCCCGGCCACAGAAGGACAGAACAGCCAAAGCCGCCCGCTCCAGCGACCCAACCGACACCCGCGGCTCCCTGGGAAGGGACTCACTCTTCACATATACCGGCACACCATCTCTCCCTCTTTCAAGACACCATTAAGCTTAACTGGTTGAAATTTCGTTATTCAGGTTTTTAAAGAGAATGTCGAATGTCGAATAAGGAATTTCGAATCATGAAGTTTATTACGGCCTGTGGTTGCACTTTTTTGTCTTTGTCACGGTCTCGACATTTCGAATGAAATGAACGGAAATCAATCATCCGTGCCTCAACATTGAACTTCCTTCTTCCCCTTCGACATTCATTATTCCTTATTCGACATTCGATATTCTCTTTTGCGTTTCCCAAGTTGCTTTAGGATAAAACCCCGCCGTGCGTGAGGCGAAGCGCTAACAGATATTCAGACTGATTAAACGCCTGGCAACAGAAACTTGAATTTCACGTTATGACTGTTACCAAGGCGGGGACCTCATTTCCCCTGATTGGTTTTTTTCCGCCCTCCCCCCTTCTTCTCGTAGGCCCTGATGATCTGCTGGACCAGGGGATGACGCAGGACATCGATATCGGAAAAGGCGCAGAACTCAATGCCCCTGATATCTTTCAGCACCCGCACGGCATCGATCAGGCCGGAAGGTTTATCGCCGGGAAGGTCCACCTGAGTAATGTCCCCGGTGATCACCGCCTTGGCATTAAAACCGATTCGGGTGAGAAACATCTTCATCTGCTCCCGGGAGGTGTTCTGCGCCTCGTCAAGGATAACAAAGGCGTTGTTCAGGGTCCTGCCGCGCATAAAGGCCAGGGGGGCAATCTCGACCACGCCCCGCTCAATCAGTTCCATCACCTTTTCCCGGGAAAGCATATCGTTCAGGGCATCATATAACGGGCGGAGGTAGGGGTCGACCTTCTGGGCCATGTCGCCGGGAAGAAAACCAAGCTTCTCTCCCGCTTCCACTGCCGGCCTGGTAAGAATAATGCTCTTGACCTGATTTGAAACCAGGGCCGATATGGCCATGGCAACGGCAAGATAAGTCTTGCCGGTCCCGGCGGGGCCTATGCCGAAAACCATATCATTGGCCCGAATCGCTTCTATGTAGAGCTTCTGGTTGACGCTTTTGGGCGAGATGACCCGCTGCCTGGCCGTGATATAGACCCGATCAAGAAAGATATCCTTGAGTCGTGCGTCAGGAGAACGTTGCAGGATCTTTATCCCATAGGCCACGTCCTGGGGGTAAATCGGATACCCTTCCCGGACCAGTTCATAGAGTTGCTCAAGAAGGGCGGCCGCCAGGTCAACGTCATGGGGGAGCCCGCTCACCGCCAGGGTATTGCCCCGGGCCAGAATCTTTACCGCAATCCCCTTCTCAATGGCCAGCAGGTTCTTGTTCAGATCGCCATAGAGAAGCAAGGCCCTGTCATTCTCGTCAAATTTCAGTTCGGCCTTGGCCTGCCGGTCGGGTTCACTTCTTTTTTTCACCCTGCCCTCCCGACCTGGCGCGCGCTTTCTGCAACTCTTCATTCACATACCGTGAAATTTCCTCGGTGGTCCGTTTAAGGACCTTGCGGCCGTTAACAAAGACCGTGGGCGTACTGTTCAAGCCTATGGCCAACCCCTGGGCAATATCCTGCTCCAACTTCAACCGGGTCGTCGGGCTCTCCTTGTCACGGGAGAACCGTGCCATATCAAGACCAAGCTCCTTGGCAATGGTGACAATCCGCTCTTCGGAAAGGACTGAGGAGTGCTGAAAAAGCTGGTCATGAAATTCCCAGAACTTCCCCTGTTCCCCGGCAGCCATGGCGGCTGCGGCCGCAGACCTGGCAAAGGGGTGACTGGCAAGGGGAAAGTTCATGAATACCACCTTGACATCCTTGGGGAAACGCTCCTGCACCTCTTCCATCACCGGGACAAGCTTGCCGCAGAAGGGACACTGAAAGTCACTGAAGACCACGACCTCTACCGGGGCCCGGGCCGGTCCGGTAAACGGCGATCCGGCGGTATTGATCGCAACCGTAAAGCTGACAACCAGCGCCTCAACAATTTTCTTATTCTTATCGGCAAGAAAGAGGCGCTCGCCGTTGGGGGAAACGGCAATGGAACCGATCCCTTCACCCACCGGTATTTTGCCGGCCAGCTTTCCGTCATCCGTGCCGAAAATCAAAACAGAATGTTCGGCGCTGAGAAGAAAAATCCAGCGGCCATCCTGGGTAAACGCAAGATCAACCGGGGTTTCCACGGTTGAAAGCGCTCCAATACGCTGCCATTCGACACCGGCAGTGGCCGACGACGAAAAAAGCAGGATGCCAAGCAGAATTCCAACACATACACGCCTCTGAATCATACGCTGCTCCTTTATTGATAAAGATTCATATATTCCTATTCAACATCCATATCCACAATCTCCATCTCGCGCCCCTGACTGATGACAAAGGATTGGGAACCGCACGAGGGACAGAGAAAAACATAGAGGGACTCTTCGGGAAGGGCAAACTCTTTTTTGCAGGCCTGGCAGGTGCCGCCGATCGGCACATGGTCTATGACCAGTTCGGCCCCGTGGGCGATGGTCTCGTTTTTGGCCGCATCAAAGGCAAATTCCAGTGCATCCGGAACTATTCCCGCCAACCGGCCTATCCGCAGGCGAACCCGGACCACCCGCTCATGGCCACCCTTTTGACACAGGGAAATCACCGTGTCCAGGATGCTCATTGCAATCGAGGCCTCATGCATCGTCGGCCGCGGACATCTTCGCAATCAGCTGGGAAAAAAGTTCAAGACTTTCGCGGCCAGCCTCGGCATCAATCTTCTGGATTGCGTACCCGGCATGAACAAGAACGTAATCCCCGACCTCGGCCTCCTCCGGGAGAAGCAACAGGCTGACCCGGCGCTCCGCGCCGTAGACTTCAATGGTCGCCATAAGATCATTTATTTCGATAATTCTTGACGGAATTGCTACACACATAGGCCCTGTCCACTCTTGTCGGCCGCACGATCAGGCCAGGCCCGATACGATCCGCCGACCCACCTTTGGTAAATGTAGGTCTTGCTTTTTATCTATCAGAACTACTATATATAGGAAAATGAATTAGTTCCATAAAGAATTGACTACCTGCGCCAATAACACGCAGAACGGGCAGACCCACATTTCTTGCTGCCACAGCCTATTCGGAGAGTCACCATGACGGCCATTCTTGTGGTTGATGATGAATTGAGCATGCGGGAGTTTTTCACGATCCTGCTGGAAAAGGAAGGATACGATGTCGCTACCGCCGGTAACGGCGACGAGGCGCTCGCCCTTCTTGCCGACCGGCACTTTGAGCTGGTGATATCCGATATCAGGATGCCCGGCATGGGCGGCCTCTCCCTGCTGGAAAAAATCAAAGAGACCCAGAGCGACACTCCGGTGATACTGATCACCGCATTTGCCTCCCCTGAAGATGCGGTCAGCGCCATGAAATGCGGCGCTTTTGACTACATAACCAAACCGTTCAAGGTCGATGAGATGCTCAATATCATCAAATCGGCAACAAAACGGACCGCCGGGTCGTCGCCCACGCCTGAAGCAGAAGTTCGCCCGGAGGGAGATTTCAGTGAGATAATCGGCAACAGCCCTGAAATGCTCAAGATATTCGACCTCATCCAGCGGATCGCCCCAACGCCTGCCAATATTCTGATCCATGGAGAGTCGGGCACCGGCAAGGAACTGGTTGCCCGTGCCATCCACCAGCACAGCAAGGTGGCGAACAAACCTTTTATTCCCATCACCTGCAGCGCGATCCCGGAGACCCTTCTCGAAAGCGAACTCTTCGGTCATGTCAAGGGGTCTTTCACCGGCGCGATCTCCAACAAGAAGGGGCTCTTTGAAATGGCCAATAACGGCAGCGTCTTTCTCGATGAAATAGGGGAACTGACCCCGCTGATCCAGACCAAGCTGCTCCGCTTTCTCCAGGAAAGGGAGTTCAAGCCGGTGGGCGGCACCGAAACCATCCGGGTCAATGTCCGGATTATTGCCGCAACCAACCGTAATCTCGAAGAGGAGGTGCTGGCCGGCCGTTTCAGGGAGGACCTTTTTTACCGGCTGGTGGTTGTCCCCCTGCGGGTCCCCCCCCTGCGGGAGCGGAAAGGCGATGTGCCTCTTCTGGTCAACTATTTCCTGGAAAAGTACTCGTCACGACTTGGTAAAAAGGTGATGGAAATCTCTTCATACGCCCTCAAGGTCCTCATGGATTATGATTTCCCGGGCAATGTCCGGGAACTTGAGAATGTGATCGAGCGGGGGGTGGCCCTGGAAACCTCCAACATCATTCTTCCGGAGAGCCTTACCATATCCATGCACCGTAAACGCAAGGAGAGCACCGGCGCTGCGGAAGGTTCGCTGTTTGCCGCGGTCCAGGACGAAGAAGAACTCTACGCCCTGGGACTGGACGAGGTAATCACCCGCATGGAAAAAAATATCATCCGCCATGCCCTGGAGAAAACCGGCAACTCGAAGATCCGGGCAGCTGAGCTGCTCAAGGTCAGCTTCCGCTCCCTGAGGTACAAGATCCAGAAATACGGAATCACATGAGGGCTGGCCTTTCAGCGCACCCCCTCCCCTTCTCACCAGCTTCACACCTTCACCGGATAACCTGACCATGGAGAATCACGAAAATGACAGGCAACGCCATATCAGGCAGGTTGCCGAACCGATCCGGGAGCACCTCAAATGGCTTTTTTTCCTCCGGGTCATTCTGCTCACCCTTCTTCTCGGCCTGAACATTCTTCTCAACTCATCGCAACAGACCCTGATTGTCCCCCCCCTGAACCATATCGCCTCGATCATCGTCGGGGTCTATCTTTACACCATCTCTTCCGTCTTTTTCCTCAAAAAATCAAAAAATCCCCGCCGATTCGCCTTTGGCCAGATACTTTTCGACACCCTGCTGGTTACGGTACTGATCGCCTTCAGCGGCGGCAGCCAGTCAATCTTTCTTCCGGTCTATTTTTTCCCGATCATTGCCGGCAGCATAATCCTGTTCCGGATCGGCGGCATGGCCGCGGCCGCATCCTGCACCATTGGATACGGGGGAATTCTTGTCCTGCACTACCTGGGATATTATCCCGGCTTCTTTCTCATCTCCGATTTCCGGCCGCCCCAGGACTTCCTTGAGGTGCTCAATTATTTCTCGATCTATGGAACCAGCTTTTTTGTTTCCGGGTTCCTGAGTTCGCTTGCCGCCGAGCAACTGAGAAAAACCGAAAAAGCACTTGACCGGACCAGCCAGAAGTTTGTTCAGCTGAACATTCTCTACAAACAGATCTTTGACAACATCGCCACCGGAATCATCACCCGGGACGAACGGGGAAACATCAGTTCCTTTAACCCCGCGGCCGAGCAGATCACGGGATTCCGCATGCAGGAGGTCATCTCCCGGCCGCTCAGGACCTTTTTCCCCCAGCTGGGCGACCAGTCCTGCCTCTCGTCCCGACCGGTGACCGAGCTTACCCGAAACGACACCACCACAATCCCGGTGGCCTACTCCTGTTCCACCCTGAACACTCCCGATGACTCCAGCAGCGGCGGCCAGGTAATCACCTTTCAGGACTTGAGTGAAATCAGGCAGATGGAGGATCAGGTGCGTCAGGCGGAGAAAATGGCGGCGATCGGGGAAATGGCTGCGGTGGTGGCCCATGAATTCCGCAATCCGCTCACTGCGATTGCCGGTTCCGCCGAGATACTGCACCACAGCCTCCCCGAATCTTCCGCCAACAGGCGTCTTCTCCAGATTATCGATCGGGAATGTACCCGCCTTGAGAAAAGCATTTCCGAATTTCTCCGATTCTCCAAACCGGCAAACCCAAAAAAGGAATGGGTGCAACTGTCAAGCGTCATCCGGGAAGTGATCCAGATACTCCAGCACTCAAAGGTCTGGAGTGATCGTTTTGCCACCGAAATTGAGATTCCGGCCAATATGGACTGCTGGGCGGACCGGCAGCAGATGGTCCAGGTAATGCAGAATCTGCTGGGAAACAGTTGCCAGGCAATGGGCAGAAAAGGGGACTCAATCACGATCAAAGCAGAAGAACTTGTCGGAGAGGATGGCCAGGGCCTGACCAGAATCACCGTTTCCGACAATGGACCGGGAATTCCGGAGGAGCTCCTTGACAAGATTTTCAATCCCTTTTTCACCACCCGGGAGCAGGGGACTGGGCTCGGGCTTGCCATCGTCCACCAGATAGTGTCCAGCCATCATGGGACCATCAGCGTTTCCAGCAGCCCCGATGGCCAGGGAACCACCTTTGAAATCAATCTGCCCTGCCCGGAATCGGGTCGGGAGTTCCGCGAAACCGACGACCATCCGGAGTAGATCAAGGAAGTATGCGCAGGCGTACCGGAGTACGGCGAGCACATACTTCTGCGGATCAACTACCGGGATTTTTCAAAAGTGGCGTTTCCGGATGAAAACTCATTATTTTCGCCCCGAGCCGGTGGAGGCTACTTTTTTTCCTTCCAGATGCGGGCCCCGAGGGAAGAGAATTTCTCCACCAGGTTTTCATACCCGCGCTCCAGATGGTATACCCGTGAAATTTCAGTGACCCCTTCGGCGGCAAGCCCGGCCACCACGAGCGAGGCGCTGGCTCGGAGATCCGTGGCCATTACCTGGGCGCCGCGCAACCGGATGCCTCCCTTGACAATGGCGCTGTTGCCGTTGACCTGAATATCAGCGCCCATCCGCTTCAATTCAGCCACATGCATAAAACGGTTCTCGAAAATGGTTTCGGTAATCACGCTCAGGCCAGGGGTTAAAGCGGAAAGGGCCATGAACTGGGCCTGGAGATCGGTAGGGAAACCGGGATAAGGCCGGGTCTTGATATCAACGCTTTTCAACTTTGCAACCCGCTCCTGAACCGACCCCCCGGCAGGGCTCTTCACCCGGATCGCATTTTCGCCTTCTTCCACGGTGAGGCCCACACCCCGTATTTTTTCGCAAAGCGCCGGGAGATGGGCGGGGATACAGTTGGTGACGTTCACATCCCCTCCCGCCGCGGCCACGGCCAGGAGGTAGGTTCCCACCTCGATCCGGTCGGGAATCACTGTCGCCTCCGCCGGATGAAGTTTCCCAACACCGCTGATGGTCAACCGGTCGGTATCTCGCCCCTCGATCCTCGCCCCCATTGCATTGAGCATATCAATCAGATTGCCCACCTCCGGTTCCCGGGCCGCGTTCTTGATCACCGTGGTCCCATCGGCGGTCGCGGCGGCCATGAGGACATTCTCGGTGCCGGTAACCGACGGGATGTCAAAATAAATTGTTGTTCCGGAGAGCCTGCCCTTCACCTGGGCATCAACATAGCCATGTTCCAGCTCCAGCGAAGCGCCCATCTTGGCAAAGGCCTGGAGGTGAAAATCAATGGGCCGTGCGCCAATGGCACAGCCGCCGGGCAGCGACACCCGCGCCTTTCCCATCGAGGCAAGCAGTGGTCCGAGCACCAGAACCGAGGCCCGCATTGTCTTGACAAGATCGTACGAGGCCTCATGGCCGCTCATCCCCGTTGAATTGATATACACGGTGGCGCCTTCCCGTTTCCAGGAGATGCCGAAGGTTTCAAGCAGGGCAAGGATGGTCCGGGTATCGCGGAGATCGGGGACATTATGCAGCACATGTCTGCCGCGGGCAAGCAGGGTGGCGGCAATAAGCGGCAGGGATGCGTTTTTGGCCCCGCTGGCCCGTACCTCGCCCGACAGAGGCCTTCCACCTTCAATGAGTATCGTATCCATATTCCTCTCTTCCCACGCATCCCGTTGCACGGCCCACGTCAGGATCACTTTATTTTCTATTTTCCGCCCGTTCCTGCAGCCAGCCGTAAGAATTCCCGTCAGACCGGCTTTCTCCTGGCCTTCACCACCCTTGGCAGGCCCGCATAATCAGGCACTGCCGTCACCTGATCAAATACATTCAGGCCAGCAAACAGGGCGACTGTCTCTTTTTCCTGATCAGCGCCGATCTCCATGAAAAACCAGCCGCCCGGACGAAGCAACCAGGACAGATCTGCGGCAATGGACCGTATGGATTCCATCCCCCCGGGCCCGCCGTCCAGGGCGAGGAGCGGTTCATGGGCAAGAACGCCGGGGGAAAGAACCAGATGGTCTTCAGGGCCCGACCTGCCCAGACACAGCTCCCGGGCCACATAGGGTGGATTGGTGACAATTATTTCAAAGCGGCTTGCCGGCGAGATCCCGCCGGCCCAGGAAGAAACCAGCCCATGAACTCGTTTTTCACATCCGTGGCGACGGGAATTTTCCATGGCTATCCGCATGGCGGGCAGAGAACAGTCAAGGGCAAACACCGTGGCCTCGGGAAATTCGAGCGCCAGGGTCACGGCAAGGATACCGCTGCCGGTTCCCATGTCAAGAATCGGGCCTGTGACCCTGCCCCGCTCCCCAAAAACCGCACGCACCTGCTCGACCACCACCTCGGTCTCCGGCCGGGGGACAAGGACATCCGGAGATACCGCAAAACTCAAGGACCAGAACTCCCACTCGCCAAGTATATAGGCCAGCGGTTCCTGCCGGCAGCGCCTGGCAAGACAGGACTCGATTTTCCGCGCAAGCTCCATGGGCACACCGGTGTCCATGGCGAGAATGACCCCGGCCCGGTCAAGCCCCAGAACATGGCCGACAACCATCGCAACATCAAGGTCCGGGTCGTCAATCCCGGCCCGAAGGAGGGATGCCACTCCTTTTCTGTAGAGTTCGGCAAGCTGCACGGATCTGATATTTTCACCCATCACATGCCCGACAGGGGCCGGGCAACGATTTACTGGACAACCTTCAGGGCATCGGACTGGCTCTGCATGATCAGCGGGTTGACAACCTCATCGAGTTGCCCGCCGAGCACGCCATCAAGTTTGTAGAGAGTCAGGTTGATGCGGTGATCCGTCACCCGGTTCTGGGGGTAATTGTAGGTGCGGATCCGTTCACTGCGGTCCCCGGTCCCCACCTGGCTTTTCCGGTCTTCGGAAATCCTGTCGTGCCGCTCCTGCTCCATCTGGTCGAGCAAACGGGCCCGGAGAACCTTCAACGCCTTGGCCTTGTTTTTGTGCTGGGATTTTTCATCCTGACAGGACACGACGAGCCCGGTGGGCAGATGCGTCACCCGGATGGCCGACTCGGTCTTGTTGACGTGCTGACCGCCCGCGCCGCTGGCCCGGAAAGTGTCAATGCGCAACTCACCCGGGTCTATGACAAGATCCACATCCTCGACCTCGGGGATGACCGCCACCGTTACGGCGGAGGTATGAACCCTGCCCTGGGCCTCGGTCTCGGGTACCCGCTGCACGCGGTGAACACCCCGCTCGAACTTGAGCCTGCTGTAAACCTGAGCGCCGCTGATCAGGGCGATTATCTCCTTGAAGCCACCGATACCAAGGGGATTGCTGCTCATGACCTCAACCCGCCAGCCCTGGACTTCCGCATACCGGGTGTACATCCGGAACAGGTCACCGACAAACAACGCCGCCTCGTCACCGCCGGTGCCGGCCCGGATCTCAAGAAAGATATTCTTGTCGTCATTGGGATCCCGCGGCAGGAGAAGAAGGGTGATCGATTGTTCGATTTGCTTCTCCCGTGCGCTCAACTCCTCGATTTCACTTCGCACCATCTCAAGAAGTTCCGCATCATCCTCCTCGCGGAGAAGCTTTCGATTATCAGCGATCTGGGAATGAACTTTTTCGTACTGGGAATAGAGGTCGTGGAGTTTGCTGACGTGCGCGTGCTCGCGGGCTACCTTCTGGTATTCCTTCTGGTTGGACATCAACTCCGGCCTGGAGAGTTTATCCTCAAGGGCCGCCAGTTTGTCCGCAAGATCGGCAAATTTCTCAAACATAGGGCGGGAATGTGGCCAGGGGTATAACGGAAATGTACAAATAGAAAAGGCCCTCCCCGAAGAGAGGGCTGTTCAACACATGCCGGACTGGTAATGAAGCGCCTGCTTACTTCTTGATATGCTTGGCGTATTTCTTCATGAATTTTTCGACCCGCCCTGCGGTATCCAGCAGCTTCTGCTTGCCGGTAAAGTAGGGATGGCAGTTCGAACAGATCTCGACCTTTATCTCGGGAAGTATCGAGCCGAGTTCCACCTGATTTCCGCAGGCGCACTGGGCATTGATCTTGTGATACTCGGGATGGATATCATTCTTCATCATTTTCCTCCAAAACACGGTATTATCTCTTATACACGATATGCCGCGGCAAATCATACCCGCGCGCGCACCTGCATGACATTCAGGCTGGACACCTTACACCCAACTTTAAAAACCTCAAAGGGGTTTATTATACATCAATACCTTTTTTTTTCAAGGGTGGAGTCAGCCCCCCCCTTTTAACTGTTCATGGAATCAAAAAAATCGGCATTGGTTTTTGTGCGCTTCATCCTGTCGAGGAGAAATTCCATTGCATCGGCCGGGTTGAGCGATGAGAGAAGCTTGCGGAGAATCCAGGCCCGGTTCAGGTCGTTGGGATCCATGAGCAGATCCTCTTTCCGGGTTCCGGACCGGTTGATGTCAATGGCCGGGAAAATTCTCCTGTCCGCCATTTTACGGTCAAGGACCAGTTCCATGTTGCCGGTCCCCTTAAACTCTTCAAAGATCACCTCATCCATCCGGCTTCCGGTCTCAACCAGCGCGGTGGCTATGATGGTCAGGCTTCCGCCCTCCTCGATATTCCGGGCCGCGCCAAAAAACCTCTTCGGGCGATGGAGGGCCGTTGCCTCAACACCACCGGAGAGAATCCGGCCGCTGGCAGGGGTCACGGTATTATAGGCCCTGGCAAGGCGGGTGATGCTGTCAAGAAGTATCACCACATCGCGCTGGTGTTCAACCAGGCGGCGCGCCTTTTCTATGACCATCTCCGCCACCTGTATATGCCGCTGCGGCGGCTCGTCAAAGGTCGAGCTGACCACCTCCCCCCTGACGCTGCGCGCCATGTCGGTAACCTCCTCCGGCCGCTCATCGATGAGGAGGACGATCAGATGCACCTCTTTGTGATTTTCAGCAATGGAATTGGCGATCTTCTGCATCAACACGGTCTTACCGGTTCTCGGCGGGGCCACGATCAGGCCGCGCTGGCCCTTGCCGATGGGAGCCATTATGTTGATGATCCGGGTGGCGTAATCCGTGGGATGAAACTCCATGTTGATCCTCTGATTGGGATGCAACGGAGTCAGATTTGTGAACAGAATCTTGTCCTTGGCAACCTCTGGGTTGTCAAAGTTAACCGAATCCACCTTGAGCAGGGCAAAATAGCGCTCTCCATCCTTGGGGGAACGGACAACCCCCTCAATGGTGTCGCCGGTTCGCAGGTTGAGCCGCCTGATCTGAGACGGCGAGACATAGATATCGTCGGGGCCGGGCAGATAATTGTAATCCGGAGCTCGGAGAAAGCCAAAGCCGTCAGGCAGGATTTCAAGGACGCCGCTGGCCCGGACCTGACCATTTTGTTCCGATTTAGCCGTCTTGGCCTGGGCCTGGAGAATGGCAAATATCAGTTCCTGTTTTCTGAGGGAACTGATGCCCTCGATATTAAACTGCTTGGCAAACTTTGTTAATTCGGTGATCTTTTTTAGTTTAAGCTCCGCTAAATCCATCCAGCACATCTCCTCGTCAAATTACAGAAAACACTATCATATTAATTTCCACACCTCGCACGAAACACCTTGCGTGCTTCATGCGCACCACAACCAAACAAAACCCGACTACGGGAATCGGAGAAAAGGCACACGGTCAGCGTTATGCCGGAAGCCTATTTTCTCGCGAGAGAACTAAAAAGAACAGTATTGAGATTATCGAGCGAACATCCCCCGCAAAAACAGTCACCCCTGCGGCCTTTCCGTGGAGTAGGTCTGATACTGGAAAGGAACCTTAATACACAATGCGCGTTTTCAGCGAAAAAATCGCTGGACTGTAATCAGTACGCAATTTCTGAACCAGGAGAGTGTCGTCTCTTTTCCGTACAGGCTAGTGGCCTAATTGAGGACAGGAGGAAGGTGATTGAAATCAATTTTGATGAAAGTGTATGCCCAGCAACACCTACTGTCAAGTTTTTTTTGCACTTTTACCATTTTCCGAGACCAGCCGGATCAAATGCAGGAGTTGCAAGCATGTTCCAGCACGGCTGCCGCTATTATCTATGACATAATCGGCGGCAAGGGATTTGTCAGCAAGGGGCCATTGCGACGCCAATGCCGCTTCCGCGGACTCAAGGGAAACCCCGTCACGGGATGCTATCCTGGAAAGGCATACCGACTGGTCTGCATAGACTACGACGATCGCGTCAAAATCGTCCTGCCAGGACGCCTCGAAAAGCAGAGGCACCTCAACCACAAGAACCGCGCCCCCCTCTCTGCCAGCCGTTTGCCGCCAGGAAGCGATACCGGCGGCTACAGAATCCCTGGCCAAGGGGTGGATCACGGCATTGATCCTGCCCCGCAGGGTCGGATCTGAAAAAATCGCCTCCCGCACTTTTTTACGGTCAAGGGATCTGTCCGGCAGGAAAAATTCCTGCCCGAGCACTCTGCTCACCCCCCGCCACCCCGGCTCACCAGGGCGAAGGAGCAGCCGGCAGATGTCATCGGCATCAAGCCGGTGCCAACCGGCGGATCGGGACAGAAATTCTCCGACCGTGCTCTTGCCTGAACCTATCCCCCCGGTCAACCCGAGAACTTTACCGCTCATTTTTTTCCATTTCTCACGACTGCACGACTTCCCGACACGCGCGAACTCCGGGAAGTCGCCGCAGCACCCATGTTTACCCGCTGCGCAACCGGTCAAGCACCGATGCGATATCGGGCCAGAGAGGAGCATGGACCTCCAGGTCTTCACCGGTTACCGGATGCGAAAAAGAAAGCATTGAGGCATGGAGGCACTGTCTTTTAATTTCCAGATCCCGGAAATATATTTTCGTTCGGCCATAAACGGGGTCGCCGGCCACCGGGTGGCCCAGTGCCGCCATGTGTACCCGGATCTGGTGGGTCCGCCCCGTCTCCAGGGTGATCTCGAGAAGGGTAAGTGAGCGGGGCAGCTCCTCCACGGTTTTCCATCTGGTAACCGCTTCCCGCCCCCCCTGATGACAAACCGCCATTTTTTTCCTGGCCACGGGGTGGCGGCCGATGGGAAGCGCCACCCGGCCCGATGCGCTGTCCGGCCGGCCATCCACCAGGGCATGATATACCTTTTTCACCTTCCTTTCCTTAAAAAGATGAATCAGGCTGCGATGGGCATGGTCATTCTTGGCAACAACCATGGCCCCGGAGGTATCCTTGTCAAGGCGGTGGACAATACCGGGGCGCTGCTCTCCGCTGATACCCGAGAGCTCTCCACAGTGGTGCAGCAATCCGTGCACCAGCGTGCCTGATTGATGCCCGCACGCAGGATGGACAACAACACCGGGAGGCTTGGAAAGAACAACGAGGTCCTCGTCCTCGTAAAGGACAACAAACGGAACCTCCTCCGGCACGAGCTGAGATGGGGAAAGCGGCGGAATACGGACCACGATTTCTTCGCCGGGCTTCAACCGTACCGACACCTTGGCGGCGACCTCGCCGGAGACGCTGACCATGCCGTCTTGAACCAGTGTTTTAAGTTGTGTTCGGGAAAGCTCGGGCAGGGAAATGGCGAGATACCTGTCAAGTCGCTGGCCCTCGGCGGAATCGGCGACCCGGACGCGGCGCATTGCCGGGGCCGATGCCCCCAGGAGCTGATCCGTGGCAGCTTTATAATCGTCCAGGGCCATCAGAAACGGTTAAGAGAGAGATTAAGGGAAGGAGACTCGTCCGGCGCCGCACTTCAGGGTGAAGAGCGGCGCAGGCAAAAAGGTTTTCAGCCGGGGAATATTCCTTGGCGCTTCCGATTCCGCGACCAGGCCCCACAGATGGACGGGAATCAGCTGAAGATCTGGGCGATCTGTTCCTCGACGTGCAGCTCTTCGGTCTGACGGGCGATTGAAAGTTCCTTGACCAGAAGATTCTTGGCCGTATCAAGCATCTTTCGCTCACCATAGGAAAGATCCTTGTCTTCCTGCAAGAGATAGAGATCGCGCAAGACCTCGGCGACCTCGTAGACTGACCCGGTCTTGATTTTTTCCATGTACTCACGGTACCGACGATTCCAGGTCTGGGTGCCAATCTCGACATCCTTTTCCCGAAGAATCAGATACACCTTTTCCACTTCCTTGGATGAGATAATGCTCCGCAGGCCGACGTTCTTGCTGGTGGCCGTTGGGATCATGATAACCATATTGTTGTTGAGGATCTTCATCACATAGAAGGCCTGCTCGTTGTCACCAACGCGGCGCTGCTCGATGGACTCGATGACCCCAACTCCATGGGCCGGATATACTGCCATGTCACCTACATCAAACACGGATTTCCTCCTTTTTACGCAGTTTCCAGTTCACCTCGGATCTCTCGATCAGATACCAGTAAGGCAAATAGGCGTGGCTGCATTGGTTGAGAGCTGACTTTCTGTAAGGAACAAACAAGAAGAGAATATAACACAAATTTCGTAAAATTAAAAGGATACAGTTTCCGAGGTTGAATTGCCGATAAAATCGATTGATGACAATGGGTTCCCAAATATAGAGCCCATGCTCACCGAAAGGCATTAACAAAATTCATCGCCGCGCCGCTGCCCTTTTCTAGAAAAACCCTGATCCCTTTTTCAATCACTGCTGATCTCTCTTCAACCCCGGCCAACTCATCCTCTGAAAAACGGGAAAGGACATACCGCTCCGCCGGCATCGCCGGGCCCGGACGGCCAATGCCGAATTTTATCCGGGGGAAGCCGTCGCCGCCAAGATTTTCTATCAGGGACCGAACACCGTTATGCCCGCCGGCACCGCCACGGGCGACCAGCTTCAAGCGCCCAAAGGCCATGTCGAGATCATCGTGGATCACAAGAATCCGCGGATCATCTACCTTGAAGAAGCGGGCGCACCCTGCAACCGGAGTGCCGCTTCTGTTCATAAAGGTCATCGGCTTGACCAGGCAGACGGCCTCTCCCCACAAAGTACCCCTGGCAACATCGGCCTGCCATTTTGACGAGGAAAAAGACAAACCATGGGCGCGGGCGAGAAAATCAACAACCATGAACCCGACATTATGCCGGGTCAACTCATACTGTCCGCCGGGGTTGCCCAGCCCTGCGATAAGATACATTATTCACCTATCTTCCGGATCGTGGGGCTATAAAAAAAGCCGGAAGAAGGTGTACCCCTCTCCCGGCTGCAAACTCTTTATAAACGCAAACTAAAGAGCAACACGCAGATTGGCAAGAATCAGGCGGCCTCTTCCTCGGCAACCGCCTCCTCTTCACCCGCAACTGCAGCGCCCTTGATGTAGTTGATCACCACACAGACCGCGTCGCCATCCTCAAGAAGGGCTATGTTGGCGGGAATGGGCAAATCCTTGCAGCAGATGGATTCTCCCATGTTGAGGTTCGTGACGTCAACCTCAATCGAGTCAGGGATATCCATGGGCAATCCCTTGACCTGAACAGTGGAATGGACCATGTTCATGAAACCACCAAGATCCACGCCCACAGGGGTTCCCACAAAGTCGACCTGCAGGGCATACACCTGCTCCCTGGAGAGGGAGATCTCCTGGAAATCGACATGCACCAGGGTATCGACGACAGGGTCCTTCTGGACCTCCTTGACAATGACGCTGTGGGTGGTTTTCCCGCCGTCGGCAGCCTCGACTTCCAGGGTGACCACGGCGTTGCGGCCATGGATATTGACAAGGGATTTCCGCAGGGTAGCGGTCTCCATAGTCAGGGCCCGGGGGGCATTCTTCTCACCGTAGAGGACCGCCGGGGTCATGCCGTCACGCCTCATGGACCGGGCGGCTCCTTTTCCAAAACTCTTCCGCTCTGTGGCGGTCATACCTATCTGTAACATTATTCCGTCTCCTTATATCAAGGCCTGCCGGGAAAACCTGCACTCCCGATTTTATCTACCCGACAGACCTGTTAATCATCCTCGCCTTATCCGCAACCTTCACGGACCGTCTCTTTCACACAAAAAGGGAACTGACCGAATCCTCCGAATGAATCCGGCTGATCGCGTCACCCAGCAACTCGGATACTGAAAGCACCTTAATTTTATCACACCGCCGCGCTTCTTCCCGCAGGGGAATTGTGTTGGTCACGACCAGGGTCTTGATCCGTGATGCAGAAAGCCGGCTGACAGCCGGACCGGAGAGCACCGGATGGGTGCAGAAGGCGTGCACCTCAACGGCTCCAGCCTTGTGGAGCATGTCCGCCGCATTACAGAGGGTCCCGGCAGTATCCACCATATCGTCAAGAAGTATGGCGACCTTGCCCTTTACATCTCCGATGACCCGCATCGCCTCGGACTCATTGGCCCGTTCCCGCCGCTTGTCAATGATCGCCAGGTCGGCGTTCAACCTCTTGGCAAAGGCCCTGGTCCGCTCGACGCCGCCGGCATCAGGGGAAACCATGACCACCTCGTTGTAATGTTTCTCAATATAGTCCAGAAGCACTGGCGCCGCGTAGAGATGATCCACCGGTATATTGAAAAAACCCTGAATCTGGCCGGCATGGAGGTCCATCGCCAGTACCCGGCGCACACCGACCACCATCAGCATCTCGGCCACCACCTTGGCGGTGATCGGTACCCGCGGGGCCACCTTCCTGTCCTGGCGCGCATAGCCGTAATAGGGCAGTACTGCGGTAATCCGCCTGGCCGATGCCCGGCGCAGGGCATCCACCATGATCACCAGCTCCATGAGATGATCATTTACCGGAGTGGATGTCGGCTGGATAACAAAGACATCGGTCCCCCTGACATTCTCGCCGATCTCGACAAATATCTCGCCGTCGCTGAAACGGCGGACTTCGGCCAGGGAGAGCGGAATGTCCAGGTGTCGGCAGATGGCCCTGGCCATCTCGGGGTTGGCGTTTCCGGAAAACACCTTGATTGTTTTAGGCATGATTACATCACAAACTTAAATTTACATACTATGCAGACGTCCCAGGCGTGGATATCCATGCGAAACATGCCTGCAGAAATGGCAGGGGCGGGAGGATTCGAACCCCCGAATGCAAGGACCAAAACCTTGTGTCTTACCGCTTGACGACGCCCCTGCGCAACCGTTCTTACGCCATTACGTCAGTCAGAATAACGTGCCCGTCGACCAGCCCGGAAAACCTTTTGCAGCATGACTGCGCCCGCTGCAGCGTCTCTTCTCTTTCTCCGCAGAAGAGACCGAATACCGTCGGCCCGCTTCCTGACATCAGAACACCATCGGCGCCGGCGTGGCGAAATTCTTCTTTTATCCGGCCGATAAACGGAAATTGCCCCATGGTAACCCTTTCAAGGTCATTAAACAGGGCAATCGAAATATCCTTCTGACCGATTACGAGGGCATCCTGGCCCAAAGCCTCGCAATCCCGCGCTAACATAAATGTATTATCCCCCCTTGTCAACGCTAAATTCTCATACACCCACTTGGTGGAAACGGGGAAACCCGGGTTAACCAGAACAACCCGGCACTCCGGCAGCGGATCTATTTCACTCAGACAATCGCCAATGCCGGTGGCCCTGGCCGCCGCGCACCGGGCAACAAAAAAAGGGACATCAGCGCCAAGGCCCCGCGCCAGCCGATGCAGAATCGCCCCGTCCAGGCAGGTGCCAAAAAGGGTGTCAAGCCCGGTGAGCACGGCAGCGGCGTCACTGCTTCCACCGCCAAGGCCCGCGGCAACGGGAATCCTCTTCTCCAGAACGATATCCACGCCCGCGGATATCCCGGTTTGAGCAAAAAAGACCAGGGCGGCACGATAGGCCAGATTCCCCTCATCCTCGGGAAGATCCGCATCCGAACAGACAAGGCGGATTCCGTTGTCGGTTGCAGTGAGCTGAAGGCGGTCGGCCAGGACCAGTTTCTGCATCACCGTTTCTATCTCGTGATAGCCGTCCGGCCTGCGTCCCTTGACAACAAGAAAGAGATTGATCTTTGCCGGAGCAAGCACGGAAATCGATCGGCCGGATGGTGACGACACGGGGCAAGCCTCCCTCAGAAAGACCCTGAAACCAATAAGGGAATCTACTTCCCTGCCTTGACGTAACGCATCTTCAACTCAAAAAGGATCATCCGCAGCAACTCTTTTTCCTCGTCGGTCAGGTTGCCCCTGGTTTTTGTTTCAAGCAGGGAAAGGGAATCAATGGCGTGCTTGGCAAGCACAAGATCGGTCCGTTTTTCGCCGCTCTCCGGATCGCTGATCTCGCCGAGATGATAAAGCGCCGAGGTATTAAGTGACATGATAAAAGAGGCAAAAGTCACCTCGGGCATGACACACTTCCCGCCTTTTCTCACCTGCCCCTCAGGGCACGGACACGGCTCATCCTTTTTTTCCATTGCTCCCCCCGATAAAGTCTCACGCCCGGTCACTCTTCCGCCTGGCCGGAACATCCCGGCCCTTAATGAACCGGCAGATCAAGCACCATGGCGTCGTCGATATTGTTCAGCTCACGGACCATCTGAAGCTGCTCCTTGGTTATGAGCGTATCCGTGTTGAGAAGAATTATGTTAAGCCCCTGCTCCTCTTCGCGCCCCACGGTCATTCTCGAGATATTGACGTTGAGATCACCCAGGGTCGTGCCAAGCCTGCCGATGACGCCAGGAACATCCTTATTATAGACAAAGAGCATCGGCCCCTCGGGCTGCGCCTCAAGGCGGAAGGAGTTAAGCCGCACCAACCGGGGCTCTTTCTTGCCGAAAACCGTACCGGCCAGGACGTTTTCCCCTTCATTGGTCTTGACCCGGATAGAGAGCAGCCCGGTGAAGTCATCGGAATGACCGGTCTTGGATTCCACCACCCGGATACCGCGCTCCCTGGCGATGAGAGGCGCGTTGACATAATTCACCGCATCCTGAAGGATCGGGGTGAAGAGCCCTTTGAGAAAGGCAACGGTCACCGGGCCCACATTCATATCGGCAAGATCGCCGATATACTCCAGGTTCACCTCCTCGACCCCGCCCTTGGCAATCTGCATGTGCAGCGAGCCGAGCATCTCGGCCAGCCTGACATAGGGACCGATCCGGGAGAGAACCTCGCTGGAAACCGAGGGCACGTTGACCGCGTTGGTGACCTGTCCGCTCATGAGGTAATCAGCCATCTGCTGGGCAATGGCCACCGCCACATTCTCCTGGGCCTCGGCAGTGGACGCCCCCAGGTGCGGGGTGCAGATAAAGTTATCAAGGCCAAGCAACGGGCAGTTCTCCCGAGTGGTCGGCTCCACCGCAAAGACATCAAGGGCGGCGCCGGCGATTTCTCCTTCCACCAGGGCTTTATACAGGGCCTCCTCGTCAACAACCCCTCCCCGGGCGCAGTCGATGAGCATGGCCTCTTTTTTCATCATCTTGAACTGCTCGGTTGAAAGAAGATGCCTGGTTTCCTTGGTCATGGGCACGTGCACTGAAATGAAATCAGCCCTTTTGCACACATCATCAAGGCTCATCAACTCCACGCCCATTTTATCGACCAACTCCTTGGGCATATGCGGGTCATAGGCGATAACCTTCATCTTGAGCCCCTGGGCCCTTTCCGCGAAGATGGAACCGATGCGGCCAATACCGACAATTCCCATGGTCTTGCCGGTCAGCTCCCGGCCCATGAATTTTTTCTTTTCCCACTTGCCTTCCTTCATGGAGGCGGTGGCCTGGGGAATATTACGGGCCAGAGAAACCATCATCGCCACCGCGTGCTCCGCCGCAGTGGTGGAGTTACCGTCCGGCGCGTTCATCACCACGATTCCCCGCTTGCTTGCCGCGGGAATATCAACATTGTCAAGACCGATTCCGGCCCGGCCCACCACCTTGAGGTTGGCGGCGGCCTCAATAATATCAGCGGTGACCTTGGTGGCGCTGCGAATAACCAGGCCGTCATAGTCAGGAATGATCTTTGCCAGTTCCGCCGGGGGGAGGCCGGTTTTGATATCAACTTCCAGGCCTGCGTTTCTCAATATCTCCGCCCCTACCGGGGAAAGGTTGTCACTTATCAGTACTTTCATTATCTCTCCTTCTCCAGATCAAATAGCAAAAAAACTTCACAAAGTGGAAGCGGCTGCCTTGCTGAACAGAACCAGCGCCGCCATGAATTCAAAATTTTCCCTGGACCAGCCAGGCGCATCGATCAACAAGAACCGGCAAACGAAATTGATTAAAATAAACGAAAAGAAGGCAAAATTAAAGACCTTCCTTCAACAAGTCAAGAAAAAGGTCGCATGGCCCGGGTCAATCGTGCCCTGTCCTCTTTTAAAGTGTCCGGTAACCCGCTGTTTTTCCCGGCTCACTCTTTATTACATATTGAATGTGGGCCTGAAAGAAGATATAAGGGGTCCTGCAAACAAAAAATTACCGGCATCGCCCAAAGCGATTGACCGCTCTATGACGCAAGGAGACGGAAAATGGAAGAAATACGCTTACGGTTCCCCCCCAGCCCCACCGGCTACCTCCATATCGGCGGGGCCAGGACCGCCATCTACAACTGGCTTTATGTCAAGAAACATGGCGGCAAGCTGATCCTCCGCATTGAGGACACCGATGCCGACAGGTCGACCAAGGAGTCCATCGACGGCATCATCTCAGGCCTCGAATGGCTGGGAGTGACCTGGGATGAAGGCCCCTATTTTCAGTCGGAATTTGCCGACGAGCACCGGGCTGCCGCCAGGAAACTCATCGAAAGCGGCCACGCCTATAAGTGTTTCTGCACCAAGGAAGAAGAGGAGGCGAAGAGGGAAGCCGCCGTTGCCGCCAAGATAACCTATAAGTATGACCGGACCTGTTGTTCCCTCAACGCCCAGGAAATCGCTGCCAGGGAAAAAGCGGGAGTTCCCCATGTCATCCGCTTCAAGGTCCCGGACCGCGGGGGTGCGCTCTCCTTTACCGACACGGTGTATGGCCGTATCGACCGTCCCTACGCCGATATCGAGGATTTTGTCATTGTCCGCTCCAACGGCATGCCCCTCTACCTTCTCTGCAACGTGGTGGATGACATCCGTGACCGGATCAGCCATATCATCCGCGGCCAGGACGGCCTGGTCAACACCCCGAAACAGATCCTGATCTACGAGGCCCTGGGGGCCAGGATACCCGTCTTTGCCCACATGTCCCTGACCCTTGACCCGAAAAAGGCCAAGATCTCCAAGCGCTCCCATGGCGAGGTGGTCACTGTGCAGTTTTACCGGGATCATGGGTTCCTGCCCTGGGCGCTGGTCAACTTTCTTGTGCTCCTGGGCTGGTCCGCCGGCGACGACCGGGAGATCTTCTCGAAGCAGGAGCTTATAGACGCCTTTTCCCTTGAAGGACTGACCAAGTCCAATGCCATCTTCAACTATAACAAGGGTGACGAGAAATTTTTCACCGACCCCAAGGCGATCAACACCAACGCCCACTATCTGCGCACCATGAAGATCGAGGAGCTTGCCCCGCTGGTCAGGGAAGATCTTGCTGCCGCGGGGCTCTGGAATGATGACTATGACGGAGAAAAAAAGGCGTGGTTCCTCAATACCCTGGAGCTGATCCGGGGCCGATTCCACACCATCCGGGACTTTGCGATCATGGGCCGCAGCTATTTTGCCGACGAGTATCCGGTAATGGACGCGGCCCGCGCCAAAAATATCGACAAACATGAAAAGATCGGGGAATGGCTGGGGTTGCTGGCCGACCGTTTTGCGGCGCTTGCTGATTTCACGAAAGAAAGCTCGGAAGAGGCGACCCGGGTGCTGGCCGAGGAACTGGGGATCAAGCCCGGCATTCTCATCAACGGCGCCCGGACCATTGTCACCGGCCAGGTGGCCGGACCGGGACTCTTTGAGATCCTGGTCGCCATCGGCCGGGAACGGGTGGTGGACCGCTTGCGGCGATGCCTGGAGATTGCGGCGAGGGCGGAATAGTTCAAAACAAGTGAGACGTCAGAGGTGAGAAGTGAGACGTAAAAGAATTGCAGACTAACGACAAACTGCGAAAGGGCGTAACCATGTGCGTCTCACGTCTCACCTCTCACTGCCCCTTGTTCAAAAACCGCTCCGCCTCATCCACATCCGCCCGGCTGCCGATGATCAGCGGCACCCGCTGGTGGAGTTCCTCGGGATCAATATCAAGAATATTGACACCATCATCGGTAATGGCGCGGCCGCCGGCCTGCTCGACAACAAAGGCCAGGGGCGCTGCCTCATAGAGCAGGCGCAATTTACCGCTTGCCTTGCCGGGGCTCTTGGAATCACGGGGATAGAGAAAAATACCGCCGGTGATCAGGTTGCGGTGAAAATCAGCGACCAGCGAACCGATATACCGGGCGCTGTAGGGACGTCCGCTCTCTTTGTCCTTTTCTTTGAGATGGGCGATATAGGCGCGCATATTCTCAGACCAGTACTGGTAATTCCCCTCATTGACACTGAAGTATCTGCTCTTCTCCGGGATGCGGATATCCGGATGTGAAAGAAAAAACTCACCAACGCTGGGATCCAGGGTGAAACCGTGCACCCCTTCGCCGGTCGTGAAGACGAGCATGGTGCTCGATCCGTAGATGATGTATCCGGCGGCCACCTGTTTGCTTCCCCTCTGGAGAAGGTCCTCAAGGCCCCCCTGGCGGCCGGCATGGGATGGAGAACTGTCAGCCTTTTTATCCGTGCTCCGCCGGCAGTAGAATTCCTCCCCGGCGTTTAAACGGCGGTGAATGGAAAATATGGTGCCGATGGAGACATTGACGTCGATATTGGAAGAACCGTCAAGGGGATCAAAGGCCAGGGTATACTTGCCCTCATACCCTTCGGCAACGGGGATAATCCCCTTCTCCTCCTCCGAGGTCATGACGCAGAGATGGCCGCAACGGGCCATTCGCCGCTTGATGGTGTTGTTGGTGAACTCATCGAGTTTCTGGACATCCTCACCCTGAATATTGGTCTTGCCGGACATGCCGAGGATATCGGCCAGGCCGGCCATATTGACCTCGGCGGAGATGGTTTTGGCCGCAACGATCAACTCGCTCAGCAGACCGGTCAGTTCACCCGTGGCCTCGGGATGCATGCGTTGCAGGTCCATGATATGGCGGCTCACGGTAATTCCCAGCGGTCGATTCATTATCTCTCTCCTTAATTTTTTCTTTGATGCCAGGGATTAGGGCGGGACTTTTTTTCAGTGCTCCCCAGGCAGAGGCCATGTACTATTACCTGACCACCCGCTCATATTAAAGGGCATAGTAATTTATTGTCAAATCAAATACCAATGCAACCTGTCGACAGATCATCCACCGGCCCCTGATTCATGTCCGCGCCAATCAACGAAAATGTAACTGACGAAAAAATCCGTCCCTATCTCTCGGTAAGCAGTTTCCGCTCCTATGCGGCCCTCTTCCGCGGGAATCCCCGTTACCGCCAATTCTGGCTTGCCGGGGTTATCAGCCAGATGGGCAACTGGTTCAACTATATCGCCATCTTTGTTTTGCTCACAAAACTCACCGGCAGCGGCATGGCGGTGAGCTGGTTTCTGATTGCCAAGTTCATCCCGACAACGGTTCTGGGCCCGGCCGCCGGGGTGATTGCCGACCGGCTGCCGCGCAAGGCGATCATGGTTGCAAGCGATCTGTCGCGGGCGGCGATCGTGCTCGGTTTTCTCTTTATCCGCCGCCCCGACCAGGTGTGGATGGTCTATCTGCTGGCGCTCCTCCAGGAATCGGTCTGGACCTTTTACGATCCGGCCCGCCGGGCCTCGGTGCCCAATATCTGCCGGCCCGACGAGTTGATCCTCGCCAATGTCCTGAGCGGCGCCACCTGGTCGGTGATGCTGGCCATCGGCGCGGCCCTGGGCGGATTCGTAACCTATCTTTTCGGCTGGCAGACGGCCATTCTTCTTGATGCCGCCACCTTTCTCATTTCCGCCTGGATCCTCCTCAAGATTGACCTGCCGCACACGGTTCGCCCAAAAAAGAAAGCGACCTGGCAGGAATATACCGGACTCCGCGATGTGGTTGACGGCTTTTGCTATCTGCTTGCCAACCGGGAGGTGGCCATGCTTTTTCTGGTCAAGAGCGGCTGGGCGCTCTCCGGAGGCATACTTGTCCTGCTCACCGTCTTCGGCGAGCAGGTCTTCGCGACAACAGGCCAGGCGGGCGGCAGAAGCGGCATCCTCTACAGCTTCCGGGGCATCGGGGCGGCCATCGGCCCGATCATCGCCTGGCACATCCTCGGCCAATCCCGGGATGCCATGTACAAGGGAATTGCCTTTTCCTTTTTTATCTCTTCTTTCGCCTATCTTCTTTTTGCCTGGGCGCCCACCCTTGTCTGGGCCCTGCCCTTTGTCCTTCTCGGCCACATGGGAGGATCTATCCAGTGGGTCTTCAGCACCACCATGCTCCAGCAACAGGTGCCGGACCAATACCGTGGCCGGGTCTTTGCCGCGGAGATGGCTCTTTTAACGCTCGTTCTCAGCCTGTCCACCTACTTCACCGGCCTGGGGCTTGAGAACGGCACCGATCCGCGGGTCCTTGCCCAACGGTTGGCGCTTCTCTTTCTGGTGCCTGGATCCCTCTGGATGCTGCGGCTGATTGTCCGTAATGGGCGCGGGTAAGAAAAAGGGCTTCCATGCAGAGAGTTCACCCCGCAAAACGATGAAGCCAGGACAAAAAACCACCCGCGCTCTTGCCTGATCATCATTTCCAGGGGCCATTACCAGCCGAGGGAAAAGCCGAGGAAAAAAGATTGCATAAAAAAATCAGATGGTTAATATTTTACAGATCAACGATCCGACTTGAACAGGATATCTGTTGATTTACCCTTGCCGACCGAAACGCAATCAATTCGATCTTAGTCCAGGAGATGTTTCCAGGTGGTCAAAAGAAAAAAGAATTGCTGGGAAGTCATGAACTGCGGCCGCGGTCCGGACAAAACACGAAAACCAGGCGCCCCGGTCTGCCCGGCGACCGTGGAACAGCGGTTGCACGGCGTCCACGGCGGTCGCCTTGGCGGCCGGGCCTGCTGGCTGGTGGCCGGCACCATGTGCGGCGGCAAACCCCAGGGTGTTTTTGCCGAAAAATACGGCAACTGCAAACTCTGCAGGTTCTACAACCAGGTCATGGATGAGGAGGAATCCAGGTTTCAACTGACGATGAACCTGATGAAGCGCCTGAAGGAACCTGTCAAGGGATAAGTGTTGGGTGATTCCACGGCGGCACCCCCCAAGCGGATGGCCGCACCCTGTTTCATGTGCCGCTCCGCGGCCCCCCCTTCAAAATCCCCTCCATATCCCTGACCTCCAGCTTCCACTTATCTCATTCCTTTGAAAAAATTGACAAAAGATCGACAAGACGATATAGATTTTCTAGTCCCCTGATATGTGCAGTTATTTTACATTATCGAAGACACACGGCCCACACGGCATCACCTCTTCCGATTATCCCCGAAAACACCAGTTTCAGGAGAACCATGGAAGACATACCCAGCAGACACCTTCAGGATTTTTTTCCCGAGGAAGGCAACCCGGACAAACTTTCATCTGCCTTTGATCCACTTGACGACCATGTCTATATAAGCGATCCCGACTCCCACGAAATCATCTTTGCCAATCTCTCCATCCGCCGACACTTCGGTGACGTTGTCGGTCGCAAATGCTACGAGGCCCTCCAGGGACTGGACACCCCCTGTTCCTTCTGCACCAACCCGATCATCTTCAACAACCCTGACGGTTCCTCCCATACCTGGGAGTTCAGAAACAAAAAAAACAACCGCATCTACCGCTGCCAGGACAAGGCAATCCCCTGGACTGACGGGCGGATGGTCCGTTTCGAGCGGGCTGTGGAGATCTCAACCCCGACGGCTTCTCCCAGGCCGGTGCATCACGAACATCTTCTGGGACTTCTTGAACAGAACCGCACCGGGTTCTTCCAGGTTGACGGAGGCGGCACACTCCTCTTTGTCAATACCGCCCTGGCAAGGCTTCTCGGCCACCCATCCCCGGAAGAGTTCATGACGAAAAACGCCGCTGTCCCTTTTACCCGGACCGATGGTCACCGCGCACTTGTTGCCGCGGCCCGGAATGATGCCCAGGTCGCCGGATTCCAGGCCTCCATTCTCCACCGCAACGGGCACGCCATTGAGGTGATGATCCACGCCTCTTTTACCGGGGATACCCTGTCGGCAATGGTTGAAGACATCCGCCCTGCCGATGCGGCCGGGGAGAGCCTGCGCCGGTCCGAGGCCAAATACCGGGCCCTGTATGACGATGCGCCGGACATGTACCACACCCTGGACGAAAACGGCATCATTACCGACTGCAATAATACCGAGGCACGGGTCCTCGGGTATGACAAGAGTTCCATTATCGGCAGCCCGATCGCCCGTTTCTTTACCGCTGAGTCCCGTCGTGGTTTTACCCGTGATTTTCCCCGGCTTAAACGCAAACCGCTGAAAATCACGGTGGAAAGGGAGATGGTTCGCCAGGACGGCTCCACCTTTCCGGTAAGCATGCATATCTCATCGGAGTTCAACGATAAGGGGGAATTCCTGCGCACCATCGCCATTGCCCGGGACATCTCCGAACTCAAGCAGGCAGAGGATGATCTCCGGCGGAGCGAACATCAGTTCCGGGCCATTGCCGAAACAGCCATCGACGCAATCATCTATATAAACGGCAAAGGGGAAATCATCTACTGGAATCCGGCAGCGGAAAAGATGTTCGGCTATTCGGCCAGAGAACTTGCCGGCGCAGACCTCCATCTGCTTCTGGCCCCGGAAAAATACCACCAGGCCTATCACAGGGGATTCGCCCACTTCAAAAAAACCGGTCAGGGACACGCCGTGGGCAAGACCCTTGAGCTTGAGGCAAGGAGAAAAGACGGCTCCATCTTTCCCATTGAGGTCTCTTTTTCGGTTATCCCCACCGAAAACCGGTATCACGCAGTGGGCGTTATCCGCGACATCAGCGACCGCGTGAACGCCGAAAGGACCATCCGCGAGAGCGAAAAAAAATACCGCACCCTGTTCACCGACTCCCGTGACGCCATCTATATGATTTCCCGGGACGGGGTCTTTCTCGATGTCAACCAGGCCACGGAAAAGCTCTTTGGATACTCCAGGTCCGAGCTGATCGGCATGAAGGTCCTCTCGCTCTATGTCGATCCCGGACAACGGGCAAAGCTGCAGGCGGAGATTGAAAGCGCGGGATCGATACGGGATTTCGAACTGCGCCTTCTCCACCGCAGCGGACACGAGATCACCTGTCTTGCCACGGCATCGCTGTGGCTCGACAGCGAGGGAAAGATCCGCGGATACCACGGAATCCTTCGGGATATCACCGAAAAACGGCGCACCGAATCCGAGTTGATCAAGGCGCAGAAACTGGAGGCCATCGGCATCTTGGCCGGCGGAATTGCCCATGATTTCAACAATCTGCTCACAGGCATCCTTGGAAATATATCGCTGCTGAAACTCAAGGCCCAGGACAACAAGTATATCCACGAACGGCTGGAGCAGACCGAAAGGGCCGGCCTTCAGGCACGCAACCTGACCCAGCAACTGCTCACATTTTCCAAAGGCGGTGAGCCGGTGAAAAGGACCGCCCCGATCAAGGAACTCCTTGTCGAGGCCAGCCGTTTCGCCCTGCGCGGCTCCAATGTCAGATGTCTTTTTGACTTTGCCGAGGACCTGCGCCAGGTCCACGGCGATACCGGCCAGCTCGGACAGGTTATCCAGAACCTTACCCTCAACAGCGACCAGGCCATGCCGACCGGCGGCACTCTTACCATCACCGCCAGAAACACCACGGTGCCCGGAGGAGACAACCTGCAGCTTCCCCCGGGAAATTATGTGACCATACTTTTCGCGGACACCGGATGCGGCATAAAAGAAGAACTTCTGGAAAAGATATTTGATCCCTATTTTACCACCAAACCACAGGGGAACGGCCTGGGGCTGGCCATATCCTATTCTATCATCCGCAAACACGGCGGCCTGCTCTCGGTCTCCTCGTCTCCGGGCAAGGGCACCACCTTCACCATCATCCTCCCGGCAAGCGAGAAGAAAAATGGTGCCGCTCCCTCCAGTGCCGAGATCTCCGGCCCGCCATCCGGCCAGGGCAGAATTCTGCTTATGGATGATGAGCCCCTGATCCGGCGGATTGCCGGCGAAATGTTGCGGACATCCGGTTATGAGGTGACCCTGGCCAACGATGGCACTGTGGCAACAGATCTTTACCTGGAGGCCATGGAGGCGGGCACACCGTTTGATGCGGTGATCCTCGATCTCACCATCCCCGGTGGCATGGGCGGCAGGGAGACCCTTTCCTGCTTGCGCGGCATTGACCCAGAGGTCAAGGCCGTGGTCTCCAGCGGCTACTCCAACGACCCGATCATGTCTGACTACAAAAAACACGGATTCTGCGCGGTCATTCCCAAGCCCTATTCCATAAAACAGCTGGCAAAAACGCTGCACGAGATCATGACAAAGCCGGAGGGGAGAGGCAAGAGAAAGACGGGAGACGGGAGACGGGAGACGTAACGGCTGGCAGGCGAGCAGGCGAGCAGGCTGGCAGGCGAGGGAAATTTTTAATTTTGAATAAACTGATTAAAAACTAACACTATACGTTCAAAACTCTCTTTTCACGCCTCTGCCACTTTGTCACTTACCACTTTACCTAAAACCTCTCACGTCTCACCTCTCCCTTCTCCCCTCTCCAAGTAATCCGATGCGCAACCGCGCGCGATAGGGTAAACTGGGGTGTACTACTCCATGCCGTTTTCTTCTTGAATCAGTTTACCGGGAGCGGGTTTTTCTCCCTGGGAGAATATTCATGGAAGCGACGAAACGCGATCAGGTAGACGCCTTGACCCGGGAGCTTGCCGCGGTGCAGCTGGAACGCGACATGCTCAGGACGCTGTTCCAGACAACCCCCTCCCTCTTTGCCTACAAGGATCGCGACTTTATCTACCGGGCGGTCAACAGACCCTTCTGCACCTTTCTCGGCTCTCCCGAAGAAGAGATCATCGGCCGCACCGATTTTGATCTCTTTCCCAGAGATGAAGCGGAGATCTACCGGCGCGATGATACCGCAATCCTTCAATACGGCCATCACCAGACGCAGATCGAGGAGGTGACCGGCAACAGGGAAAAGCGTTTTCTCCGGGTGGCCAAGGACCCGGTCGTTGACAGCCGGGGAACGATAACCGGCATCCTCTGCACCGTTATCGACGTCACCCTGCAGAGACGCGCCGAAGAGTCACTGCGGGAAAGCGAAGAGCGCTTCCATATCCTGGCCGAGGCCACCTTTGAAGGGATTATCATTCATGACCAGGGGACAATTATCGATGCCAATGGCGCCTTTGCCCGACTTTTCGGCTATAGCCGCCACGAGCTGATCGGCAGAAATATCCTCGAACTGGCTGCGCCAGAATCCCACCAGACAATACTCAAGCACATGCGGACAAACTCGGAAGAGGCCTATGAGGCGGTGGGCGTCAGAAGGGATGGAACCCCGATCCACGGAGAGCTTCAGGCCAAGTCCCTGCCCTACAAGGGACGAATCATCCGGGTGGCCGCTGCCAGGGATATCACCAGGCGGAAACAGATGGAAGAGGAGCGGGAACAACTGGTCATGGATTTACGAAATGCCCTGTCCCGGGTAAAACGGCTGAGCGGTTTTTTGCCCATCTGCGCCTCGTGCAAAAAAATCCGCGATGACAAGGGGTACTGGAATCAGATCGAGGCCTATATCAGCGAACACTCCGAGGCTGAATTCAGCCACTCCATCTGCCCGGAGTGCACCCGCCGGCTCTATCCCGATCTCTCCGGGCTCGACAAAGACGACCTATAGCCCCGATCACGACAAAAAAAACGGCCAGCACGCGGCTGTTTTTTCAGACAAAAGAAGGTGGCGGATATGAGCAATGACATTTTGCGCGAAATTGTTGAGACATGCCTGGACATGGATACACGGGCCATTGAAATTTACCGGAACCTGTCACAGTCAACAAGCAATGAAGAGTTAAAAAAATTCTGGGACCACATGTCTGAAGAAGAATCACAGCACGTGGTCTGCTGGAAAGATCTCTTAGGTCTTGTTGATGAAGGAATCATTCCCCAGATTTTCAGCAATCCAGAAAACACCCTGGACGAACTGAAAGAAAACTTCAATAAAATCAATGAACTTTCTGTGCAAAGCGTACAGGAAACAGAATTAACGGAAAATTTTGTCCTGGCTTTCCGCCTAGAGTTTTATCTTCTCCACCCGGCCCTTGAGCGTCTATGGCATTTTTATGGAATTATACGAAAAGAGGAATACAACCCGGAACAGGAGTATGAAAATCATATCCACGAGTTCATAGTCGCCATGCGCACCTTCGGCGCTGTTACCGATGCCCTGGAGGCACTGGGCGAGACCGTGGAAAAAATGTGGTTTCATGCCAGAAGCATGGCACTGGATGCGAACGTTGATGAACTGACCGGGTTATTGAACAGACGCGGTTTTTTCAATACCATGACATCCCTGGCCAGCCTGGCAAAAAGAAATATGTTTGACTCGGCGATCCTCATGATCGACATAGACCATTTCAAGCGCATCAACGACACCTTTGGCCACCAGGCCGGGGATGAGGTGTTGCGGAACGTTGCCAGGAGCATAAAATCGCAGATCAGGGCGAGTGACATCGCGGGCCGGTTCGGCGGCGAGGAATTCATACTCTTTCTGCCGCAGATAGAAAAGGAGAGCATCTATCCCCTGGCCGAAAAAATCCGCACAGCCATTCAGGAAGAAACCAGCAATGATATCCCGGTCACCGTCAGCATCGGCGGCAGCAGCGCCAGAGTAAAAGGAGAGGTCAAGGACGAGTTGCATGAACTCATAAAACGGGCTGACACCTATCTGTACGAGGCAAAAAGAAAGGGCAGAAACCAGGTGATATGCTAGTTTTCATCCGGAAACGCCACTTTTTAAAAATCTCGGTGTCGATCCGCGGAAGTATGTGCTCGACGTACTCCAGTACGCCTGCGCATACCTCCTTGATCTCCTTGATCTTTTTCAAAATTGTCTGTTTCCGGATTGAAAACAACCCCGTTCGGTTCATTATGACAGCAAGACTCCTCCCGTAAAGCGGGAGGCCTCACTGTTACAGATTTGAATATCAAATATCCAACCGCTGAATGTCGAATGATAAAGGATAAATATCTACAGATAGATATTGATCTTCATCGTTTTGAAAGGTGAACCGTCTCCATGAAAGCTCTTCTTCCTTGATATTCTTTCACTTCAATATTCGACATTCCTTGTTCGATATTCCGCGGTTTTAACGAGCTCTTTTTTCACCGGGCCGGTTAAACCTTTCCGGACTCACCACCAATGATGGGTTTCATGAAAATCTACTTAAAACAGAAACGGCGGAACCCCCGAGGGATCCCGCCGCACGCATCCACTCATTCTCGCACCGCAGCATCAATGATGGGCGGCCGCTCCCTTCTTGTCTCCCTGGCCGGCTTCCTCGCCTTCGGCACCTTTCTCGTCACTGTCATCGGCTGAATCATCGGCGCCGCCGCACTTCATCTTCGACTTGCCGGCCGCCTTGCCGCCCGACTTGCCCATGCCGCCCATTCTCTCTTTCTGCTCGGCCGCCATGTGCTGCTTTAACTTTTCACGCTGCTCCGGGGTAAGATTCGCCTTGATCGCCTCCTTTGTCTTCAGGTGCATCACCTCAAGCTCGGCCCGGAAATTGGCAATGGCATGAACCTTCTTTTCCGCGCTTGCCATGTTGACCTGCTCTGCGGCGAGGATCTCCTGAAGCTCGATTTCCGCCACATCAATATCAGCGGATTTGCGGACCGCCTCTTTCCGGTGGGCAAAATAAATCGCCTCAACCGCCTTCTGCTGCTCGTCGGTCAGATCGAGCATCTGCACCATATGCAACAAATGATTGCCCCCTCCCCCACCGGCCATCATCCCTTTTTCCTTGCCGCCTTTGGACCCCATGCCGTCACCCATCATCTTGGCCGATGCACTGCCAGCGACACACCCAATCAGCACCACAACAAGAACAGCAACCACATTCCTTTTCATCTGCAATCTCCTTCATTCAGCTCAAGATATTCAGCCCACCGGGACCATTCCCGCCCGGGCTTTCGTGCATGCTGCGCAATACCAGCAGGAACCACCGTCAGCGGGGTTCAAAGAGATCATTGACATTCTTTGTGAAAATGTCAATGATCTGATGGAGCGAGATCGCGCTTTTTCCCTTCTTCCGCGACAGGCACCCCCTAAAAGGATACCAAGGAACATGCGCACGATCACCATATCAGCCACCCTTCTGTGCTGCAGCAACATCTTCATGACATTTGCCTGGTACGGGCATCTGTATTCTGGGCGCTGTTTTTTTCATCTTCAGGCAGAAGATATCTGGCGCACGAAGGTGGTTTCGCGCCCCATAAAGAGATTTTTGGCACTATCGGCACGCAGGGTCTTCCCGCAGGCTAATTTCTCGAATCGCCGGGCTATTGCCCAGGATATATATACTATATAGTTTTCACCCGGAGACACCAGTTTGAAAACGGAGAGGTGGACCCATCCGGAACACGTGACTTTCCGGACGAATCCTCTCTGTCTTTATCCGTATCACACCAGAACCCTTGTCACAAAGAGTGAGCATCTCATGAGCAGCGAGACAACATTTGCCATCGAAGACCGGGGCATGATTCCCTTTTCCGTGAAACAGAAAATTTCCATTGCCCGGGGCCAGGGGGTTTACGCCTGGGACGAAGAGGGGAACCGGTACATTGATTTCACCGCGGGCTGGGGGGTCACCTGCATCGGCCATGCCCATCCGGCAATCACCCGGGCCCTTGCGGAACAGAGCGGAAAAATCCTGCAGAACCCCAATTCCGGCCTCACCTATTCACCGGCCCGGGCCGCCCTGCTTCACATACTGGGCCAGGTCCTGCCCCCCCACCTCGGTCGGGTATTCTTTGCCAGCAGCGGCGCCGAGGCCAATGACGCGGCAATCAAGCTGGCCCGCAAGGTGACCGGGCGGCTCGATATCATCTCAACCCATCACAGCTTCCACGGCCGGACCATCAGCACCGCATCGGCCACCGGCCAGGCCAAACACCGGGAGAAATTCAACCCCCTGATGCCCAATAACCGCTTTGTGCTCTTTGGTGACCTGGAGGACCTCCGCCGCGAACTGGATGGGAATGTCGCCGCCTTCATCCTCGAGCCGATTCAGGGGGAAGGTGGCGTCAATGTGCCGTCGGCTGAATATCTGACAGAGGCGCAGAAACTGTGCGCAACCAACGGCACCCTGATGATTGCCGATGAGATCCAGACCGGCTTCTGCCGCACCGGGCCGATGTTTGTTACTGGAGAGTTGGGGGTTAAGGTCGATATCCTGACCATGGCCAAGGGAATTGCCGGCGGCTTTCCCTTTGGCGCCTTTGCCATGACCGAGGAGATCTCCAGAAAAATTGAAATCGGCGACCATGGCGGCACCTATTGCGGCAACCCTCTGGGCTGCGCCGTGGCCCACGCGGTCATCTCCTATCTTGTGGAAAATAATATCGAGGCCAACGTGGAGCGGATGGGGGAGATCGCCATCAGCAGGATGCGGGCATGGCAGAAACAGTACCCAGAGGGGTTAAGCGATGTGCGTGGCAGGGGGCTTCTCCTGCTCATGGAATTCGCCGATGGGGAAACCGCGACCAGAGTGAGCGATCTCTGCCTCGCGAAAAGACTGTTTGTCCGACAGACCCAGAGCCGAGGCATACGGGTATTTCCTGCCCTGAACATCACGAAACAGGAACTGGAAGAAGGGCTGGCGATTATCGAGGAAGCGTTACGGGAAACCCTTGCCCACTGATTCTGGCAACTTTGTGTCCCGCTCTTTTACCACATATTTTCAGAACGTTAATGGCGAAACTTCTTGATCTGGACATCAAACAAGCCAGCAGTTGAAAGGTGACCGTCTGAACACGGTGGTTTTAAACCTTGTCGCGAGACCAATGAAAAAGCGAACCCCTCTGGGGAGATCCGAAACACGTGGCAGAGCATGGCGGATATCCCTGGCAGCATCCGCGAATCAGATGCCATGGCCAAAGACCTCAAGAAATGAGGATCAAGATACCTCGCATGTTTGAATATCGAATATCGAACCGCTGAATATCGAATGGTGAAAACTAAATAACTACAGCGTTACCGTCTCCCGGTCCATCATCTCCGCGGCAATGGTGGGAATATGGGCGATCTTCACCCCTTCCACCAGATCTTCCTCAGAGATACCGTACGTTTTGGCACAGGCCCCGCAGAGATACATCGGTATCTCCGCCGCCAGCAGGGCAGGAAAGAGATCAGCCATGGGCGCGAAATTTCTCCCGACAATGGTCTCTGCCACGCCCTTTTTCGCAAGGTGTGCCCCCTCAAAGATGAAAAAAACCACCAGATCGGCATCCTCGCTCAAAAGCGACACCGCCATGGCCACGGCCGCGGTGGCACGATCCTGGTCATCAATGGAATGGGTGATAATTAAAACAAATTTCTTGCTCATTGATCTCTCCTTTTTCTTTTAAAACACGGTTCATGTCCGCCCGCGTGACACTCGCAACAAAATCACTCACGCCATCACATTTTATACATTCGTAAAAAGTCGACCACCGCACCGAGATGGCTAAGTCAAAAAGTTCGATATACAAGGCGTAGTGATTTTTCAGGTGCAAGGCCATACAAGTGGTATGCCGAGTGCCTGAAAAATTGATACAACGCAGTAGATCGGACTTTTTACGACGCCAGCACCTTTGCCAGAAATCCTTTTCTCTCCCTAACCGGTTCGGGCAGGCCGAGTTGTCTGCAGATTGCGCACTCCACCGTGTGATCATCCACATCCTTGCCCTCGGTGACGATCTCCTCACCCACCATGATCGCCGGTGCCACGGGAAGATCATAAGCAAAATACTCGTCAGTCAGGTATTCACCCTTGGGTTTTGAGGTGACCTCGATTTCCACATCATATTTTTCGCCCAGCCTGGGCATCATTTTTGTGAAATGTTTTCACGGGCCGCCATTGGGTTCGTTCATGAAAAAATGAAGTTTCAGCACGATCTCCCTCCGCTTCAGATGGTTGATATCCTGTGAAAAAAATCCCCGGAGCCGACTCAATACCCTTTTACACCCCGAACGCCGAGATGCTGACCCGGATCGCGGCCAGGGCAATGCAGACCGCAAGGAGCATCCGCAGGCCGGTGATCGGCACCCTCCTGCTGACCAGGCCGCCGATATGGGCGGCCGGAACAACGGTCAGGATAATGGGCAGGGCCTGGACCCAGGCAATCTGCCCGGTTATTGCCTTGCCGATAAACGCGGCAAGGGATGAGAGAAAAACAATGGCCAGGTTGCTGCCAATGGCAATCCTGGTAGGCACCTGCATATAGGAGGTCATCAAGGGAATCAGGATAAACGAGCCCCCCTGGCCGACAAGGCCGCCAAGGATGCCGACCGCGCCCGATGCAATGACCGCGCGCAACCTGCTGAAGGAAAAATCTTCAACAACCGGCTCTTCGCTGTCCCTTCGGGTGGGAACAAAAATCAGCGCCGCGGCGAGCAGGGCGAGCAGGGCGAAGATGATCAGCAGAAAAGAGTTGGCCACGTAGCGGGCACCAGCGCCGCCCGCCAGCGCGGTGACAAAGATGGTTGCGCCCATCCAGAGGATGAGACTGTTTGAAACAAAGTGGAACTTTCTGTGGGTAAGCCCCCCGGAAAGACAGGCGGCCAGACCCTGAACAATGGTCAGCCCGGCCACGACCCGCATTGACAGCGGATCAAACCCGAAAAGCGGCGGGACGTAGAGGAGCAGGGGGGCCATGATAATCCCGCCGCCGATACCGAGCAGGCCGGAGAGAAACCCGGTGACGCCGCCAAGTATGCCTATCAGTAAAAGCAGTTCCATACCGATCCGATTAACGCAAACCGCTGTTTATTCCACCCGGATTCCCACCGGCTCGTCAACGACTTCTCCGATACGGACGGCAACCGATACCCCGGCGGCGTGCAGGGCCCTGATCAAATCATCGGCCTGGCCCTCGGGCACAGAGAGGAGAAGACCGCCCGATGTCTGGGGATCATAGAGAAGCTCATCTTCCATCGGAGAGAGGGCTGCTGCCATCTCGAGATGATGGCGGGCGACCATTGCCCGGTTCGCCTTGTTGCTGCCCGTGGTCTCACCCTTCTTGTACATATCAAGGGCGCCGGGATAAAAGGGCAGATTGCGGTAGTGGACAACAACCCGGGCGTTACAGCCAAGGGCCACTTCCAGGAGGTGACCGAGAATGCCGAAACCGGTGATATCGGTACAGGCATGAAGATCAAACTTGAGCGCTGCCTCCATGGCCGCGCCATTCAAGGCGGCCAGGGCTGGAAGCGTGGTTGCCTCCAGTTCCTTGAAACTCATCTTGCCGGAACGGACCGCGTTAAAGAGCACCCCCGAGCCCAGGGGTTTGGTGAGTACCAGGGCATCGCCCGGCCGGGAACCTGCATTGGTGATCACCCGGTCGGGATGGACGATTCCGTTGACACAGAGGCCATATTTCGGTTCCTCATCATCCACCGTATGGCCGCCGACCAGACAGGCCCCGGACTCAACCACCTTGTCAAATCCGCCCCGGAGGATATCTCTTAAAACACCCATATCCAGCTGTTTGCTCGGGAACATAACCACATTCAGGGCAGTCAACGGTTTACCGCCCATGGAATAGACATCGGAGATGGAGTTGGCAGCGGAGATCTGGCCAAACCAGTAGGGATCATCCACCGGTGGGGTGATGAAATCCACGGTGTTGATCATCGCGATCTCGCTGGACAGCTTATAGACCGCGGCGTCATCCGCTGTTTCAATGCCCACCAGGAGATTGGGATCATTGGGCGGGGTAAGACCTGCAAGCGCGTCCGACAGATCCGTCGGACCGATTTTAGCAGCTCAGCCGCAGGTGCGGGCAAGACCGGTCAGGGTTTTCTTTTTGAACAGTGCCATGGCGTTCCTCCTTCAGGGTATCTTTTTTTCCCGTTTCAGTTTCGCAATCATGAAAGCCGCCCCGCTTCGCGAGAGGCCAAGGCTTTCGGCAAGTTCCACCGGATCACCGGGGGATTTTTTCTTCATGTATGCAAGAACCTCTTCTTCAAGTTCATCAAGCCAGGCATCAAAGAGCACGATAATACCGGGGTCGGCAATCGCCATCAGCTGTTTTGACTGACCCACCTTATGAACCAGGCTCTGACACATATCCGTTGGATCGACACCTTCGTCCATGCACTCGGCAAGTCAGAGATTCACCATGCTGGAAATCTTATCCTGGCCCGGCTCATTGACCAGATCCATGATAAACCCCACCTTGGTCTCCTCGTCCAGATCGGCAAAGAGGTCCTTGAGCCAGGAAGTCACCATTGAGAGCGCCTCGCCCGGCTCCTTCTCGGCAAATATTGTGTGCAAATCATCCATACAAAGACCTCGCCAATCTTTAGAGTACTGTCCGCCTTGCGAGGAGATCCGTGGCCAGATCACTTAAGGCGGCAAGTGTTTTAATGAGCCGTTTATCCGCCAGCCCGTAATAGACAAAAGGGCCGCTCCGCTCAACGGTCACCAGCAGCGAACGCTTGAGTTCCTTGAGATGATGGGAGGCCAGGGGCTGGGAGATATGGAGCGCGTCAACGATTTCCGAGACCGATTTCTGGCCGTTGGCCAACACGCAAATGATCCGCAGCCGATTTTCATCGGACATGGCCTTTGCAAGAAAAGCCGCGGCCTTCAACCTGGCATCTCCGGACCCCTGAACACCTTCTGCCTTCACCGCGCCACTCCCAAATAGAAACACTCTCACCCACAGCTCTCACAAGCGAACAAACATATAAGCATATACTTATATCAGGTCACGATTCATGTCAAGTTCTTATTTTCTCCTCCCGGATTCCAGCCCATGGACGGCTCCAAGAAGCGTACTTTACAGGTGAAAGCGGCAACGGGTATAGTTTTTTCTGCAACAAGATGGAATACCAATTGCCCCTGAAACCCCACAAGGCGATGTTTCGCGATGCCACAGACAATAGGCGCGCCGCACGAATCAGGAGAAAACCATGCCCCATATCTGCCCATGGTGGTTTGCCTACACCTTTGACAATCCTCTGCGCCGCCTCTTCCACAAACCAGAAGAGATCTTTGCCGGCCTGGTCGCCCCGGGCATGACGGTGGCTGACATCGGCTGCGGCCTGGGTTATTTTTCCCTGGGACTGGCCCGAATGGTAGGAGACACGGGAAAGGTCTATTCAGTCGACATCCAGCAGGAAATGCTGGAACGGATGAGAACCCGGGCACAGAGAAACAGACTTGACTCGATCATCACCCCCATTCTCTGTTCTGCCGAAGATCTAAGAATTCCGGAACCACTCGATTTTGCCCTTGCCTTCTGGATGGTGCATGAAACCCCGGATCCGGAATTCTTCCTCAAACAGATCTGCCACCGGCTGAAACCAGGCGGCAGGTTATTGGTTACCGAACCCCGCTTCCATGTCTCACTCGCTGATTTTGAACAGGAAATAGACTCCGCTCAAAAAACAGGGCTCACCATTGGTGATAAACCTAAAATCGCCTTCAGCTACAGCGTGGTGCTCACAAAACAGGGGAATCCACCTTGAACGAAGGAATAATCAGTGTTCGTCCGGAAACTAGTAATTTATTCCAGGTGGTTACTCAGATCGTTTACACACCTGGAAGAGACAATTTAAAAAAATAGCATTTCCAGATGAAAACTACTTAGAAATTTCTTTGAAACTTTAGTAGTATGGAAGTCCAAGTCCTGATATTTCCTGGTCCAAGACACTCTGTTAACACTACCCTGAATCCGTGGCAGTAAGTCCGGACTACCGAATTCTTTTTTTAAATAGCTCCATTAGGGTTTACTGGGCAAACATGAAACTTGGGCTGCCGATACAGGAATTGCCATCTTTCCAAAAGCTGAGGGCCTCATGGAATATACCATAAAAATAGGCGGAGAAGCAGGCCAGGGAATCCAGACCATTGGCGAGGCCCTGTGCCGGGTATTCGCCCGCTCCGGGTTTCACGTATTTTCCCATCAGGACTATGAATCCCGTGTCCGCGGCGGCCACAACTTCTACCAGATACGAATTTCAAGCGAACCGGTTACCGCCTCCCGGAACACCATTGATATCCTTGTGGCCCTTGACCGGGAAAGCATCTCCCGCCATGGCCATGAACTATCGGCACATGGCAGGATTCTCTATGATCCGACGACCCTCCAGTTCAAAAACAAGGCCCCGTCCTCTCTGGAAATCCCCTTTGAAAAACTGGCGCTCGACCAGGGTGGCGAAACGATCATGGCCAATACCGTTGCCACCGGCGCGGTTCTCGGCATCCTTGGGATGGGGCTGGACATTTTAGTGGATCTCCTTGCCAACACCTTTAAGAACAAAGGCGAAAAAAGTGTCCGGGACAATTCCGGGGCAGCAGAGGCCGGATACCACTTCGCGAGGGAGCATTGCAAGAGTTGCGCCTTTGCCATGGGTACAGTCGAAGCAAAACAAAGGATGCTGATCAACGGCACCGAATCGATTGCCCTTGGCGCGCTGGCCTCAGGCTGCACCTTCTACGCGGCCTATCCCATGACCCCATCCACCGGCATCATGAATTATCTTGCCTCAAAGGGAAAGGAGTACGGTGTTATCGTTGAACAGGCGGAGGATGAAATCAGCGCGATCAACATGGCCCTTGGCGCCTCCTATGCCGGGGTCCGGGCCATGACCGGCACCTCGGGCGGCGGCTTTGCCCTGATGGTTGAGGGGCTCTCGCTGGCCGGCATGACTGAGACGCCGATTGTACTGGCCATGGGACAGCGACCCGGCCCGGCAACCGGTCTGCCGACCCGGACCGAACAGGGAGATCTTGAGTTTCTGGTATCTGCCGGCCATGGAGAATTTCCCCGGGTTATTTTTGCCCCGGGCTCGCCAGAACAGGCGTTTTATCTCACCAACAAGGCCTTTGATATCGCAGAAAAATACCAGATCCCGGTCTTTATTCTCTTTGACACCTACCTTTCCGATTCCCAATGGACCATTGACAGCCTTGATCTCAATCAGCTCCGATACCATGATTACCGTTTGCGGGGAGAACCATTCAGGAATCTCGCGGACTATAAACGCTACAGGTACACCGAAACCGGAGTCTCCCCGCTCGCGGTTCCGGGCGATGCCGACCATCTGGTGGTGGCTGACAGTGATGAACATGACGAGAACGGCCATATTATCGAGGACGCGGCAACCAGGATAAAGATGGTCAACAAGCGCCTGTTCAGAAAAATCCCCCTGATCCGATCGGAGATCGCGCCCCCTCTTCTCTACGGCAACCCCGAGGCGGAAATTGTCCTTGTCGGCTGGGGTTCTACCTACGGAGTCATGAAGGCGGCAATTGATGAACTGGCGCGGCCAGCAAACATTGCCATGCTTCACTTCAGCGAGGTGTTCCCCTTGCCCGACTCGGCGTCTTTTGATTATCTCGCGTTCCTGCGCCGGGCAAGGATCTCCCTGTGCGTTGAAAATAACGCCACCGGCCAGTTCAAAAGAATCCTTCGTGCTGAAACTGGTTTTACATTCACAGCATCAATACACAGGTACGACGGCAGGCCATTCACGGTGGAGGAGCTTAAAGGAGAGATCCATGGTCACCTTGGAAACATATAAAGGTCAACCCCCGGCATGGTGTCCGGGATGCGGTAATTTCGGGATTGTACGGGCGTTCTCCGAAGTGATGGTCGAGTTGCGCCTTGAGCCCCACCAGATCACCCTGGTCTCGGGGATCGGCCAGGCGGCAAAGCTGCCACACTATACCCGAGGCAACACCTTTAACGGACTGCACGGCAGGGCCTTGCCGGTCGCGACCGGGATCAGGCTCGCCAACCATGGCATGCGGGTAATTGTCACCACCGGAGACGGCGACTGTTACGGTGAAGGCGGCAACCATCTGATGGCGGCAATGCGCCGCAATATCAACGTCAAACTCTTTGTCCACAACAACCAGATCTACGGGCTGACAAAGGGCCAGCCCTCGCCGACAACCAACGAAGGAACCATAGCAAAAAACACCCCCTTTGGGGTAATTTCCGGCCAGTTCAATCCCATGGTCCTCGCGGTCGCCCTCGAGTGCGGTTTAGCGGCCCGCGCCTTTGTCGCCGACCAGGAACATCTCAAGGGGCTGATGCGCGAGGCCATGAACCACAAGGGATTTGCGATAATCGACATCCTCCAGCCCTGCGTCTCCTTTAACAAGGTAAACACCTTTCAATGGTACCGTGAGCGCGTCTATCATCTTGAACCGGAATACAATCCCGAAGACCGCAACGCGGCATTCGCACGGGCCCTTGAATGGGGCGACCGCATCCCGATCGGCATCATCTACCGAAACCACCGTCCGGCGTACGAGGAACGCGTTCCGATACTCGAAAAAGGCCCGCTGGTGGCACAGGTTTTTGACCCGAAAAGGATCACGGAAGCACTGAAGGAATTTTATTAAAGGACAAACCTTTTTATTATTTTGTTACCAAACAAAAACCTGGAGCATCACCGAATCGGTCACCGCGAAATTTTTTTTAACCTTTGAAAAAAGGGACTCCTGCCTGGCTGGCCCGAACCGTTCTTGACGAAAAAATAAGTCAACAGGAATCTAAAACCAAAAAAATCACCCAAAAGAACAGATATACTCGGCTATTCCTTCCGTGACCTCAATATCAAAGGAAGAGGAGCCGGGCACATCAAAAAAGGTCCCTGGCCCATACTCCTGCCACCCGGTCTCTCCGGCAACCTTTACCCGGCAGCTGCCGGCGACAATCTCCATCCGTTCCGGGGCCGCGGTGTTGAAGGTATAGGCCCCGGGAAAGATAACCCCGATGGTCTTTTTCGCGCCGTCGGCCAGGGTCAGGGCATGGCTGACCACCCTGCCCTCAAAATAGATATTGGCCTTGGTGGCCACGGTTACATGAGCGAATTTTTCCTGAATAGCCATGGGATGCTCCTTTTTGATATTCGTATTACAAAAAAATCATACCCTGATAGCATGCCATTAAAAAATTCGCAAGGGGAAGCTGCGACCACAGGATATTGACCGAGGAACAAAGATATGATAGATCTGTAAGCGATCCCATCCAAAAAATAAAGGGTATCTTGAATAACTAGGATTTTCGTTTGAGATCAAGGAATGCGAAAAATTTTACCGCAGGCATATAAATGATATTCCGAGGATAAAATTTTGAGCATGACACAGAGATCAAGCGAAAAGACACTTATTCAAAATGGCCTAAAATCTGATCAGGATTTGACCATTCCATGTCGCCCACCGAGGTCGGTGAAAAGATCCTCTGGCCATCGCCTCCGGAGTGGCGCAACTCAAGGAGGTACAGTCATGTCAGGAGAAAGCGTGTACAAGATGGTTGAATTTGTCGGCACCAGTTCGGTTTCATGGGAGGAAGCGGCGAAAAACGCGGTGATGGCCGCGAGCAAGACCACCAGCGACCTGAGAATCGCGGAAGTCTCCAAGCTTGATATGCGGATAGAAGGGGGCCAGGTGGTATCCTACCGGGCCCGGGTGGTGATGTCGTTCCGCTACCACGAATAGTGTCCAGTCAAGGCTCAACTGTCGCATCTTGATTGAACACCAGGCCGGTTTCACCTTCATTTCACCCCAAAAGCGCACCCTCCAGGGTGCGCTTTTATTGCGACCCCGCACGCCCCAAGAATCATCTTTCCTGGCTCTGTGCCTTTGTCCCTTTGCCCATGTTTTTCTTTCTACATTGTCCTCTAACAAAAAATCGGACGATTCTCGTTTAACACTAAAAACGATGATTGACAGACACGAAATTCCTCAGAGTCTCGCAGGATCGCTTACCTGTTCGATATTCTGCGGTTCACGTCGTTTTAAAAGGCGAATATCGAACACCGAATATCGAATGATGAATTATGAAGTTTGGAGGGACAGGACAGAGAGGTGAGGACTGAGTGAGCACGGTTGAGAACTTTTGAAGTCGTGTGTTTTTAAACCTTAGTCCTGAGTCCTCACGTCAATCTTCTCTACCCTTCTGCCCTTCTGCCCCTTATTCTGCTTTTTTCCTATCCTTCATGATTCATCATTCCCTGTTCGACATTCGATATTCTCTCATCTCTTTCACTCTGCCCCTCTGCCACTCTGCCACTTTAACGCAATCACTCCGACAAAGCAGGCCTGTTACGGAAAGGGGTATAGAGCGGATCTCCAATCAAGACCTGCCGCCAGGAGAGATGAGGGATGCTGCGGTAATAGACCTCGAGCAGCGGCAAGCGGCCCTGCATCAGGAGGGGAAAAAAGATATCCGGCCGGGGAAAAGAGTGGAGATAGGGCTCGGAGACCGGGCCCAGGGTGGCGGCCGCCCCCTTTTCGAGCATGGTCTTGCACCACAGCGCCCGATCCCCCGCGCGGAGACTCACCGCCTCGGCACTGGCAATATGAAAACCAACCGCGCCTCTTTGCCAGGAAAAGGCATCAACATATTTCCCCAGGGAATACCAGCCGCAGTAAAGCGCCGCCTCCGGGGCCGAGGACTCGGCAAACAGTTCCCTGGTATTGTCAAGAACAACCCGGAGCGTGCTTTTCTCCTTGACTATCCGGTAGAGCTGACGGAGATACTCGTCGTACCGGGCATAGGCGCTGTCCTTTTTTTCCGGGTCAAGGCCCCGGGCATCGATATAGAAAACACCTTCCAACCCCTCTTTTTCACCGAAAAGTGCATCATCGACAAGTCTTTTGGCTATCTCCGGCGTTGGCCCGTCGAGGCGGGCCACCATGATCGTCTGCTGGCGGATGGCGTCAATACCTGGAAACCGGTCATACTCGCTCAGGCGGGGATTCGGCAGCCAATTTGCCCTGCTGTAGGGTTCTGCCGGCAGCAGCGACAACTCGCTGTCCACCGAGGCGGAGCTGCGGTCCTTGAGATCTGTCTGCTGGAGTTCATGCCAGAATCTAAGCTCGCCGATCAGCCCCCTGCTCTCCCTGATCATGGCGGCGATACCCTGGGCCGTGTCAGGGGTTACCCCGCGGAAAAACACCGCGGCCAGCTCCCGCTCGAGCTGGTTGCTCCGCCGGATCACCGCCTTCTGCTCCCCGGTCCACTCCCGGAGATTCGGGGTGTCCAGGCTCGTTTTCTCCATGCCCGAGGCCAGGGGGGTGATCCCGGCCAGTCCGAGCATCAGGGAGAATATTTTTTTTCCGGTCTCCGTATCAAAAACCGGGGCGCCCTCCCTTCTTTGCGCTGCGATCAACCGGTCCAGGGTCTCGGTGGCATGGCTGACAATCTCCTGCGGGTCGGCTGTGTCCGGGGGGACCGGCCCGGAACTCAATCCTCCTTCACCGGCAGCCAGAAGACTGAGTTGGCCGGTCAGATCAAGAACCCGGGCTCCGATCGCGCCACCTTTTTCACTGCCCAGCTTTTTCAACCGGCCGGAAACCCCGGAATCCATGCCGCCGATCTTGAGCGGCACGCCATAAACCAGGAGCAGGGCAGGATCAGCGCCCTGCCGTCTCAAGAGAGAAACCCTGTCGCGCAGCGGGGTATACAGCGCGGCCTGATAGCGGTCCGGGGATATCTGTTCCGAGTGCGGCAGATCCAGCCCGATCAGGTTATCCGCAGGCACGTTTCGTTGTGCGGCATAGTAGCGGGCAACCTGCTCGCTGGCCGGCAGGGCGCGGTTATAGACAACCAGCAGGTCCGACGCCGAGAGCGCGGCCGCGCCCGGCACCGGCCGGCAGAAAAAAAGGGCAAGCGCCAGGAGAATGATCCGGGATGCGGCGCCATTCAATAAAAGCATGGAAACGTTTTTCATGATAGATCATCTACCTGATCACCGGCCAATATTCAAGCAGGAAGAGAGGTCGCGCTGATCCGAAACCCGGTATTGCAATTTCACCATCATTGTGATAGGTAAAGTCAACGACTATCGACTGAAAGTCGATAGCTTGAGGCACCATAGTTACAGAGGGACAGAGTGACAGAGAAAGTGAGACGTGAGATGTAAGACGAAATCTTTAAAAACTTTGCCATTCTGTGCCTTTGCCGCTTTGTGCCTGAACAACGAACATACCACTAACTGAAAGCTGATCGTCTGAACACGGTGGTTTCAACCTTGACGCGAGACTAATGAGATTGCGAATGTCCCTTCCGGAGGCATGAGGATATGAAAATACCCGCAGATCTGATACGGTTGGCCCTCGTTCTTTTCACCATTTTCGCCGGGCCGGGAATTGTTTCGGGGGGCAACGGCCTCATAGGAACAAAACATGACTTTACCCGTCCTGGCTCAGGGTTTCCGTCTGATCCCAAAGATGCGCGACTCTGCGTCTACTGCCACACACCGCATCACACGACCAGGGAGACTCCGACAGACACAATCAGTCCCTTGTGGAGCCGCCCAATATCGACCGCTTATTTCACCATGTACGGCACCACCTCGGCGGGCACCCGGACAAACCCTGACGGCTATTTCAGCAGCGTTTTAAAAACCGGACCGGGCGGGCCTACTCTGCTCTGCCTTTCCTGCCACGACGGGATCACGCCCTTATCCCCTTTGGCTCCAACCGTCATCGGCGACATCAACCCGGCCTCCGCTATCGGCGCCAATCTCTCCAATGACCACCCGGTGAGCTTTGTGTTTGAACCTGGCAAGGCCGGGGTCCCGGAGGCGACGACCGTGGAGATAGTTCCCGGCATCATCCTCGCGGGTCTCCTCTATGCCGGCAGAATGGAGTGCACCTCCTGTCACGACGTGCACGACTCCCAATACGACCTGCGACCGTCTCCCGACCTGTGCGTCCGGTGCCACAAGGATTCCAGCCCCCCGCAGATGGGCCTCTCCAATATGGCTCCGCATAACAGCACTAACTCCATCCGCTGCATGGACTGCCACAGTCCCCATAATGTCGGCAGGATCCCCAAACCCCACCCTCCTCTTTTAAATACCTTCTGTGAGTCCTGCCACACCAATAGCTCCGGAGGAAACTACGGCAAAAACAACGCACCCCGGGTCGCCACCCACAAGGTTCCCTGTTTCGACTGCCACGAAAATCACGCCTCCCGGCCCGCTGGCCAACCCCTTGTCGAGGGTTCGATACTCTCCCTTGCCTATGATTCCACAGACAACACCACAACCCTGACCAGCGCAGCCCCACACCGGACCAACAGTCCGGAATGGGCCGACCAGGCGCGCTGGGGCGCGAAAACAGGCCGCGAACGGGGGCTTCTTCTCTGGCTGCGCTTTGCCGATGCCACCAGTGCCGCCTTTGAAGTTGATTCGGCACAGGGTGACAGGATCGTATTCAAGGGACAGGTCAACGGCCAGCCCGAAGGCGAGTTCGCCCTCACCTACGGGCAGATGATCAGGAGCGGGATCAACAGCAGACGGGTCGCGTTCAACGGTCCGGCAAGTTTTGCCGACAACGACCGACTGGGTCCTGAAGAGAGTGACTCGACTCCCGACGGCGTCTGTCAGGTGTGCCACCAGAAGACCAGGTACTGGCGGGCGGACGGAACCCGCGCCACTCATTACAGCGGGGAAAAATGCACCCAGTGCCATACCCATGCGGCGGGATTTGCCCCGGACAGGGAATGAAAGAGAGACGGGACTGCCCACAGAACCATTTCCGCGCCAGAAAAAGCAGTCCCTCTACTCATTAAAAAAAATTAGAATTATTTCATGCAGATCACCACAAACTTCAACCACCATCCCATTTTCTGATTGACATCCTGACACCGGTTCCAGTAAAAATTTCAGGTACGACAGGTTGAAAAGGGAGCCGCGCTGTCACATTTACGATGACAGTGCGGATATCAGCCTGCCTCTCTCAACAAAGCATAACAAAGAGAAAAAATCGGCACGGCACTGGGGAGCGTCTGCTGCATTTTCTGGTCGCAATTCAGTCATACCAAGGCTGGTAACGCGGTACCGGCATCTTCCCGGTATGGTGAACCTGAGAGAGTACATCAAGAATTCATCTACACTATATGACCATGCCCCTGCCAGGGGACAGATCTTTTGTGATGGTTGCTGCCGCCGGGCGTCTCTCTTCTATCTGAGGATGACGACAGGGATATCCCGGACATCTTTAGGGCTTTTTTAAATCTTAAGGAGGGACCTCTATGAAATCGTGCATGGTAACACGCCCGGCCGTAGCTCTTCTGCTCTCGCTGCTTCTGGTGCCCCCCACCTGGGCCGGCTCTCTCAACATCACTGGTTCGAACGGCACCGCCGGCGCCAACGGGGTTGCCGGCGATCCGGGGACCAGTGGCGCCAACGGTGGCAACGGGGATGACGCCACCGCATCGCTGGTTGACAGC
>JBFHXP010000006.1:0-44632 GCA_041598875.1 Desulfobulbales bacterium
GAAATCTTTAAAAACTTTGCCACTCTGTGCCTTTGCCACTTTGTGCCTGAACAACGAACATACCACTAACTGAAAGCTGACCGTCTGAAGACGGTGGTTTCAACCTTGACGCGAGACTATTGAGAAACAGCCCAGTATGGCCGATGGATCACCCAGCGATTCCAGGTACCGACTTCCAGGCCGCCTAGGAGCCTGTCGGAGAATTCCCAACCTACTCCAAAAGCGAGATAATCGGCCCATATGTCCCGGACTTTTCGTTAAATAGCGCTGCTATTCTCCTCAAATCCCAGAAAAACTGGCCTCGATTCCTCGCTTTTTCGTTACGGTTATAATTCTCCGACAGGCTCCTAGTGTCCCGTTCGGTTAACTGTGGCAGTCAATTAGTAAGGTATCGTGGTTCCTCGCAAGGCGCGCGAAACAGGGCATAGCAGCGCTATGTCTCGTTTTGCGCAACACCGCGAGGGGCCGCGAGGACCACTAATTACAAGACGGAATTAACCGAACGGGACACTAGCCCGCAAACCTCCCCCGGCAAACTCCCGGATCGATCACGAAGTGGTAAGCGACTCCCTGTCCTCATTTTCAAGGGGAGGCGTCACCGGCAATGCGGTCATATTGGCGATTATTCCGGTCCGAACCTTGGCAAAACCGCTTACCACCGACATGATCACCGTTGCAAGATAGGGAATGGACTGGACAGCGAGCACCAGGATCCAGACCTGAAGGTCCGGGGTGTCCGTTCCCTGCACATGCGCAACCAGATAGGCTGAAAGCCAGAGCGCGGTCAAAACCAGCCCCTCCTCGCGGGCCGACATCAAGGCACGGAACAGGGCGTGGCTCCGGGCAAGCTTCGGGGTACGGAAAAAAGGCTTGCTCTTAACAAAGACCCCCTGGAGGATGGCAAGAGAGATGGTGTGGGAAAGCGACAGCCCGGCAAGGGCCGAGGCCAGCGTCTGGGTAACGGACGCCCCGACCCGGCTCCGGTATAGATGGAACATCTTGGCAATCTTGAAGATAAAGAGGGTAAGCGGCATGCCGGAAAGAATGACCAGCGGCGGATCGATCAAATGAGGCCAGGTGATCATGGCGCTTGACCACATAAGGGCGGCAATGGTGAAAAAGAGGTTTATACTGTCGGCAACCCACGGCAGCCAGCCGGCTATAAAGTGATACCGCTGGCCGATGGTGAGCCTGGTTCCGCCGCCGAAGAAAAGGGCACGGGCATGACGGCGCATGATCTGCATGGCGCCGTAGGCCCACCGGAAACGCTGTTTCTTGAAATCAATAAAGGTGTCCGGCATGACTCCCTTGCCATAGCTCTGGGAGATGTAGTTCGCCTCATATCCCCTCTCAAAGATCTTCAAACCGAGTTCAGCGTCCTCGGTAATGCACCACTCGGCCCAGCCGGCCACCTCCTCGAGAACTGACTTGCGAACCATGGTCATGGTCCCGTGCTGGATTATGGCGTTGCGTTCGTTGCGGGTAACCATGCCTATGTAGAAAAATCCACGGTATTCCGCGTAGCACATCGCCTTGAACATGTTGTCGTTGTCATCGCGATAATCCTGGGGGGCCTGAACAATGCCGACCTCGGGCCGCAAAAACTGCGGGGAGAGGTCCCGCAGCCAGTTGGAGGTGACGATGTAGTCACTGTCGATCACCGCAACCACTTCAACATCGGGCGCTGTCCTGGCAAGCGCGTAGTTGAGGGCGCCTGCCTTGAAGCCTGCCAGCGAATCCTCGTGAAAGAAACGGAATCGGGATCCGAGCTTCTCGCAGTGCGCCTGTACCGGCCGCCACACATCAGGATCCTTGGTGTTGTTGTCGATGACGATAACCTCGTAGTGCGGATAATCAAGGCGAGCCAAGGCATCGAGCGTCTCAATCATCATCTCCGGAGGTTCATTGTAAGCCGGCACGTGAACCGACACCATCGGCAGATTCTCGTCGTCCACGACCAACGGGGTGAAAGGCCGCCGCATTCGAGTGGCCCATATCGCCTCGGCCCATTCGTGGGCCTCGGCAAGAAGGACCACCACAACCCCGACCATGCCGACCACCATGAGAACACCCACGGCAACCGTAGTCACGGTCAGGTACTGCTGGGAATATGAATAGACGATCCAGACAGCGGCCGAGGCGGCGGCAAAGGCAACGGTTGCGAGAAAGCTCCGTCCCCGCTTGCGCAGGGTGCTGCTGTCAATTACCAGAAAAGCAAAGGTAATGAGCGCGACCCCCACCGAGATACCGGCGAGGAAACGCCATTCGGGAATCTCAACAATGGGCTGGGTAAAAGGAAACTTTGGCTGGCGCTCGACATCCCAAACCCCCCAGTAGGCGCCGACAGCCCCCTCGAGGCTCCGTTTCCAGGGCTGGTCAAAGGCCTCCATCACGTAGTAGATATACTCCTCTTTCTCCGCGCGGGCCAGGAAACGACGGAGAAAGGTGGCTTCGTTGGCAGGCGAGGCGACCGCCGAATGGCGGGTTCGGCCGTTACTTGGCCAGCCAACCTCGGCAATGACCACCGGTTTGTCGGGAAAGGTGTTTTTCAGGAGATTAACGTGATCAACAACATAATCAACCGCCCGGTCAAGGTGCACCCCCTCCCAGTACGGCAGCATGTGTGTGCCGATAAAATCAACATGCTCCACCAGCTCCGGGTTTTTAAACCACACATGCCAGGGCTCGGCAGTGCCGACAGGCACATCAAGGGCAGCCCGCACCCGATTGAGATAGACGGCAATCTCTTCTACGGTGAGGTTTCCACGCAGAACAGCCTCATTGCCGACTATTACCCGCACCACGCTCCGGTAGTTTTCCCGGGCGACCCGGATCAGGGTCTCGATCTCCCGCTCGTTTTTTTCAAGATCCGTATCAAGCCAGGCGCCGAGACAGACGTTCAACCCGTGCCGACGCGCCAGCATGGGAACCTTGGCCTGGACACCTTCCACAGTATAGGTGCGGACCGCATTGGTTTTGTTGGCAAGAAGGGCGAGATCCGCATCAACCTCTTCCTCAGAAGGCAGGATCTGGACCAGAGGACTCTGTTTATCGCGGAAGGGAGAAAAGGAGAACCCCTGGATACGCTCAGGCCAGGGCGGCTCATCTTCGGGCTGATTCAGAAGCGCCCAAAAACAGAAGGATACAACGGCAATAGCTATGGCTATGAGAATATTCGCGCGGGTCATGGGTACTCAACTTGGCATGGGAAAAAAATAAAAAAAACTTTGTCTCGCATTATAGGCTGCCTGCAGGGAATAACAACAAATTTTAGGGCCTGGCTTTGACCGTGCTGGCAGGCGGAAGGATCGACCTTAGATACCGGGGCCCACCGAGTTGCTCCATTTGCCGCTTTATATGTCGCGCCCGTGATTTCACATAAGGGGACGGGGCGCCGGCATCATAACGAAGCGGACTGGGGAGCACGGCCGCCAGCAGCGCGGCCTCATCAACGCCAATCTTGCCGGGAGGCTTTTTAAAAAATGTACGGCAGGCAGAGTCCACCCCGAACAGCCCCGGGCCAAACTCGGCTATATTCAGATAGACCTCAAGGAGTCTGCGCTTAGACCAAAGGCCTTCGAGAAGCAGGGTAAAACCGGCCTCCATCCCTTTCCGGAAAAAACTCCTTCCCGGCCACAGGAAAAGATTCTTCGCCACCTGCTGGGAGATGGTGCTCGCCCCGCGGGGCCGGGCGCGCTTCCTGTTATCACGCAGGGCATCGGAGATGGCATCAAAATCAAACCCATGATGCGCGGGAAATCGCTGGTCCTCAGCAGCCACCACGGCCAGGGCGAGATAGGGGGACATCTGGTCGATGGAGACCCATTTATAGTGGAGAGAAAACTGTGTATCCCCGGCAATACGGGCGGCAACCCATCGCTGCGCCATAAACGCGGAGAAGGGAACCGGTACAAAGCGAAAAAAAGCAACCAGCAGAACCACGACACCAAAAAGGATGAAAAAGAATCGCAGGAGAAACCATGCAACTCTTGTGGGAAGATTTTTTTCATCTGCCGGAGCATTTTTCCCAGACCTGCTCCGCAAAAACTTATCACGCCTTGGGCTCATGAATCAGTGGGTCTTTTAAACATCGCGGAGAGCACAACCGCTGCCAGGGCAAAAAGGGTCGCCATGGCAAAACTTGAAGAAAAACTTCCGGTGCTCTCGGCGAGCCTTCCGGCAAGATAGGGTCCGGCGATCTGGCCGATGCCGAAGATAAAGGTAATGAATCCAAAGGCCCTTGCCGCCCGTTTCGGGCCCACCACATCACCGACCACCGCAGCCATGATCGAGGGAATGCTCCAGGCGACAATACCGAAGCACCCGATAGAAAGAAAAAGAAACAGCCGGGGCAGGGGCAGGGAAATAAAAAGATAGGAAAGCGTCTGGATTGAGAAAACCATGACCAGCCCGGCCTTGCGCCCCAGTTTATCGGAAAGCGTGCCAAATACCGGCCCGGAAAAGATGCTCAAAAAACCGATTATCGACCAGAGAGATCCGGCCGAGATCTCGGAAAACCCCTTTTCCTGAACCAGGGCAGTGACGATAAAGGTGGCATAGATCACATAGGTGTAGCCAAAAAGGAAATAAATCGCCCCAAGATGAAAAATGGTTTTCCGGTCGACAGGAAGCTCCTGTCCACCACAGGAAGTTACCGGTCCTGTTCCGCTCCCCACCGGGACAAGTCCCATCTGGAAAGGATCGTCCCGCAGCACGAGCCAGCATGTAAGGGTGATTGCAAAAACCGCGCAGCCAAGGGCCAACCAGCTGAGTCGCCACCCGTCATTGCCAGCCACCTGATTGAGAAAAGGGACCAGTTTTCCCGATATAAGAATGGCAAACCCGCTGCCGATAACGACAAATCCGGCCGCACGGCCGCGTTGTCTGCTGACAAACCAGGATGAGACAAGGGCCATCATCGGGACATTGGAGGCACCGCTGCCCACACCGGTAAACATATAAAAGATGAGCACCTCAGTGAAACTATCAGCACCTGAAACCCCGATCATTGATACCGCCACCAGCAGCAGGGCAGCGATGATCACCTTCCGGGCGCCAAAACGGCTGACAAAAAAACCACAGCCAAGCACCGCCACCAGATAGCCGACAAAATTGGCAGTGCTGATGATTCCCATGTCTGAATAGCTCAGGGAAAGCGCGTTGCCCATCGACGGCAGGAGCATGCCAAGGGCGAAACGCCCGAAACCAAGACTGGCCATGATACAGAGAAGTCCCGCGCCAACAACAAACCAGCCGTAATGAATTTTGCGTAAAACTCTATGCCGCATAGGGTCGTGCATGGATATTTATGCTCCGCTGAAAAGCCGTTGGGCCCCGGACCAGAGGAATAAAAAGGCAAAACCAAGAAGAAGTGCGGCGCAGCAAGCGATAAGGGTGCGGTAGACGCGGTCGGAAAAAAAACTCCGTCCCCGGACGACTGCGGCGGAAACCAGCGCATACCACGCAAGATCGGCAAGAATGTGGCCGGAAAAGAAGAAAAGCACCCCGACAATCCCGGATTTCATGGAAAAGAGGATATAGCCGAGACCAATGGTCACCCACCAGACCGACCAGTATGGATTCGCCAGGGAAAGGAGGATGCCGGCAAAAATCAGGTTGCGGGATCTATCATGGACCTTTTTTTCAGCAACATCCCGGGAAAGGGAGAGCGTCGGCAGGGAGCGGAGCATGGAAATACCCATCCATGCAAGGATCACCGAACCGGCAAGGGCAATGACAATAAAAACCGGATCCGCCGAAAGATACGGGCCTATGCCCATAAGCAGAAGCAGAACCAGCCCGAACTCGAGAATACCGTGCCCCACTATGAGCAGGGGGCCGGCCTGGCTGCCCCGCCGGGCGCTTTCACTGATGGTTGCGGTAAGAAGAGGCCCGGGCATCATCGCCCCGGAAAGGGCAATCACGAAGGAGGTAACAAAAATGGTCGCCAGTGCTGTCATGGCCGGGGCTTGGCTTTGCCTTTATTCCGCGGTGGCCGTGCCTTTTTTCCTCCCCCCGGCGGCCTGCCCCCTGGCTGCCCCCTCCGGAATCCGCCAGGGCGGGGTTTTGCAGCCTTTTTCAGATCAGGAATTTCACCATCCCATGCCGCCTGGATGCCCTTTTCCTTGAACAACCTTTTTACCGCATAGAGATCCTGGCCGGTGACAAAGGTGATAGCGACCCCTTCCCGGCCCATCCTTCCGGTACGTCCGGTACGGTGGACGTAATTTTCAGACGCCCGGGGAAACTCATAATTATAGATATGGGTTACCCGGGAGAAATCAAGACCCCGGCCGGCAACATCGGTGGCGATCAGCACCCTGATCTTGCCCTGCTTGAATCGGTTAAAGATTGAGGTCCGCTTGTCCTGATCCAGGCTGCCGTGGATGTATTCAATGGAATCCACCGCCTCTTTCAGTTTACGAAAAAGCAATTCACCGTTTCGTTTTGAATTGATGAATATAATCGCCTGGGTCGGCGGCTCTTCCGCAAAATACTGTTTGAGGACCGGGAGCCGATCCTTGTCGGAAAGAAACCGGAAGCGGTGGGTAATTGACTGGGGCGAGACTTCTTCCCGATTCAGCTCGATCCTGACCGGATCCTTCAGGTATGAGTTGGCCAGCTCCACGACATCATCGGCCATGGTGGCGGAAAACAGAAGGGTCTGGTGCTCACTCATGATGCAGGAGAGAATGAAATTGACATCCTCGACAAAACCCATCTTGAGCATCTCATCCGCCTCGTCCAGAACAACGGTTCGGACCTTCTCCAGGGTCAGGGTGCTGTTGTAGAGATGATCAATAAGCCTGCCGGGGGTGGCCACCAGGATATGCACCCCATGGGCCAGTTTGGCCTTCTGGATATCCATGGAAAAGCCGCCGTAGATTGCAAAAGGGGCAATGCCGGTATGTTTGCCGATAAGATCAAGTTCATCGACATACTGGAGGGCAAGTTCGCGGGTGGGAACCAGAATAAGGGCCTGAATACCGGAGATCGAGGGATCGACCATCTCGGAGAGCGGGATGCCGCAGGCGCTGGTCTTGCCTGAGCCGGTCTCGGCCAGGGCCATGAGATCACGCCCCCCGCGAATAAGGGGATAGGTCTGCTCCTGAATCGGGGTGAGATCGGTGTACCCCATCTCGGTCACGGCCTTCATCACTTCAGTGCTGAGTGCAAGTTCGTCAAATCTCATGGCAGATATTCACCTCTGAAAGGCCTCCGGCAATAACACGCCGGAAACAGGGGATTAAAGCACCAGAGTAAGCCATTCCGCCTGCCGGATGCACATAGAGAAGCTGGTTTCTACAGCATTCTCGAAGAAGAGACGCCAAGTGTTTCATACATCTTCAGGGTCGCCTTGGAACTGTTCAGGGTATAGAAATGGATTCCCCGGACATTATTATCGATAAGATCGCGTACCTGTTCGGTGGCCCAGTGTACCCCAACCCTTTCCACGGAGGAATTGTTTTCCGCCCGGTCCAAAGCCTTCAGCAGCCGGGCCGGGAACCGGGCCCCAGCCGCCAGTTCGGCCATCCGCACCATCCCCGGCCTGGAGGTAATGGGCATGATCCCGGCAATTACCGGTACATTGATGCCTGCATGATTGCAACGTTCGCAGAAGTCGTAAAAATCACGATTGTCGAAAAAAAGCTGGCTGACGATATAGTCAGCACCGGCATCAACCTTGGCCTTGAGAAACTCGATCTCCTTCAGCCTGTTCTGGGTTTCGGGGTGCCCCTCGGGAAAACCGGCGACACCAACCCCCATGGATGGAAAATTCTTTTTGATGAATCCGACCAGGTCAGCGGCATAGGCAAAGCCATCCTGCGGCTGGACCCACTCAGTCTGTCCCTTTGGCAGGTCCCCCCGCAACGCGAGAATATTCTCGACCCCGTTTTCCTGATAATTCTCAAGAATCCTGCGGATCTCATCCTGGGTGGAGCCGACGCAGGTCAGATGAGAGACCACGGTGAGATCCGTTTCCTTCTGGATCCGCACCACAAGATTATGGGTCCGGTCGCGGGTGGAACCACCGGCGCCGTAAGTCACGCTGACGTAAGCCGGATGGAGGGGGATAAGATCGGAAATCGTATTAAAGAGCCTGTCCCAGTCTTCTTCCAGCTTGGGTGGAAAAAACTCAAAGCTCATGGCTATTCTGTTTGCAGCAAGAATGTCTTTTACCAGCATTGCCTCTCCATCATAATCGGTAAATCAAAATCGTAACAAGAAGTATACCCATTTTTTGAAAAGAGTACTCTATAGTCCTTTTTTCCTGGATTGCCAAGCAAATCAAAATGAAAATGGCAATGATTTCTTTCCCGGAACTCCTGCGGGAAATTCTGGGTCCGCACATGGGTAAAAACCTTTTTTTATGCCCCCCTGAAGCGCATCATGGAATACACCTCCCCACGGCTAAAGCCCTTCCCCCCCTTTTTGTATTTTCTTTGTTGTCAAGTGAAGAGAGGCTAGGTTCTCTCCTGACTTTATGGTAGAATTAACTCACAGGACAGTTAAGCTTATCAGGCAGACTCGTCCTGAGTCATTTTAACCATTGTCAATGGAGGAAATTAATGGAACTACAGATTGAAGCCCGGAACGTTGAAATGCGGAAGGTCTGGCGTGACAAAATCGAGGAAGAGAAAGACAGATTACACAGGCACCATCCGGGACTTGTCCATCATCTGAGGACAACTGTTGAAGGAACCAAGCACCAGAAGGAGGGGGGATACAAATTCCAGGTAGTGGCATCAGTACCCAACGACACAGTGGTGGTAAAAAAAAGCGGCGACAAGGTTCTCCCCCTTGTTGTCGATGCCTTTGACACCCTTGGCTTGCAACTCAAGGAGCTGCAGCGAAAAAAAAGGCAGAGCCACAAGGCCACTGACAGCGACAAGTTCAATGCCCTGGATGCGGTGACCGAGGAATAACCCGAAAGGGCGCCAGCCTGGGCCCAAAGAAAAAAATGTACGCAGACCCTGCGGCCCGACGTAGCATTGCTCCGGGCCGCAGTTGATTTTCAGCAAGGATTTTCACGACCATGACAGCACTGAAACAGATCGACATCGGCACCAGGTATCTCCACGAAAAGGAAGATGTACTTTTCAAAAAAATTACTGCCAGAAAAAAAGAACTGGGAGACCGGCTGCTCATTCTCTGTCACCATTACCAGCAGGAAGCGGTTTTCCAGTTTGCCGACATGACCGGCGATTCCCTGAAACTCGCCAAGCACGCCGCCGCAACCGCGGACAGGCCCTATATCGTATTCTGCGGAGTCCATTTCATGGCCGAATCCGCCGATATCCTCACCACCGGGGAGCAGTGCGTCATTCTGCCCGATCTGCGCGCCGGCTGCCCCATGGCCGACATGGCCAGTCACGATGAGGTATCATGGACCTGGCAGGAGCTGGCTGATATCGGCATCAACAGTCTCGTTCCGGTGACCTATGTCAATTCATCGGCCCTGATAAAGTCCTTTGTCGGCGAAAAAGGCGGGTCGGTATGCACCTCCTCCAATGCGGAACGGGTCTTGACCTGGGCCCTTGAACAGGGCGAAAAGGTCATTTTCTTTCCCGATGAACATCTCGGCCGCAACTCAGCCTACGCCCTCGGCATCCCAGACCGGGAAGTAGTTCTCTGGCGTCGCGGCAGACCCCTGGGCGGCAACACCGAAGAGCAGCTTAAAAAAGCGAAGGTTCTGCTCTGGGACGGCTACTGCACGGTCCATATGCAGTTTGAGGCCTCCCATGTCCAGGCCTGGCGCAGGAATGATCCCGACATCAAGGTCATCGTTCATCCCGAATGCCGGCACGAGGTGGTACGGGAGGCAGACTTCTACGGTTCCACCGAGAACATCATCGCCCATGTCCGGAATTCTCCACCGGGGTCAAAATGGGCCGTGGGCACCGAAATAAATCTGGTGAACCGTCTGGCCACGCACTTTCCGGACAAGGAGATCCACTCTCTTTCCCCGTTTCAGTGTCTCTGCTCCACCATGTACCGGATCAAACCGGCCTACCTGCTCTGGGTTCTCGACAATCTGGCAAACGGCACCATCGTCAACCAGATAACCGTTGACGCAGCAACCGCGGAACTATCGAAGATCGCCCTGGACCGGATGCTTACCATCTAAGGAAATTCCGGAGTATCCGGGAGGCTGGGACAAGATAAAAAGGACGAGGCTTGAAATGAACACCATATACTTTGACAATAACGCCACCACGCCAGTGCCCCCGGAAGTACGCCGCGCCATGCTCGACTGTCTTGAGAAGAACTTTGGCAACCCCTCAAGCAATCACCGGTTCGGCGAGAGCGCGCGGCACGCCCTGGATCTGGCCCGGGAGCAGACAGCCTCTCTGATCAATGCCCCGGCGTCACGCATCATATTCACCAGCGGGGGGTCCGAGGCCAACAACATGGCACTGATGAGCGCGGTCTCTGCCCATCCTGAAAAAAAACACCTCATCACTTCGGCGGTCGAGCACGACTCGGTGCTCAAACCAATGCGCTGGCTTGAAATGCGGGGTTATGAGCTTACGCTCCTTCCAGTGCGCCCCGACGGCTCCCTGGATCTCGCAACCCTCTCCAGCGCCATCCGACCGGACACCGCCATGGTCTCGCTGATGGCCGCCAACAACGAAACCGGCGTTATCTGGCCCATTGATGAAATTTCCCGGATCTGCCGGGAAAAAAATGTTCTCTATCATTGCGACGCGGTTCAATGCGCCGGGAAAGAGGTTCTGGACATGGGCGAGTCACCGGTCAACTACCTGACCATGACGGGCCATAAACTCCACAGCGCAAAAGGGATTGGCGCCCTCTACGCACAACGGGGCACACCGGTAAGCCCCCTGATCCTTGGCGCAGGTCAGGAGCAAGGACTGCGGGCAGGCACGGAAAACGTGGCCGGCGCGGTGGGATTCGGCCTTGCCTGCGAAATGGCAGTGCCAAAATTACTGGAAAACAGAACAAAACTGAGGGCCATGCGCGATCACCTGGAGCAGGGGATCACCGTGGCAATTCCCGATGCCCGGATCAACGGCCAGGGTCAGCCCAGATTGGCGAACACTGTTAATGTCAGCTTTAAACATACCGCATCCGGTGCCCTGATACAGGAACTTGACGATCGCGGCATCGCGGTTTCGGCACACGCGGCCTGCCACAGCGGCGACCTCAACCCATCCCATGTGCTGACCGCCATGGGAGTAGAGGAAGAATACCTGCACGGCACCCTGCGGATCAGCCTCAGCCGGTATAATACCATGGCCGAGATTGACCATTTCCTGGCCATTCTGCCGGAACTGGTAACACGATCACGGCACGGTTTTGCAAAATAGACCTGCCGGGGGAGGATTATTCTTCTATCAGCACGGCCCGGGCCGGTGCACCCTCCCCGCCCTTTATTGCCAGGGGAAGGCAGACCAGGGTATAACGGCCCGCTAATACCGTTGCCAGCGTGAGCCCTTCGAGAAGAATAACACCTGCTGACAAAAAGATTTCATGGGTTTTCGCTCCATCGGCAAAGGGGGCGATGGAAAGATAATCAATTCCAGCCAGGCGCACTCCCCGCTCGACCAGATATGCGGCGCCATCGGCGGAGATCGCAACAAACTCCTCACAGAATTCCTTTTCCCCCCGGGACCAGAGATCAGAGTTGCGGGTCCTGAAAAGAATGCGTTCACTGCCAGCGGGAATATCCAACCCGCGCAGAACAGCGGCATCAATAACCGAAACATTGCCGACATCGACAACAAGAGCCGGCCCGATGAGCACCCCAGGGTCAAGGGACTCGACCGTGTTCCCGTTCCGGAGAAAATGGGCCGGGGCATCGACATGGGTTCCGCAGTGCAGAGACAGGGAAATGTGGCCCACAGTGCAGGAATCTCCACGGCCGAGATGACGTGGGAAATCAAGAACAAATCTGGGGTCGCCGGGCCAGACGGGAATCTCATCGGAAAGGGGCAGGGTAATATCGTGAATCTTCATCAGATCAGGGTTTTCCGTAGGAAAATTAAAAAAATATACTCCCGAATACAACGTTGATCTTATTTGATAAAAACTCTCCAGGCAATGGGCTCGAAGCTGTATTCGGTTCCACAGGAGGCACACACCACTGTCCCCTGCCTGACAACATTATCACCCTTGTCCCACATCCTGTTGCTGCAGACGCCGCACCGAACTTCCCGCAAATCTTCGTAGGTCACCTTGCCCTCATTCTTCAATTTTTTCATTTAGCTCACCTTTGGATTGAGGCTCCATGCCCCGGGTTCGGCAGAGACGAGACCAGGCACAGCATTGCAAGTCTACCGCAAAAAAAATCCGGCGCCCCTTTCATTGCCCCTTAATCACCTCTGCCAGGACCCTGCTCAACTCTTCAATCTTGTATGGTTTCGGCACCACATCCTTAAAACCGTGCTGTTGATAATTGGCCATTATCGGATCCTTGGCATAACCGCTTGACACAATGGCCTTGACCTCGGGATCGAACTCGATCAGATTTTCCATGGTTTCCTTACCTCCCATACCGCCGGGTATGGTCAGATCAAGTATAACCGCGCTAAAGGGTCGGCCCTCTTCACTGGCCCGGCGATATGCGGCAACGGCCTCAGCCCCCTCGCCCACCGCGTCAACCGTATAGCCACCCATTGTCAACGTCTCAGAGAGAAACTCCCTGATGGTCTCCTCATCATCCATTATGAGAATTCTGCCGCTGCCACGAACAAATCTCGCTCGATCGGCAACGGGAAGAGACTCCGTGCGGCGGGTAGAGGCCGGGAGATAAATACTGAAGGTCGTTCCCCTGCCGACCTCGGATGAAACGGTTATGTGGCCATTGTGGTTCCGGACAATGGAAAAACTCGACGCAAGGCCGAGGCCGCTGCCGGACGCCTTTGTGGTAAAATAGGGATCAAAAATCTTGTCGATATGTTCAGGGGCTATCCCATGACCATGGTCTTCAACCGCGATCCGGACGTATCGGCCGCGAACCAGAGGCAGGGAACTGACTTCATCAATGTCCACGTTGTCCGCCCGGATGGTGATGACCCCGCCATCGGGCATTGCCTGGTCCGCGTTGTTGACAATATTCTGGATAACCTGAATGATCTGCCCTTCATCGATATCCACCGGAAGGATGTCGTCACTGATCTGGTACTCGCACTTGACATTGGATCCGCTCAGGGGAAATGATGAGGCCTCGCGAATCAGGCTGATCACGGAACCCGCCCGGATCACCGGAGTCCCGCCCTTGGCAAAGGCAAGCAGCTGCTGGGTCAGGGCACGGGCGCGCAGAGATGCCTTTTCCGCGGCCAGCAACCGTTTTGCGGCCATCCCGCCCTCCTCGCACGCCTTGAGCGCCAGGGCGATATTGCCAAGGATCGCAGTGAGAATATTATTGAAATCATGAGCAATCCCCCCGGCAAGGACCCCGATCGACTCCAGCTTGCTCGACTTGACCCGTTCCTCCTCGAGTTGCCGGCGGAGGGTAACGTCCTCGACCATACCGACAACAAAGAGGGGATTACCGGAATCATCGCGGATAAGGGAAACAGTGAGCTGGGTCCAGACCGGCTGCCCGCTGGAGTGGACAAACCGTTTGGCCATGTGAAAATGGTTCCGGTTGCCGGCGATCAACTCTTGGTAGAGATCGATGTTGGCCGCCACGTCATCAACATAGGTCAACTCGGCGATATGACGACCGACAAGATCTTGGGACTCGTAGCCAAGCATCTTCTGAAACGCCGGATTAACCTGCAGGATCTGTCCGTCAAGATCAACGACATTAATACCCGTTGCCGCCCCTTCAATGATCGCGCTCAGTTCCGCCTCCCTTTGCCGGAGATGGGACTCGACCTCGCGCCGGTCCCTCACTTCATCGAGCAGGACACTGTTGGCGCGGGAAAGGGCCTCGGTCTTTTCGGCGACCATCCTCTCAAGCCGGGTATGATGCTTTTCCAACTCTGCGGCCATCCGGTTGAACGTATGGGCAAGACGGCCGATTTCATCCTGGGAGGCGACAGGCACCCTGACCGCGAGCTCACCATTGCCGATCCGGGCGGCGGCTTTTTCCAGAGAAACGAGGGGACTGGCAATACGGCGGGAAACAAAAACTCCGATCAGACAGGCTACCACCGCAAGGACGACACAGATGAAAATCAGGTTGATGCGGCTCTTATCAGCCATCTCATGGACAGCGGAATCCCTCTTGATTATTTCTCTATTTTCAGATTCAAGAATTCGCTCGACAACCGCCAGGAACTCCAGTTCAGCAGAATCAAGGAGGTTTTTTTCGGTTGTCACGTCACGTCGCGGTCCGTACACCCGTGCCGCTGCCAATACCCGGTCACTCTGTTCATGGAGGAGCTGGCCGGACAGCCGTAACGCTTCAAGATCGGATTTCTTTTCCGGAAACCGGGTCACCACCAGATCATCGTATACCTGAAACGCCCGCTGGTATTCCTCCCTGCCCAGCCGGAGTCTGGATTCACCACGTTCAGGGGAATAAATCTGATTATCATCGCTGTTCTCAAGGCAGTATTCACTGGCCGCTGAGCTGATCTTCAACCCCGCGAATCTGATATCCTGCACTGCGACGATAAGAGGAAAGGTTTCATCATGAATGGAGTGGAATTCGCTTGAGAGGGAACGAAACACATATATGGCAAAAGAGCCGACCAGAGAAAAGAGCACGGTCAACAGAAGAAAACTGACGAGAATTTTATTCTGTATTCTCATGGTCAACGATTAGCACTCATGCCCATTCTGCTGTTGGTGATGGACCCGTGCCCCGGGAGAGAGCCAAACTGAAAAGGGGCTGCGCCCGGTCGGCCAGTTCCATACCAAAAAGTACACATTCTATAAACAAAGGCCTCTCCTGCTGAGCATTTTGATCAGGGTTTCAACAACCTCCGGAGGTGAGGCTGCAACATCCACTGTTACGCCCTCATCGCCATCCGGTTCCTCGAGAAGCGCAAACTGTTCCTCGATCAGGACAGGTGAAAAAAAATGCCCTGATCGGGCATTGATCCGATTGTAAATCAGCGCCCGGTCACCCTTGAGAAAGGCAACAACACCTCCGGCAACTGCCAGTAGTTTCTGGCGGTGGGCACCTTTCAAGGCAGAACAGGCGACCACCGCATTTTCGCCGTTCCGGACAATCTCCGCCAGGGCCGCGCCGACCCGATCCAGCCAGGGTGCTCTTTCAGCGTCGGTGAGCCCTGTGCCCTGCCGCATTTTTTCGATTGCGTCCGGTGAATGAAAATCATCACCATCCAGGAATCGCCAGGAGATGGTTTCAGCCAGGAGACGACCAATCGTGGTCTTGCCGGCACCGGCCACTCCCATAAGAACAACAAATCTGACCCTGCTCATCATCCTCATTCCATGACAAAAAAAATCATTGTAACACACATTCAAATCACCTGTGCGTGCACCATGATTTTTTCAGTACAGAAAGCTTTTTTCATTGGCATTCAGATTGACGAGGCCACCCGGCGGCGTCCAGTGTCCCGAATCAACACGGGTTCACGTCGGGCGGTCTGGCATCAAGGGCCTGGTTGCACCGGTCACGCAAACCGGAAGATCAGAGATTGCGGAGAAGACTCAATGTCAGTTTGAGAAAATCCGCCTCAGTGACAATGCCGACAAGTTTACCGTCCTCAACCACCGGAAGGCATCCATACTTGTGCTCCAGAAGAATGGCAATAGCCTCCTCAAGGCCCATCTCGGGCGAGGCGGTAAGGACGTCACACTTCATCACGGTAACAATATGAATGCTCCGGTCAAGATCTTCCTGTTCTTCTTCATCAATCTCGGCCAGCAAAGATATGGTGTGCGACAGAAGATCGCGGTGGGTAAGGAGCCCGACAAATCTGTCCTGATCATCAACAATAGGCACATGGCGAACATGCTTGTTCTTCATCAGTGAACGAACAATGGCCAGGGTCTGTGTTGCCTGGAGTACAAAAACCTCCGTAGTCATTATATCCCGAACCGTTAACATGGAAACCTCCTCTCAGTTTTGTGCAATGCCGGGCACGAAAGACCAACCCGACTGGACTGAAATACCGTAGCATATCCGAACACTGCCTGAAAAGAAAAAACCCGTGTATTTCAGGACAAATGAAAATTCCGGGCCATGAATTGACGAACGGGAGAGGAGATGAGGGCGCCAGGGGGAAAGCGCAGGCGTTCCCCCGAGGCCCGGCAGCGGGGAAACAGGGCAAGCAGCAGTGACGCTTTTATCCCAGGGATTCGATTGAGGATGATGTTAAACAGCGCCCTCTTGTCTGGTCAGGACCTGTTCAACAATATTATTTCGTTTCAGATTGCCGCGAGGGTCCCCAGGCTGTCTCAATATCCTGTTCAGGTATGATCTGTTCCTGATCGCGGCCACTTCATAAAAATTCGTTTCAAGCCCCCAGCGGTCCTTAAAATGGGCAAGAAGGTATTGGTTCAATCGCTCCCTGACGTCCCTGAAGCGATCATCCATCAATTCATAAAAACTATCGGTCTGCCTGAGCAGATCCACCTCATCCTGATAATCACCGACCATCCCCTCCCGGAACTCGAAGTACAGAAAGAGCAGCTTTTCAAGGTAGAGGCGATCGGACACCTGGGAAAATATATCCGCCGCGCCAAGGAGTTCCCCCATGCGAAAGGTCCACTTTTCCGGGGGCGATATCGAATCAAAGGGAATGGAGAGGTCGGTATAGAGAAACATGGCGCGAACCGTGTCGATCTCGGCGGGGGCCAGGCCAAAATCCTTTCCATGGCTGCCGACAAACGCCATGCCCCTTTCAACATGGGTGGCCGTATATCGGGCACCGGTCCCCTGGTCATCGCCCTCTTCCTGAATATAGCCGCAATCATGAAGCAGAGCGGAGACCAGACCGACAAAAATCTGCTGTTCGGTAAAACCAGCCCCACGCATCATCCCTCCGTGGCACAGACGGGCCATGGCGAGAAAGGTATCCATCGTATGGGCCAGATCGTGGTACTGGGTATTGCACTCCAGATACCCGGGGTATCCCCCGGTATAGAGGTCAATGGTTTTGAAAAAGGCCGCCCGCACCGGTCCGTAATCGAAACGGTGGGAGATCCGCGCAAGAATCTCTTCGACCTCTGCAAGGATGGCGTCAGGAGAATCGTCGGCAAGCAGATTAGAGAGACGGGGCGCATCCATTTCCGCTCCTTTAATTTTGCAATAATTTCAGGATATTAGTCGATATGCGAGCCAGCACCCGCATCTGTTTACGGCACCCCCCTCATTGCTTGACGCGTCCATCCCCACTTATTTATACTTATTTTTGCCATCTTTTTCACAGTAAAAGATAAAAAAGGAGACGATGATGAACAGGGGCACTCAGGTTTGCGGGATTATCATTGCCATTCTGCTCGTGACTCTACTGCTCAACGGACAGGGTGGTCACAAGGCAATTGCATCACCTCCCTCCGGGGTCCGGGTTGAGTTGACCGAGGGTTTTTACCGGGCTCTTCAGGAAGAAGGACAAAAGAACACCACCAAGTACTACGGCACGGGCAAGGATGAGGAATATCTTCGCCAGATAGCTGTTTCCGCGAAATATACCGTGGAGACCAACCTGAAAATCATTGAACAGCAGGAAAGAATGATCCAGCTTCTGGAGCGTATTGCCGGAAAAAACAACTAAATGGTTTCTCCATCACGGAGAACCAGACCGTGAAACTCGTCAAGATTCTTCAATGGACTGACAATGCAGTTCCTGCCGATGACTGCCTTGGCTGGGACAGATGTCTCTTTGCCCACCAGGGTGATTCCGGTGTAGAGATGCTTGGGATACATGCGGTTGGGAACATTTCTGTTCTCGCCGCTGCCGACAACGGCGCTACGGCCGACCCGGACCCGCTTGTCAAAAATGGCGAGATCAACCACCGCGTTTTTTTCAATAACACATTCATTCAAGATAATGGAATTGTTTATCCGGGCGCCCGCCTCCACCACCACCCCCGGCGACAGCACCGAATTACGGACATCACCGCCGATGACGCAGCCCGCTGAAATCATTGAACTTGAAACCGAGCAACCGGCAAGAAAGCGGGAAGGAGGCCAATCGGCGACACCTGCTCCAGACTCACTGTTTGAGCGCACCCCCCAGGCCTCGGGTGAAATACCCGACCCGGGGTCAAGCACGTCCATGGTGGCCTCCCAGTATGCCTGGATCGTACCCACGTCCCGCCAATACCCCTGAAATGAATAGGCAAAGACGTTGTCCCGGGCAATGGCCTTTGGGATGAGATGCATCCCGAAATCGATCTCATCCCGATTCTCCACCAGCAGTGAAATGAGATAGTCGGTATTAAAGACATAAATGCCCATGGAGGCGAGATTGGTGCGGGCCACCGCCGGCTTCTCCTCCCAGTCGATAATCCGGGCGTCGGCGTCGATGATTCCCGCCCCGAACTGGTGGATCTCGCTTTCATCCACCACCATCATCCCGATGGTCAGATCGGCGTTCTTCTGACGATGGGCGTCGATCATCGCCGAGTAATCCATCTGGTAGATATGATCACCGGAGAGCAGGAGAATTTCCCGCGAGGGATGGGAGGAAATGAAATCAAGGTTCTGGCGGACCGCGTCGGCGGTTCCCTTGTACCAGTCGGAGTCCTTGGCGCCGGTACGCGGCGGCAGAACCTTGACCCCCCGGGTCCGGCCGGTAAAATCCCAGGTCTCGCCGGTACCGAGATGGCGCATCAGCGACAGCGGTTTGTACTGGGTGAGAACCCCGACCTGGGTAAGCCCGGAATTCATCACATTGCTCAAGGAGAAATCAATGATCCGATAGAGGCCGGCAAAGGGAACCGCCGGCTTGGCCCGATCCTGAACCAGAATATTCAGCCGGCTGCCTACCCCGCCGGCCAGCAGCAGGACCAGGGTATCTATGGCCATGGTCTTTTTCATAGAACCACCTCGCCCGGGGCAATTTCCGCGGGAATCCGGTCCGCCGGGAGTTGCGGGGAGATGATGCTGCCCGTGCCGATCACCGTCCGTGCCGGAATCAGGTTGTTCCACCCGACCAGGGTCACCTTGCTGTTGTCCACGTCACCCGGTCCGCCGGCATGAACATCCGCGCCGAACACGGTATTGACATCGCTCACGACCTTGTTGAGATGGGCCCCCTTTTCCACAATATTATTGAAGAAAAGAACCGAATCCCTGATCACCGCCCCGGGCTCGACATGGACTCCGGGAAAAAGGATCGACCGCTCGACCGTTCCTTTAACCACGCAGCCGTTGTAGACAAGGCTGTCCTGAACCGAGGCGCCGCGGCCAACAATCGTCGGCTGAAAATCCCGGATGCCGCGATGTTCGAGGTTGGTGCGCACCCCCCACTCATCAAGGCGGATCACCGGGTCCGGCCCGAGAAGGTCCATGCTGGTCCGCCAGTACTCATCAACGGTCCGGGTGTACCCCCAGTAGCCTGCAAATTTATATCCGTAAACCCGGCCTCCGCTGGCTATGAGGCGCGGAATGATATCGCGCCCGAACTCGTATGAGGCATCCTCATTGGCATTGTCCTCGAGAACCCGGTACAGGGCCTTGGGTTTAAAGCAGAATATGGTGAGCGATGCCCAGGAAGAAGCGGGTTGCGCCGGTTTTTCGTGATACCCGACCACCCGGCCTCCGGTTGCACCGTCCTCGTCATCAATCTCAGCGACCCCGAAACGATGCGCCTCGGCAAGAGGCACCTGGAGAAAGGCGATGGTCAGGTCAGCGTCTTTTTCCCGGTGGTACTCTATGACCTTCCGGTAATCCATCTGGTAAATATGGTCACCGGAGAGGATCAGGACCTCTTCCGGCTCGTGATAGCGGACAAAATCGAGATTCTGATAGACCGCGTCCGCAGACCCGCGATACCACCGGGAATTGCCGTAACCCATGAAAGGCGGGAGGATCGATATCCCCCGATGGCGTCCGACCATGTCCCACGCCGCGCCAAGGCCGATATGGTTGATAAGGGAATAACTCCGGTACTGGCTGAGAATGGCGACCCGATCAAGCCCGGAATGCATCAGGTTGCTCAAGGGAAAATCAATGACCCGGGCAAAGCCGCCAAAGGGAACAGCGGACTTAGGGCGGTAATAGGTGAGAACATTGAGTTCATCCACCCGTCCGCCAGCCAGAATCATTGCCAGGGTTTTAGGCTTCAATTTCATCCGGCACCATTTGAGATACTGTTGTCCCCTTGCCGCAGCAGGCTGCTAGATATGCTTGGTTGCCAGCTGCTTGAGGATTTTCGTGGAAAAATCCTGCCCCTCCCGGGGAAGATTCTTGAGTGGGACCTCCGCCCTGGCGGCTTCACGGTGCCCTCCGGCAGACCCGAAGGCACCAAAAATCTTCTCCGCCACCTTGCCCGCATTCTTCTTATACCCGTCACACCTGAAAATCACAACCAATCGCTCGCCATGGGTACCGGAGACAAACACCCAGGAGATATCATGGACCTGATTAAGAAAATCGGCGATGATCACCAGAATATCAGGATTCCGCACCCTCCCGATATGAACATAGAGCCGCTGTTTGCTTATCTTCATCTCAGCCAGGGCAGTCCGGAAATAGGCAAGCTCCGATACCCGCAACTCGGAAAGCTCGATCTTCCGGACAAGGTTCTGGTTGGCAATATCAAAGAGATACCTGAAGGAGATGGCATCGGCCAACCGGGCCTTTTTTTCAAAATTCTGGGTATCGACCTTGATTGCGTAAAAAAGGGCGGTGGCCAGGTGGACAGAGGGTTTCATCCCACCGGCCCTGAGATATTCGACCAGCATGGACGATGCCGCACCGTAATCGGGGCGGATATCGGCATAGGTCGATTGCCATCCTTCGGTAAAGGGATGATGATCTATCACCGCGTCAAAATAAATCTTTTCAAAACTGGGGAGATGCGTGGGCTGGGAATCAAGCAGGACTTTTTTGGTATAATCGGCAATCTTGAGCTGCTGAAGACGCTCGGCCTGAATCTTGAGGAGTTCCATCATTGCGATGTTGCTCAGACGGCGGACCTCATTCGGGTATCCAATGGTGATGCTTTTTACCCGGAAACGCAGAAGCCGCTTCACGGCCTGGGCGCAGGCCATGGCATCGGGGTCGGCATTGATGACGATAAGGACATCATCCTCCTTGGTAAACACTTCAAGAAACTGTCGCAATCTTTCCTTGGCAGTCATCCGGACCAGTCTTTTCAGCCTATTCTTGCAGTACGATTTATTCATCAATTTCTGGTTCATTCCTTTTCGGCTCATAAAATTTCAACCCCACAGGACCTGAAGTGTTTGCCGCCGACAGGGTGTGACCATACCATATCCGGCAACAGGGATGCAACCTAAGGTCAGGTGGCGCCGCTCTCCTTATTTGTCGTTAAAAAAGGGAACTGAGGGAAACAGGGCGTGATCGGTATGGGGTATAAAGCGTGACCCGGAAAACCGGATCATAAAATCCTGGTTCACATTCAATTCGATATAGGTGATCCTCTTCATAATCTCGCGGCAGCGGAGGCGCGCGTTTTTTTCCAGCAGAACCTTTTCCGCCCCGGCCAGAGAACTGTTGCCCACAGCCAGATAGGTTTGCAGCGGGAGATCGGGAATCATCCCGAGCGTAATCGCGGATACGGGATCAATATGGCGGCCAAAGGCCCCGGCCACCGCTATCTGCCCGAGCTCCCTGAAATCAATGCCAACCTGAGCCACCAGAGTGGTGAGAATGGCATACATTGCAGCCTTTGAACGCATCATGGCGTCGAGATCAACCTGACTGAGGAATACCGGCGTGTTATCAGCCGCCTGGTCAGCCGGAACCACAATAAAGGCAAGGCCGTCTTCCCGGCGCAGAAGTCGTCCCGGACAGAGTTCTTCTATTCTCTCCGCCTGGTACTTGCCACGAATATCAATGGCCCGGGCAAGATAGAGCTGGGCGACCAGATCGATCATCCCGGAGCCGCAAATCCCCCGGGCCGGTGCCGAACCGATGGCAGTAAACGAGACATCTCCGCTGGTGGCGTCAATAACCACATGGTCAACCACTCCGGGCCCGGCCCGCATCCCCATTTGCGCCACCCCGCCCTCCAGGGCCGGCCCGGCGGCGCCGGCGCAGGCCATCAGCCAATCGCGGTTGCCGATCACCACCTCGGCGTTGGTCCCCACATCAATGAGCATGGAGACCTTTTCACTGCGATCAAGATCCGTTGCCAGAATACCCGAGATGAGATCACCGCCGAAATAACTGCCCACGCTGGGCAGAATCCAGACCACGGCGGAGGGGTCAATGATCAGCTTCAAGGATTGCGCGGAACAGGGATCCGGTGCATTGACAACCGGGATATAGGGTTCCCGGCAGAGATGATAGGGATCAAGGGCAAGCAGGAAATGGACCATGGTGGTGTTGCCGGAGACACTGACCGCCCGGATCGAGGCAGGCTCAAGTGCAGCGGATCTCGACAGGGTCTTGACCAGGGAGTTGATGCTGTCGATCACCGCCCGGTGGAGAAGCGCGACCCCGTTTTTCTCCCTGGTGGCGAAATGAATCCTGGTAAGGATATCGGCGCCGAACTCGATCTGTCCGTTGACCTGAATCTCCCGGGCCAGAACCCGGCCGGAAAGGCCGTCAATAAGGGTGGCCTCAAGATGGGTGGTGCCCAGGTCAAGGGCAACAAGGGGGAGCGCCTCCGGCATGGATGGGAGGAAATCAACCAGTTCAAAAAAATCCCCGAGATCATTGACCACGGCCACTCCCTTGAACCCGGCCCGGCGAAAAGATCCGGCAACACGGGGTAAAGACGAAAAAGAAACCACCGGTTGCCGCCCATTCAATTGCCCGGCCACCGCCCGGCGCAGGCGGTCAAGATCCGCGGTATTGTCTTCCAGACTGGGGGCGCATGCCACCACCGGGACAAGCAAAACAAGTGTCTGCATAGTGGAGATCTCGTGCCGTCAACCGGAGACGCCGGCGGTCATGCCTGGTTGACTTGGAGCCGGACCAGGTGGTAAGGATAGGGGAAAATCACGTTTAAACGCACTGTTTTCATAAAGAGAAAAAGTATTCAGTGAACATGTCATGCTCAATTTCCTGGCGATAATGGCCGGAGGCAGTATCGGCGCACTCTGCCGGCACGGCCTCTTTCTCCTTATTCAACGTTTTTCAGGACCTGTCTTTCCGGCAGGCACTCTGGCCGTCAATCTTCTGGGCTCGCTCTGCATCGGCTTTCTCTGGAGCGTATTTGACAAGGCGCCCTTTACCCATGAATGGCGGCTCTTCATCTTCACCGGGCTCCTGGGAAGCTTCACTACCTTTTCCACCTTCACCCTGGAAACAACCCAACTCATCCAGGTGGGGGCATGGAAAACCGCACTTCTCTATGTCACCGTCAGCAATGTCCTCGGTATCGCGGCCGTTTTCATCGGCTATATTCTCTTCAGGCGGATGGTCTCCGGCTAAAAAGCGGGGCTATTATAGCAGAGACCTCTCTTTTCCTCAACATCCTGATTCCCGCAATCAGGGTACCACTTTTTTTCTGAGCTGTTACGGAATTCTGTGGTAGAATCGGCACCCTGAAATCGTACTCAACGCACCTCACGACACCAACCCCTGGCCACCCCCAGTTGCTGATCATGCGCACCGCGACCCTGCTCTATACATATCTGGCAGCCGAAATTCTCGCCCCGCTGCTTGCCAGCTTCATCATCGTGAACAGCGTCATGTTCCTCGGCAGGATCGTACCCCTGCTCGACACCCTTCTGGATTACGGTATCTCCCTTGCCGACTTCACCCGCCTCTGTCTCTACATAACGCCCCAGCTCCTTGTCTTTTCCATACCCATGGCAACCATGCTCGGGATCATCATCGCCTTCAACCGGCTGGCTGGCGACAATGAACTCCTTGCCCTCAAGGTCGGAGGGGTCAGCCCGATGCGCATGATGCCTCCGGTTATCGCTCTATCCCTGTTAATGGCGTGCACCACTGCCCTCTGCTCGGTATACCTCATCCCGACCGGCACCCTGGCCATGGAGAAAATGCTCTTCCAGCTTGCCAAGGAAAAAATTGACCATGGCCTTCAGGCAAAACGGTTCAGCGAAAACCTGGGACCGGTAGTTCTCTATATCGATACCATTGACCACCAGACCCGCGAATGGCAAGGGGTTTACGTATCAGATCTGCGGGATCAAAGCGCGCCGACCACGGTCATGGCCCAGGCCGGCTCCCTGGAGGCCGACACCCGTGCCATGCTCATCACCCTCAGCCTCAACAATGGAAGCCTGCACCGGACCAAAGGGGACTCATCCCAGGACATCTCCTTCAACCGGTACACCCTCAACCTGAATCTGCCCCAGCCAAGCGGTGAACTTGCCCGCCAGGGCGGCAAGCGGACCATGACCCAGGCGCAGCTCATAAAAAAGGCCCATGAGTATGGCACCACCACGGAAAAGGGAATCAACCTCCTGATCGAATACCAGTCACGACTCGTTCTCGCTGCCGGCTGCCTTATCCTCGGGATACTCGGTTTTCCCCTCGGGTCTCTCGCCACCCCGGGCCGCAGGCCACCTGGAATCCCCCTGGGCCTCTTTTTCTTTATAACCTATTTCATGCTTTTTTCCGCGGGCAAGACCATGAGCGAAGAGCAGATCATCCCCTTGCCACTGGCGATGTGGCTTCCCAATATAATTTTCGGATTTCTCGCGGGGTATCTTCTTTTCGCAACCGCGCGGGAAACGCTGGTCTTCCAGTTTGAGCGCGCCGGGGAGCCGTTTTTGTCCTTTATTGACCGAATCAAAGCAAAACTGCCCTCGGCAACAACCGACAAGACCGGCCGACCTGAAGATGGGGGGGGAAATTCATGACCCTTCTCGACCGCTATCTTTTCGGCCAGTTCATGCGGACCCTGCTTCAGCTGCTGGCCGGGCTTCTCGCAATCACCCTGCTTGTGGAATTCTTTGAACGGGTTGACAACTTCATGAACATGGGAAAGAGCATGGGGCTTGTACTCTCCTATCTGCTGCTCAGAATCCCTTTCTACATGGAACAACTCCTCCCCATAACGCTGCTCCTTGCCGGGGTCATCACCCTGGGACTGCTCAACCACCACAGGGAACTCCTGGCCCTTGAAGCCGGTGGGCTCTCGCTCCTGCGAATCTGCAGGCCGATAATCGGCAGCGCCCTGCTCTGCACCCTGCTGGCCGTAGGGGCTGGCCAGTGGTTGCTCCCGGCGACAAACAGCGCCGGCAACACAATCTGGTTCGAACAGGTGCAGGCGGAAATCCCCAAGGGAATCTACCGGCAGGGACGTTATTTCTACCGGGGCGCGGTCGGCTTTTACTCCTTTGTCCGGCCGGTGGTCGCTGAAACCCGATACACATCCTTCAGCTATGCGACGTGGGATCACCACCGTCAACTGACCATGTTACTGAGCGCCGACACAGCTCTCTGGGAAAATGGGAACTGGTCCTTTGCCAGCGGCCAGATCAAACGAAAGACTGAGAGCGGATACAACATCGAACTGTTCGAATCGGTATCCCTGGACCTGCCGGAATCCCCGGCCGATCTCTTCATACCTCTATACAAGGACACGGAAATGTCCCTTGCGGAACTTTTCCAGGAGGGCGTCACAAACAGCACATATGATCGCGCTGCCTGGGTCCCGTTTCTCAGCAAACTCTCCTATCTCTTCCTTGGCCTGCCCCTGCTTCTCTCGGGATTACCTCTGCTCGTCATCCTCCACAGAAAATGGGGACGCGATCTTTCCCTGGCCGTTCCGGCAAGCTGCGGCATGGCTTTTGCCGCCTGGGTAGGATGGGGGGCCCTTCAGTCCATGGCCAAGGCCGCCTATATATCCGCCATGCCCGCTGCCTGGGCCGTCCACATCCTGGTTGGCGGGCTGGGCGCCTATCTCCTGAAACGCCTCAACGGATAGACCGACAGCCGGTATTGTCTTTTTTTTCGGGACACTGAAAAAAGCATGTAAAGTACAACTGATAATCGCCATCCAATCCCTCTTCAAAACGTTTTGGGCGGCACAGTCCAGAAAAACTGGACATTTTTTCGCCATAAACGACATTTTTTGCCCTGCAAGTCGGAGAATCCGCTGTCACCCTGCACCACAAACCACGACAACACACTAATATAAAAAATAAAAAAACTTTTCTCATCAAAACGGCCCTTCTTTTGCATTAAGAAATTGCACACGACGTACATTCCCTATGAGTGAATCCAGGAAAAAGTTTTACCTGGGAGAACACCATGAAGGCAGTTGACGGTAAAGGATCGCCAGCAGAAGACAGTGGCGAACTGAAAGGACAACTGGACATGACAAAAGACCAGAAAGGCAAACATATCGTTCTCCCAACCGGATATCCGGAAAAAAAGATACATGAATTTGAAGCGCACAAAAAACAGTGCCCGGATAGCATTGAGTTCACCCGGATCTATCCCAAAAAAATATGGCAACTCCTCTACTGTCTTGAGTGCGGAAACTCCAATTGGATTTACAGGGACCGCTATGCAAAAACCTGCAAGAACCACGTTTACTGGCTTCGCGGGTGCCCGGGATGTACAAAAATTTTCAGCGAACTCTATTTTTCCAATGCCATGACACCCGCGGGCGAAAAAATCATGGTACGTGACGTACAGGCAACAGCCTGACAAGAAGGAAACAAGATCTTATTCTCCCCGGGAGACGGCGGCACCTCCCCTAACAGCCACCGCCTCCCTTATTCCCTCCACATCGGCCAGGCCATATGCCCATCCCCCCAGATGGGCGGCCTGGCTCCCTCCTTTTCAGGCACTATTGTATTACAGTTCAGGCCCGTCCACCCGAACAGAAAACACGATGATCATTTCAGTTTCCCTTCTCGTGACACCATGGTATTCTGCGTATACGAAAGACTTGCCATTAAGGATCTACCCGGTAAACCCTTTTATTAAAACCAACACCGTCCGGCAGAAGATCTCGCCCCCCTGGCCTTAGAGCCGGGCACGTAAATCCCTTGACCACCATCGCTTAAAATATCAAAAGAACATCACATGAATCGCACGCACTCACTGAAATCTGTTACAGTAGTCGCCCTTGCCGCTGTTCTGCTCTTTGGCGGGTACAGCATCTTTTTTATTGCCCCCTCCTATACCAGGCTGATTACTCAAAACACGGAAACCGAGGCGATTCGCCTTGCCAACCACCTGTCCGGGCTCTTTTCCACCAGGGAGACCAGGAACCGTGACATCCCGCGACCGGAGCCCATCTCTTCAAAAACCATCACCGCTCTCATCCGCGATGAGATGCACCTGGCGGAAAGGGATTTTTCCCTGGTCAATGTGAAAATTTTTACGCCCAAGGGCGAGGTGGTCTACTCCATGAGGCCGGAGGAGGTCGGCACCGTCAACAAGAACGCCTATTTTCATGAACAGGTCGCCAGGGGAGAGGTCTTTACCAAGGTTGTAAAAAAGGAGAGCAAGACCCTTGAGGGACAGATATTTGAACGCGATGTGGTTGAGACCTATGTCCCGGTAATGGATGGGGATACTTTTCAGGGGGCCTTTGAAATCTACTTTGATATCACCGACCGGGTCAATGCCCTCAACCGCCTTCTGACCCAGAGCCAGACCATTCTTCTTCTCCTTGGCACACTGCTTGTAGCCATAACTGTTTTTTTCTATATCCGCGGCCGGCAGCACATTATCGCCCAACAGCTTGACGAGGAGAGAATCAGGAAACAGAGCAGGGAACTGCTGGAAAAAAACGAGGAACTTCTCGTCCATAATGAGGTTTCCGCTGCCATAAGCCGGCATATCAACCTACACGACCTGCTTCCGGAAATCCTCGAAACCGTGGTCAGTCGGTTAAAGATCCTACAGGTGGAAAACAAGGGCGGGATTTTCCTGATAGATAAAGAGCGGATGGAACTGGTCTGCCACCTCGGCCATCCCCAGGAATTTCTCGACCTCCACAAGTCAATAGGCACTGATGCCTGCCTCTGCGGACTAGCTGCCCGCACCGGAGAGCTGATACTCTCCAATGACTCCAGCACCGACGAGCGCCACACCATATGTTATCATGGAATGATGCCCCATGGTCACATCATTGTGCCGCTCAAGGCCCGGGGGCTTGTCCTCGGCGTTCTCTACCTTTACATACCGGTAGGCACAAAGGTGGACTCCCAGAAAAAGGATCTTCTAATCGGCCTTGGCAACCAGATCGGGCTGGCCATTGAAAACTCCCAGATGTACGAGGACGCCAAGCGGCAGTCCTATTATGACGCCCTCACCGGGCTGGCCAACCGGCGATTGATGATGGCATTTCTCGATCAGTCCATCGCCCTTGCCAGACGATACAAGCGAAACCTTTCCATACTCCTTCTGGACATCGATTTCTTCAAGAACTACAACGATACCCACGGCCACACCCAGGGCGACAGGCTGCTTGAAAAGATTGCCGGCATCATCAGTGATCAGGTCCGCGAATCGGATCTGGCGGTTCGCTACGGAGGTGAGGAGTTTCTGGTTATTCTTACCGAAGCGCCGGGCGAGGGATCGCTGGTGGTGGCGGAACGGATCCGCTCGCAGGTGGAAAAACAGGCCGGCGGCACTACCATCAGTTGCGGCATTGCCACCTACCGTGACAATGAACCCCTTGAAGAGTTGATCTCCAGGGCGGACAAGGCGCTCTACCAGGCCAAGGCCAACGGCCGAAACAGGATTGAGACCACTGCATAGAAACACCACATCCGCACCGGCCTGGCTCCCACAACCCGGATTGCCTTGTGAAACCGTCATCAAGAGATGCAGGATATTCAAAAGGACAAACAAAAAAGAAAAAATCTTCTTTTTCAAGACAGCACAACCAGAAGATCCGGCCACCACCAACCCGTGTCCTGAAAAATACTTTAGCGGCTCCAGCAGGCAACGCAGCAGATCGTCACCGTGGATTTTAATACTCTGAAAAAAACAGGCATAGTCGGCGTCCCACCGCTTTCACTGATCCGGGAACTCAACGCGAACGGGGTGGAAATTCTGGACCTCGATACCCCGCTGGTCAGGGCGCCGCTGGAAACCGCGTCCCCCCATCTTCCCGAGGTTTACTGCGCTATCCTTCGCACCGTGGTGGTAAACGCCCTTCACCTGGAACTGGACGCGCTCCACATCGACGTGGGTCCCGGGAAGTGCGACTGCGCCATGCACATTGCCGCAATACTCTCCGACATCCTCACCATTCCAGTAATACAGACCCGCAACGTTGATACCGTCCCCTTCGGCACCCCCATCTGCCGAAGCGGCCTGCCACTTATTGACAAATTTCTTGCCATCACCGAGGGCGTCAAGCAGGCCGTCCCCCCTCCTGATCCCCCGGCCCCATGCGCAGCGACAGCCGGATTCTGGGGGGTGCCCCCCCGGGACTTTTCCATCCTCGAGCTGTTTCCCGACACCACCCATATCTTTGGCTGGACCCGGTGCATGGAGAACAAGACCCCGGCAGACACCATCCTGGAAGCGAAATACAATCCCGAGGTGCCAACGGTCTTCTATGCCCAGACCTTCTGCGCCAAAACCGCGATGGCCCGGCACCTTGCCAAAAAGCATCCCCGATCACTCTATCTGGATGGCGACGTACAGGCCGGCGGGAGCATCAAGGCCAAGATCCAGGCGTTTCTCGAACTCTCCGGGGTGCACCAATGATACTTGCGGACTTTGGCACATCCTACTGTAAAATACTCGATCTTGACGCAGTCTCACCTGAGCCGGAAATCTTAGCCAGCAAGGACCTCTCCCAGGAAACCCGGGTAACGATTGCCACCGGCCACAACGGCAAGCGGTACGCTGAGCAGTACATAAATGAGCTCATCGCCCTGGCCCGGGGGGGTGAGTCGCTGATAAAAGAACCGGATTTCGTCCTGCTTGACTGCGGCAGCAGGGATATAAAATTCGTGAAATTCAGGAATGGCCGGATGACGGACATGGGCTGGAACAGCGAGTGCGGGGCATCCATGGGGTTTACCATTGAACTGCTCGCCCGCTACTACGATATCGATTACCACAAACTGCCGATGCCGGACCGCCCCTTTTCCGTGACCTGCGGGGTTCTGGGCATGAGCAGCATTTTCGATGCCGTGGTCTCCGGAATGTCCGAGGCGGACGCGGTCGCCCGCTTTGTCCGGGGGATATCGGTCAACGCCTTTCGCTTTGCCAACTCCCCGCCGAAGCTGTACCTGTCCGGCGGCCTCTGCGACAATCCGGTATTTGTCAACAGCTTTCCCTGCGAGGTGGTGCCCCTGGGCCGGTTTGTCCTGCTTGAAGGGCTGCAGGCAACCGCGAAAATCCTCGCTGAGCGCGGAGTCCTCTTATGAGCGCCGCATCTTCGATCTACTCGACTTCCTTTGCGTCCTGGCGGAAAAGCATCCCCAGGCTCCTTGAGGCGGCAGGGCTTGCCACCCTGGCCGCCGGCCACAGACGAATCGTAATCAAGCCGAACCTGGTGGAACCCCTTGCGCCACCCATCACCACCCCGGTGGGTATTATCGAGGCGCTGGTCGACTATCTCCAGCGCAAGCTGCCCCAAACCGAGATCATCATCGGCGAAGGATGCGGATCCCGGGAACATGACACCCTGTACTGTTTCAGGGCATTGGGGTATTCCGACCTGGCCCGTGAAAAAAATATTTCCCTGGTTGACCTGAATCAAGCCACCCTTGTTACTAAAACCCTTAAGAAATGCAGACGATGGCCGGTCATCCATCTGCCGGAGTTGATCTTTGACTCCTATCTTATTTCCGTGCCTGTACTCAAGGCCCATTCCCTGGCCGGGGTCACCCTGACCATGAAAAACATGATGGGTCTTGCCCCGCCCGCCCATTACCAGGAGGGAGGGCACTGGAAAAAGGCGGCGTTCCACCAGGGAATCCAGGAGGCAATCCTTGACCTCAACCGCTACCGTGCCCCGGACTTCACCCTGCTCGACGCCACCATAGGCATGGCCGAGGCGCACCTCTGGGGCCCCACCTGCGACCCGGCACCAAACCTGATTATTGCTGGAATCGACCCGGTGGCGGTTGATGCATTCGGCACAGGGCTTCTCAAGAGAAAATGGCAGGATATCGGCCACATCGCCATGGCCGACGGAGAGCTGGGACATGCCGGACCACTGACGATTGTGCCGGTGACGTAAAGACCGACCCAGGAGCCCCCCTTGTTGCACACTCCTTCCGCCCCTCCGCACTTATCATATCCTTACTTCATTCGTCACTCCCTGTCCGACATTTGACATTCGATATTCTCTCATCTCTGCCACTCTGTGCCTTCTGCCTCTGTGCCTTCTGCCTCTGTACCTAAAAAAAAACGCCGATTCCCGGAAACCGGGAATCGGCGTTTTTCATACCACCATATCTGTAACGACTACCCGCCGCCGTAACTGTGCAGACCTGACAGGAGATAATTGACACCGTAATAGGTAAACATTATCGAGGCAAAGCCGATAATGGCGAACCAGGCAATCCTCTGCCCGCCCCAGCCTTTGGTAAAACGGGCATGGAGTGCCGCGGCATAGACAAACCAGGAGATCAGCGACCAGGTCTCCTTGGGATCCCAGCTCCAGTAAGTGCCCCAGGCCGAGTTGGCCCAGATCGCGCCGGTAATGATCCCGGCTGTAAGCCAGAGAAAACCGAAAAGAATGGTCTTGTGGATCAGGTCATCTATTACTTTCAGGGTTGGCAATTGTGCCAGCACCCCCCCGGTGTTATCTGATTTCAACCTGTTCTTCAAAAGGTAGAGCACCCCGAAACCACTGGCCACCGCAAAGGCGGCGTAGCCGATGAAACAGGTGACCACATGGGCGATCAGCCAGTTGCTTTGCAGGGCGGGAACAAGAGGAGAGATTGCCGGGTTTTTGAACTGTGCCAGGATCATGGCCAGCGCCGCAAAGGGCATGGCAAAGGCCCCGAGAAACCGGTTCTTGTAGCTGTACTCCACCCACAGGTAGAAGGCCCCGATCGACCACGCGAAAAAAACCAGGGATTCGTACATGTTTGACAGGGGGGCATAGCCGATTCCCATCTGGTGTGACTCCACCCACCTGAGACCGATACCAGCGGTATTGACCAGCAGGGCCACCGCAGTTACCGTGGTGGCGACAAGACCGAGTTTGTTGGCCCGGAAGAGGAGGATGACCATATAAAGAGCAGCCGCCCCCAGGTATGCAAAGGTAGTTATTCCTAATAGCTGTGAACTTGTCATGACTTCTTCCCGCTGATGTGTACCTGTTCATCCGATGACAATGCATCGACCAGTAATTCAAAATCCTTTTCAAAACCGACCTTGTTCTTATTGCTGTGCCCGGCAACAAGAATTTCGGCGCCCTTCTCCGCCTTGACCACATGGACCCACATCCGGCGATGGGACATGAAGAAGGTAACAATCAATCCAAGAAGCATCAAGGTGCATCCTGCATAGACATACCAGACCCCCGGGTCCTTGGCAACCTGAAGTCCGGTCCGGGCGGAACGGCTGAATCCCTGCGCAGAGACAAGATAGGTCGTTCCAGGACGGCGGACATTGGCCGAGGAATTGGTGCCAAGGATAAAATTTGACGCAGGCCCCTTGTTATCAGAAAACCATATTTTCAGGGAATAGGAACCCCACTTGTTGTTGGGCGGTTCATCGCCCAGGATGCCGAAAACCACCCCAGCCTCATTCCAGGAAACCTGTTGCCGGGGTGGCACGGTAAAGGTCTTTTCCAGTCCGGATATCTGATCCTTGATCGAAATGGTATACTGATAGCGGAGGTCATAACTGGACTGGTAGAAGGTCCACCCCCGGTAATCAAGGGGATCATTGACCACGATTCTCTGTTTTTTTACTTCCTTGCCGTTTTCAAGAACTGTAAGGTCGGACCGATACTCCTTGGGGCGGGTATCATAATACTCAATGTCGAACTGATCACAGCGGACCTCAAAACCCAGAGGAATCTCCCTGGATGTCCCGGTCTCAAAAATCCTGTCCGTGGACTGACCTTCCGGGATATAAACCGCACCCTTGGAGCCCAGGACCGAACCGATGATCGCGCCGATGAAAATTATCAGGATACTGAGATGGACGACATAGACCCCGAGACGAACCCAGGGAGTCTTCTGGGAAAAGAAAAGGGTCCCCCCCCCGACATCGCCTTTGCTCGCCTTCCAGCCGGCCGCAGCCATGAGCTCCTCAACACGGCCTGAAACCGCATCAGAATCCAGCGAGGAAAACAGGGAGGCACGGAGACCCATCTTGCGGATCCGTTCCGGCTCAACGGCAAGATTGTCCAGAGTAACCATCTTCCAGACCCGCGGAAGCCGTTCTATGCTGCAGACAATGAGATTGAGACAGAAAAGAACGAGAAGAGCGAGAAACCACCAGGACCGGTACATATCGTTGAAATCGAGAATCGCGATCAGCCTGGCGGCACTCTGGCCGTAATACTGGATATACTCGGCGCTGGAACTGTTCTGGGGAATCACCGTACCGATAATCGAGGTCGCGGCAAGGACGAAAAACGTAAAAAGCGCCAACTTGACCGAGGCGAAAAATTCCCAGATGATATTTTTATTACTTTTCATACGCGTATTTTTTTCCACAAGGTTTTACAAAGTGATTTTTTTTAAAAAGAGGCCGTGCCATTATAATGAACATTCCTTCCGTCGGAAAACCGGATTTATTATCTGCACATTTCATGCCACCCGCACCATTTTTCATACCCAGGAGATGAGCTGAAGAGAGGGCCGCGAGATTGAGAGGATGGCCACTCTGTGCCGACATGATCGCGCTGTGTACTTTTTATCCATCGCACACGGACACCGGGTGAAAAATACCCGTTCTTTCCAAGAGTAAAGACACGGGAAACAGACGCTGGTTGTTACCATGTTCATCGCGTCACTGTCAATAAAAAAGCTCCCTCTCCCCCAGGAAAACACTTGCCATAATCAAAAAGAAGAGGTATATGTCCCGATTCAAATTTACACTGATGAGCCCGTTGCGGCTCCAATGATAAGGAGTTTTACCCATGGCTAAAGTATGCGATATCTGCGGCAAAGGACCTGCCACCGGCAATAATGTAAGCCACGCCAACAACAAGAACCGCCGGCGCTGGTTGCCCAATCTCCAGAAAGTTCGCGCGGTCAGCGACAGCGGCAATACCACCCATGTAAGGGTATGCACCCGCTGCATCCGTTCCGGGGCGGTTGTCAAGCCTGCGTGACAGCTCATCGTGTAAACCGCCTTCCTCCGGACAGGCGATAGATGTAATGGAAAAGTACGTATGAATGACGATACGATACAATTTCTCCCATTTGACGCGGCGGTAAAAATCGTCGGCGCCATCCAGGAGGAAGAACATATTCACGAGCCCGATCGACGGATCTTCACGGTATACGACAAGAACAACCGTGAACTCTGCTGGTTTGATGCCCAGGAAACCATTACCGAGGTCTCTCCGGAAGGCGCAAAGCTGAAAAAGGACAAAATCCAACCCCTGGTCGAGACCTATATTCTCAACCATATACCCGACTGGGTTGTCTCCTGAAAATCTGAACTGATTCGCGCTCCAGCAAAACCGACCATCGACATGGTCGGTTTTTTTTTGCCGCGCCCTCCTGTAACTACAGAATCCCCTCCGGCATCTCCGGCACCTTCTCTCCGCCAAGGAGATACCCCCCGTCCATGAGCAGAACACCGCCGGTCATGAAGGTCGCCCCTGCGACAAGAAAGAGCACCGCATCCACCACCTCATCCACGGTCGCGGTTCGGCCAAGCAGGGTATGATCCAGGAGTGATTTCTTTTCTTTGGCAGTAAGGACTTCCCATCCCTTTGTGCCCTGGGCATGTCTGGTTTCGACCAGTCCGAGCATAAGTTCGTTGACCCGGATCGCGGGCGCCGCCTGCCGGGCCCAGCTCTTTGTAAACGAGGAAACCGCCCGGTTGGCCGCACTGTAGCCATCATTAAAAAGCAGCCCTGCCGGGCCTGACCGGCCAACGATACCAGCCATGGACGACAGGGTCACCACTGCCCCGGAATCGACCTTTTTCAAAAGGGGAAGGGCCTCGCGAAAAACAAGCCACTTGGCCGTCATGGTCGTGTCCAGCTCGAGATCCCACTGATCCTTGTTGATCTCGCGGGAGTAATCTCCGTGCACTACCGGCATCCCGCCCCGCTCGATATTGTTGATCAGGATATGAAGGCACCCGAAGCGCTCATCAATCTCGCGGAACATCTTGACCACCTGCTCCCGGCTCCGGAGATCAACATGCATCATCTGGTGCTGCTTCCCCATGGCGGCAAGCTCGTCCTTGGTCAGGACCGCATCCTCGGGCCAGTCAAAACAGGTGGCCACCACAGTGGCACCCGCCCGGGCAAGGGCCAAGGCAACCGCCTTGCCAATCCCGCGGGCCGCGCCCAGCACCAGGGCTGTTTTACCCTTTATCTCCATCATTCCACACTTCCTTGCTGATAATACCCCCCCGGGCGCCGATCACCGTTTCCGTAACCGGAACCACCACTTCCGCCCTTTTCATCGCCTCGCGGATGATATTCCGCATCCCGCCGCAGCAGGGAACTTCCATGATCACCAGGTTGATGCTTTTGAGGTCAGCGGTCTTCAACACCTCGGTAAATTTGGCGGCATAGCCATCAGGATCATCAAACTTGGGACAGCCGATCATCACCGCCCGGTTGACAAGAAAATCGGCATGAAATCCTGGATACGCCACAGGAACACAGTCAGCGGCAACCAGGAGATCCGCATTCTTCAAAAACGGAGCAGTGGGGGGAATAAGCCGGATCTGCACCGGCCAGTGAGTCAGGGCCGAGCCGCCCACACCGGAGAGCTGCGGCGAAAAAACTGGCCGGTTGGCTGTCTCGCAGGGGGATGCCGGTTTAAAACTCTGGAGTTTTGCCGAGGGACACCCGCCACCCGGAGACGCCATTTTCAGGGGAACGGTTGTCTTCTCGCTTTTTTTCTGCCTGAGCAACTCCTCAACCGCCTGTTCATCAAACTCATCGGCAGGACGCTCAACCAGGGTAAGGGCACCGGTAGGGCACTCTCCAATACAGGCGCCCAGGCCGTCGCAGTATTTTTCGGCAACAAGAACCGCTTTATTGTTAACAATCTCAAGCGCCGCCTCAGCGCAGCCGGTAATACACTGGCCACAGCCGTCGCAAAGCGCCTCGTTGATCTTGATAATCTTCCGTGTCACTTTCATGGGAACGCTCCGTAATGATCGGGCAATAAATACCCTGTTTTGTTTCTTCCTGCAAAGCCGTTAATTCCCTATCCCTCTCTGCCCCTGTCCTCTGTGCCTCTGCCACTCTGCCACTCTGCCACTCTGTCACTTCCGTCACTCTGTGCCTCTGTGCCTTCTGCCTCTGTGCCTCTGTCACTTTGTCACTCTGCCACTTTGTCACTCTGTGCCTCTGTGCCTTCTGCCTCTGTGCCTCTGTCACTCTGTCACTCTGCCACTTCCGTACCTAAAAAAACCCTTTCCGCCACCATCCGTCCGCCCCTGGTAAGAAAAGACCCGGCAACGATTTTTTCCAGATGGTCGACCGGAGAGGGGGACTCTTTCTGCTTTTCCTCCAGGTTGACGATCAGATCGGCATCATAGAGGCACTTGAAATTGATCGTCTCCTCGGGTCGCGGGGTGTGGTGATGACCGATGATATCACAGACCTCGTCAATGATGCCGGGCTCGGCATCGAGTTTCTCCAGAATATCCCGTGCAACCGGCGGTCCTTCCTGGTGCTGGTATTTAGGCGCGGAGCTGTCAAACTTGCGCTCTGCCTCCTTGATCCCGATATCATGGAGATAGGCGGCGGCCAGAACCACCACCGGGTGAGCGGACTCGATTTCAGCGATCTCCCTGGCATAGCGGGCGACCTTCCCTGCATGACCTATCCTCTTAAAATCATTTTCAAAATAACGCTTGACAGCAACAGGGATCCGCTCGAGGAGCAACTCCTTCTTCTTGGCCAGCAACTCCGGCGGCATCGCCCCCAGACATTGTTCGGCATGGGGACAGTAGGCGGCGCAGCCGAAATCGATTTTCGGGTTGGCCATCCGGTACCCGCATTTCGAACACTTCTGGACACTGTCATCCTTGAAAAACTCGATAGCGGTAGCACATTTCGGGCACCTGGTCTCAAAGACCGCGGCCCCGTCCCAATAGCGGCTGTCCTGTCCCGGGCATTGCATGGCGCATCTCCCAAGTCCTTGTTTTTTAATAGAGCCGGACAACGGTCCACGCGGGCCATTGCCCGGCTCACATTACACAATAGTACCGGTCAGTTGAATAGACAAATTGCCTTTTCTATCAGGTCCCGCAGGCACACCCGCAACCGGATGCCGCCTTGGCCGGGGTCTGCCAGTTCTCTCCCAATATTGCCTTGAGATCCTCTTCAGGAGTCGCGGCAATGGGCTTGATCGCAAAATTCTTGACCAGTACCCCGAGAATGTTCGGGGTGATGAAGGCCGGCAGACTCGGTCCTAAACGGATATCCTGAATCCCCAGATAAAACAGGGTCAGGAGGATGGCCACCGCCTTCTGCTCATACCAGGAAAGGACCATGGAGAGCGGCAGATCATTTACCCCGCAGTTAAATGCCTTGGAAAGCGCCACCGCAATCTGGATTGCCGAATAGGCATCATTGCACTGCCCCACATCAAGCAGCCGCGGGATCCCGCCGATATCACCCAGCTTCTTGTCAAAGAAGCGGAACTTACCGCAGGCAAGGGTCAACACCATGCAGTCTCCGGGGACTTTTTCGACAAACTCGGTGTAGTAGTTACGTCCCGGCTTGGCGCCGTCACAGCCGCCGACCAGGAAGAAATGACGGATATCCTTGTTCTTGACCGCCTCAACGACCTTGCCGGCCACCGACATCACCGTGTTGCGGGCAAAACCGACCATGACCGAACCTCTGTCCGTATCCTCGGTAAAGCCTTCCAGGGCAAGGGCCCGCTCAATAACCGGGGTGAAATCCTTGTCCTGAATATGGGTGACCCCGGGCCAGCCGACCAGGCCGGTGGTAAAGATATTTTTCGCATACGTCTCGCGCGGTTTCTGGATGCAGTTGGTGGTCATGACAATGGCGCCGGGAAACGCGTCAAACTCCTTGGCCTGATTCTGCCAGGCAGTGCCGTAATGACCATAAAAATGGGGATATTTCTTCAACTCGGGATAGCCGTGGGTCGGGAGCATCTCGCCATGGGTGTAAATATTGATTCCCTTGCCCTCGGTCTGTTTCAGAAGCAGTTCCAGGTCCTTCAGGTCATGGCCGGAGACCACGATGGCCTTGCCTTTTTTGGCGCCCAGTGGGACTGCCGTGGGAACAGGATGCCCATAGGCAGAGGTATTGCCAGCATCGAGCAATTCCATGGCCCGCAGATTAATCTCGCCGCATTTCAGAACCATGGCGACCCAGGCATCGGCGTCCATATCCGTGCGGAGCAGGGTTGCCAGGGCCTCCTGGATAAAGGCGTTGACAGAAGAATCTTCCTGGCCGAGGATCTTGGCATGATCGGCATAGGCGGCAACACCCTTGAGCCCGAAGAGCAGAATATGTTTCAAGGAAATAATATCCGGGTTCTCGGTGGAATGTATATCCTCAATGGTCTGGGCCTCGCCCTGGGCGACCAGTTCGGACATTGAGGCCGCCGGCACAAAGGATGCCTCGGGTTCCTTGAAATCCACGGTACCGCCCGCCGCCTTGACCCGTTTCTTCAGGGATTCCCGCAGGGTGACACACCTGGTGATCCATTCCTGGAAACGGTCGGCATCAAAATTAACATTGGTCAGGGTGGAAAAGACACCCTCGCTGGTAAAAAGATCCACCTCGGGATCCGTCACCCCGACCCTGCGCCCTTCAACCGCGACCAGAGAAAGACCCTGCAGGGCGTGGATATACAGATCCTGCAGGGCCGCCACATCGGGTTTCTTGCCGCAGGTACCGATCTTGGTGCACGCACCGTCCTTGCCAACCTGTTCGCACTGATAACAAAACATTGTTCTTTCCTCCTTGATTATGGTTTCGTATGGTTTTCGATCACTGTCGAGTTTTCTTCCTGCATCGCACCGGGATTTTTCTGGTTCCCGCACCTGTTGGCCACAGCTTAATGGACTGAACAGGGGCAATCCTTGACTCAGGTCAAGCACGACATTTTTTTGTGATTTGCAGAAAAAAAAGACAAGAAGCAACCGACCAAGGGAAAACGAACAGAACGAATTGACGAATAGTGCCAGGAGATTTACAATGCAAACCTTCGTCGCCATCCTCTGTCAGTATCCAGAATCATACCGGAACCACGGTGAGAAGACGACAAAATAAAGCACACAAGTACAAGGAGAAATCATGCCGGAGATTACAGTAAAAGGAATGTCATGCCAGCACTGCGTCGCCTCGGTCACCAAGGCCCTGACCGCCCTTGACGGAATAAGCAATGTCTCGATCGATCTTGGTTCCGGAAAGGTGTCCTTTGACCAGGCAAAGGAGATACCCCCCCAGGCCATCAGCAAGGCCATTGCGGCCATCGGCTTTGAGGTGACGGGATAATCAAGCGTATCATCCATCTTGACATGGATGCCTTCTATGCCGCGGTGGAGGTTCTGGACAACCCGGAGCTTTTTATGAAGCCGGTGATCGTAGGCGGCGGCCGGGAACGGGGCGTTGTTTCCGCCGCTTCCTATGAGGCACGAAGATTCGGTATCCATTCCGCGATGCCCATTGCCGAAGCGATACGCCGCTGTCCGGATGGTGTCTTCATCCCTCCCCGGATCCAGCGTTACCGCGAGGTTTCAGCACAGATCTTCTCAATATTCCAGCGCTACACCCCTCTGGTGGAGCCGCTGTCCCTTGACGAGGCCTTTCTTGATGTCAGCGGATCGACCATGCTCTTTGGCACGGCGGAAGAGATTGCCGTCCGGATAAAAAAAGAGGTATCGCGGGAGATCGGACTCACTGCCTCCGCCGGGGTGGCATCCTCAAAACTTGTGGCAAAAATCGCCTCGGACCTTGAAAAGCCCGACGGCCTGACCATTGTGGCGCCGGGCGGTGAAGAGGATTTTCTCGGGCCACTTCCGGTGAGCAAACTCTGGGGGGTGGGACCCGCGGCCCGGCACAGACTCAATCTGATGGGAATCACGACCATCGGTGGCCTGCGCGCCCTTTCCCGGGATTTCCTGGAATCCACATTCGGCAAACAGGGCACCTATTATTACTCTGCCTGCCGCGGCAGGGATTTCCGGCCGGTGGAACCGGAGCGGGAAACACAATCCATGGGACATGAGGAAACTTTTTCACGGGACCTGACAGACCCGACACAGCTCCACCGCGAACTTCTGTCCCTTGCGGTTCGGGTGGCGGAAAGGCTCAGGCGCGACAGGGTATGCGGGAAGGTACTTACTCTCAAGGTGAAATACGGGGATTTCAAGCAGATCACCCGCTCGACAACCCTGTCCCAGGCAACGGACGACTCAGCCGAAATCCTGCGACAGGCCCTGATATTACTCCGGAAAACCGAGGCCGGGAAAAAACCGGTCCGCCTGCTCGGCATTTCCTGTGCCGGATTCGAGGCTGAAAATTCAGCCCAGTTGCATCTTTTTGCCGTGGATCAGGGGGTGGGAAAACGGAAGAAAATCAACCAGGCAATGGATCTCATAAAGGAAAGACACGGCGCCACTTCCATTTTGCCGGCAACATTGCTCGGCGGGTAAAGAAGTGCCCGCCAGGGTCCGCGAAATAAAAGCGATTACTCCCCTGCGGGCAGGATTCGATAGACAACAAAAAAAACCTCCTCGCCACTGTTAAATTGCGTAATCGGCTCAAGGCCCTGATGCCTGAGGGAAGGATCGAGAAGGGGCAGGAACTGGGGGCGGAGTTCTGGCACGTAAAATCTCGAAACAATCCAATATCCCACCCCCCTTTCCCGGGCAAAGCGGACAACCTCGTCAATTTCAGCGTAGGGGACCGCGGCCCAGAGCCCCCCGGAAAAAAAGGTGAAACCCGCGGTCCGGTCAAAAAAGACCGCATCCTTTTCAACATGCCCCGCGATTTCCCCGCCCACCTGCTCGAGCATGACCAGACTGTTCGTGTCGTTGACGTCATCCATAAGAGCCAGCGCCTTGGGGAAAAAAACCAGGAAAACCCCGGCAAGAAGCACTCCCCGTAAAACCGGGGTCACTCTTCTCCGAAGATCCTCATTTTTCACGCATCCGCAGATGACATCCATACTTTTTGCAAGACCAACCCCTGCCACCAGCAAGATAACCGGGAGAACAGGAAACATGTGCCGGTCCCGGAAGTTCAGGAACAGGGCAATAAAAAAATAGTACCCGCCATAGACCCAGAGAGAGAAGAAAAGCGCGGCAAATCTTCGCTTAACCGCCAGTCCGATCCCCCCGACCAGCACAAAGAACAAAACAACCGCCGGATAGGGCAGCGGATAGGTGTCCGGGAGAAAACCGCGCCACAGAGTGGCCAGATATGCCCTGAGGTATTGAACGGGGTTTCTGGCGATAATTGCGCCAAGGCCTATCTCAGGTTCACGCTCCCACCGGTACTGAAGACCATCCTCGGTGATCGCATCAAGGCTCTCGTAGGCATCCGTATACCTGGTTTCAGCGCCAGCCACCGCCAGATTATGTTCGATTCCCGTAGGGTCTATGGCCATGGCCCATCGTCCGGTCTCGCCATGGAGGTAGAATACCTGGGGAGAGACAGCAACCAGATAACCGGCCAGGACAACCAGGGAAACCACGACAACGGTTCGAACCCGGCCAAGAAATGTCGGCATCCCCTGGTCGGTAAAAACCGTTACCGCAAGGAGAACCAGGCTTATCGGCACAAAACCGATTGATGCATGCCGTGCCAGAAAAGATATCCCCAGGATACCCCCCAGAAAAAACAAAATCCCGTACAGCACAGTCCTTTTCGCGGGATCCCACAGTTCCCTCTGCGAACAGAGAACCCATAAGACAAGCAGATTCACCAGCACCAGAAATGCGGCCAGGGATTCGGTGAGCACCGTTCCCGAGTAGTAGAGAAATTCAGGGACCAGGGCCGCCAGGGCGGTGGCAAACAAGGCCGCGGTCGGCCCGTAAAACTTTCTCCCGAGGAAATAGAGGGGGATGAGGAGAAGGGTCCCAAAGGCAATGGATATCTGCCGCCCGACCTCGACAAGGTTCAGGGAGGAAAGGTCGCCAAAGGAAAAAAAGGCGATAAGATGGGGGTATAACGGCGGTCTTCGATAACTGGCAATGGTCAGTTCGCCGGTATGATGGATTCCAGACCAGATATTCCTGGCAAAGGTCAGATAGCTGAAACTGTCCGGAAATAGCCTGACATAGAGCTGTTGCCTCAGGATAAAGGCTACGGCAAGCACGACACAGAGAAGTGCCGCCTCAAAAACAAACCCCGTCGTACGGCTGTCAACCCCTTTTCCCTCTGCCATGGTCCTCCCCTGCAAACACCTTGCTGAATCCGTTACGAAAAAGACGTTACTCTATCACACCAGAAAAAAATCCGCCGGAACCAGAATCATCCCCGCGAATCACGGAAAGCGCCCGGAAACAATGATGTTGAAACTGGTTTTGCGCAGAGAGGCGGGCAGCCGCGCGGCCAGCAGACGGTCAAGGGATACGGCCCAGCGCGCCAGGGGTACCGAAATACACTGCGGGCGGATAATGACCTCGGCAAAAGGGGTTGAAAAATACCCCTGGAAATCCACCGTGACATCGGCAAGGCCGTGACCGGCAAACAGATCTTCAAGGAACCGGGGGGCAAAGAAGATCTGCTCTTCGGAGTATGCTGGATCAATCTTGCCCCTGACCCACCGCATTGCCCCGATTATCGGGTTGGAATTCTGGGGCTCGACAACCACCAGCATGGCACCCGGGCCGGCGATCCCTTTCAGGGCAACCATGACCGCATCGAGTTCAGTCATGTGATGCAGGGCGCCGCTTGCATAAATCACATCCGCGCAGTGCCCGGGCAGATCGACAGACTTGATGTTTCCGGCAATGAATTGCGCCCGGTCATTGCCCCGGTTTAAAATCCGCGCCTGGTCGATAAGACGCTCCGAGTAATCAACCCCGATATAGCGCTCGTAGGATCCACGGAGATAGGTTGCAGTGGCCCCGGTCCCGCAGCCGATTTCAACCAGGGTGCCGATCTTTGCTTTTTCCCCGAGCACCGAGTCCAGGGCGGAAACCACCTTGAACCGTCTTGCCAGGGATGACGAACCGACAATATCCTTCTGCAGATACCTGCCGGCAATGGCATCATGGAGGGCACGGTCATTCTCTTCGACAGGCATGGCCGGCCCCCCTTACTTTATCTTCTGGGAAAAAAATGTTGCCCAGATAAAGCGAAGGCCGCCCAGGGTGATATCGCGGAAGGCCCCCCAGGAGGTCATCCGCCCGAGATAGACCCCGATTATTCGCGGCCTGAGAAAAAAAGAGAGATTCGCCCGCCGCTGCAACCGGGCCAGCGCCTTTCCATCCCGACCCTTTGGCACATAAATCGGTGTGTCCCGGGCATATCCGGACATGAGGCTGAAGGCTGTCCAGTCATCACTCTTAATGGCGCCCTCCTCCTTGGCGATATCGTAAAGTTTTGTCCCGGGAAAGGGTGTGGCCAGGGCAAACCGCACCTGATCGAGCGGCAGTTCCTTGGCAAAACGGATTGTCTGCAGCGACTCTTCCTCGGTCTCGGTTGGCAGGCCAAGAATCATCGTCGCCCTGACCTCAAGCCCGACCTTCTTGGTCAGATGGACAATCCTTCTGGTCTGTTCCAGGGTAATATCCTTCTGGATCAAATCAAGGAGGCGCTGGACCCCGGACTCAAGGCCATAGGAGATAATCCTGCACCCCGCCTCTTTCATCAGAACCAGCAGTTCCTCGTCCACGCAGTCAACCCGGGCATCCGTCCACCAGGTCATTCTCTTCTGATAGCCGCGGCGGATAAACTCCCGGCACAGCTCCTTTGCCCTCTGTTTATTCACCGCAAAGTTGTCGTCTATGATGAAAAGCTGGTCGGTCCGGTAGAGGTCGAGATACCGCTCGACCTCCTCGCAGACCCTCTCAATGCTGTGCATCCGGTAACGCCCCTTGGTCAGGAGTTTGCTTGAACAGAATATGCAGTTGAACGGGCACCCCCGGGCGGTGATCAGGACCCCGACCGTGTCCCCGGTACGCATGTCCGGGCTTACCCGATACTTTTTCAGAGGCAGAAGGTCTATCGCCGGCAGGGGGTATTCATCTATATCCTTTGTCATCTCCCGGGAAGGGGCAAGGAAAATCCGCCCATTTTCCATAAAGGCCAGGCCGGGAATCTCCTTCAGATCCCCGCCCTGCTCCAGGGCCCGGACATACTCAACCATTGTCTTCTCGCCTTCTCCCCGGGCAACGCAGTCAATACTCGCCTCGGAAAGCAGATCCTCGGGCCTGATGCTGGCATGCACCCCGCCGACAATGATCCTTTTCTCCGGATAAAGACGTTTCAGTTTCCTGGCCAGCTCTATGGTGCTGTAGACAAGGGAGGTCTGGCAGGTGATACCGAAAATATCCGGATCACTCTCCTGTATGACATCTTCTATCTCCCTTTCC
>JBFHXP010000007.1:0-43198 GCA_041598875.1 Desulfobulbales bacterium
GAGCTGGCCGGGGCCAGGCTGGAGAGCAAGGAGAGCATCATCCTTGATAATCGGCAGAAGGATCGCTTCACCGCAAAAATCAGCAAAGACCCGCCTGGTGGTGGACCGACCCCTCCGGTGCCGGATACCGCAATCACCAGATCATACGGCGATGATGTCCTGATGGGCACCACCATCTGGCAGGGTCGGATCATGATCAACGGAGTGGTGCGCCTTCCTGCCGACGCCCGGCTGATCATCCTCCCGGGCACGCGGATCGAATTCACCCGCCGCGACACCAACGGCGACGGTATCGGTGAAAACGGCCTGATGATCCAGGGGGTGCTGGTGGCCAAGGGCACACCAACAGCTCCGATTGTTTTTCGATCAGCGGAAGAACAGCGAAAATCCGGCGACTGGGATGCGATCAATATCCTGGGCAGCGATTACACCGGCAACCTGCTCGAATACTGCCGGATCGAGGATGCCTACCGGGCCCTGCATCTCCATTTTTCCATTGTCACGGTCAACTCCTGCGATATTGCCAACAATTACCGCGGGCTGCAATTTCAAGAATCCCTGATCACCATTATTGCCACCACGATCCATAACAATAAAAGCGGCATCCGGGCCCGGGACTCCGAGGTGGTCATGACCAGGAGCCGAGTTTTTGAAAATTACAGCGGCGCGGTCTTTCTTCATACCGATCTCAAGGCCATGGACACGGTTTTCTCCCATAACTCCTATGAGGGATTGCGTCTCCGGGAAGGGGCGGCCCTCATCGAAAGAAACAGCATGACCGGCAACCGGTTCGGCATGGTGGTAAACGATGCCGAGTATGGCCGCTACAACCGCAACATGATCGAGGCAAACCAGGAAACCGGCCTTGTTCTCAAGAATACGGAAAACATTGAGATCCACGGCAACGCGATCCAGGCAAACGGCATCAACGGCATCGCCGTCCGGGAGGCGCGTACCGCAATCACCGGCAACCACATAGCAGCAAACGGCGAAAGGGGGATTGCCATATCCACCTTTGAGGGGATCATCACCGGCAACGCCATCGTGGGCAACGGTGTTTACGGAATCGGCATTGACAGCGCGGGCGACGTGGCCGCAGCCGAGAACTGGTGGGGAGGGAGTGATCCTGGCCAGGTGATTTACGATCATGCCGATGAAAGCCACCTGGGCCGGGTCCGTTATCTGCCCCGACTTGAATCCCCACCACCGTTTCAATGGCCCCTGACTGCCGCGCCGGTTGCCACTGCCCCACGGGGGAGCATCGTGGTGCCGGCAGAGGCAAAAGAGGCAACCGGAACTGACAGAGAAGGACCGGCCAGATGAAGATGGTGCCGAAAAAACTGATGAGTAGCCATCGCACTCACCGATTCTTCCTCCTGCCCATGTTCACCCTGCTCTTCTGGGTCATCTTTACTGGCGCTGGCCATACCGCCACAACTGCAGATCCCCTGACACTGGAGGGGCGGATTCTCGACGGCACCGGCCAGCCCACATCCGGGGCCGAGGTCCTGGTCTACACTACGCCCAACGTCAGACAGCCTGCCGGGTATATTTCCGCAAAAAGCGGAGCCGACGGCCGCTACAGCATGGCCTTACCGCCTGGCAGATACTGGGCCGTGGCCATAAAGCGGAAAAGTGGCGAAAAAGTCGGCCCCCTGGCCCTGGGAGACAAATACTCCGGAGAGCCGTCTGCCTTTGAAATAAACGAACACAACGGAAAGAGGCTCGATTTCACCGTGCTCGCCCTGCGGGAGGCGGCCCGGCAGCACCTCCGGAAAAACGAAAACACCGTCCGGATCAGCGGCAGAATTCTCGACCGGAAAGGCAAACCTGTGCCAATGGCCTACGCAATGGCCGACCGGCACCAGGCGGTCAACGGTATCCCGGAATTCATCTCTGCCTGGACCGACCAGGAGGGGCGCTACGATCTCTTTCTGCCCCGGGGGGAGTACCACATCGGGGCAGCCAGACATTTCCCCCCAGCACCGGCCATGGCCCTGACCCGAAAGATCAATTGTCCAAACAATCCCGCGGAAATCGACCTGATTGCCCCTGACCAGTGACACCCTGCGTCACTCCTGCCGCGGAATGTCAGTGTCTGAAAAAAAGTACCACCATATACCAACCCGTTTTTTTGCAGGGAGAATGGTTGAAAAAGTGCTACTGTGTAGTACACTGCCCTCCTGAAAGCAATCAGACATAGTGGAAACCATTGAACTTCTGCGCGGGGTACCTGAAAACCGATATCCAAAAATTCAGGCACAAAAAATGCATAAATACATGGATATAAAAAAAGGCAGCACCCACCTCCGCAGACCGACATTGAAATGTTTACACGAGAGTGATTCTGCATAAGAATCAGCTATCTGAACAAAACAGCCAGTGGAGCTGACGCATGAAATCGAAAAGATCTGTTCTTCTGGGAGCCTGTCTCATAACCGCTTGTCTTTTTTTCACCGCTGTCTCCATAGCCGAACTGGCAGCGCCCCACAACGCGGCCAACAATATCGGCTGTTCCAACTACTGCCATATCCTGCCCACGGTAAAATCCCCCTACTGGGACCATGCGCCGGCAGACATCGACGACACACCCACCAACCATCTCTGCAACTCCTGCCATACCGCCAATTCAGGTCCCTTTTCCATGGTCAACGCCCCGGCGGTCAAGACCCATTCCAGCCTGACCACGGATACCGATTACGGCAACTGGACCATCGGCTGCACCGACTGCCACTCCCCCCATTTCCAGGAGCAGCTCCAATGGGCCGAGGTGGGTGAGACGGGCGTCTTTCTCGCCACCGGCCGGATCACCAACTTTCTCTATGACGGGGTGGGGGAGACCCTGCTCACCCTTGTTCCCGGAACCCTCCAGTACAAGGATGGATGGAACGCGGCGCGACTGGCCGAGAAAACCGCGCAATACCGCAGAACCGTGCTCCTGCCCGACCGGCTCTTCCGGGAAACGGACCAGAGCGGTTCGCTGAGTTTCCAGGTGGTGGCGGTTGACGATATCGCCAACACGATTACGGTCAAGGGCGATGTCACCCCGGTCTACGCCAGATCCCCCCTCCCCTCGGAGTTCGGGATCATCTTCGGCCAGCTGGTCAGACAGAGTGTCACCAAAAACGGATTCACCATCCCGGTGAAGTTTTTTGACAACACCGCTGCCGGCAACGGCGGGTTCACCGACCAGACAAGCACGGTATTTCCCAAGGGCATCTGCCAGGTCTGCCATACCCAGACCAGTCATTGGAGCCCGGCCGCCCTTGCGGCGGGCGATGTTCATTACCCAGACCGCTCCTGCACCGAATGCCATACCCACCAATCGGGTTTTGCCCATGGCGGAACAGGGGGCGGCACCGGATGTGAGCCATGCCACGGCCATGATGCCGGATACGAATACTCGCCGGGCCTTTTCAGCCAGGGAAGAGGTTCAACCTGGAGCCACTCCACCCATACTGAAAATGACGTTGACGACCTGAAGGGACCGGCCCTGGCCTGCGCCGCCTGCCACAATACGACAAATTTCCCTTATTTTGCCTCAGGCGTTGATGGTGACGGCGACGGCAAGTTTTCCCTGTCAGAGACCGATGTCTGCGACACCTGCCACTCGCCGCTTGGCACTTATAATGGCGTTTCCGACGCAACAGTGGGGGCAAAAAACCTCTGGACCACCGGCGCGTACGACCATGCCGGCGGCAACCCCCATACCCTTCTGGCCGGCAAGGAGAAATGGTGCGCCACCTGCCACGACGAAGTCGCCTCAGTGGTTTCCGGGATTACCGCCCCCAATGTGGTGGGCGATGAATCCGGGGCCTATGCCTACGGCACCGGCTGGGGCTATTACAAGACCGGCCACGGCCTGCCGGTTGCGACAACCTATGCCGCCAGCGGCGGCTTGACCTACGGAGCCGGCAAGGAATGCGCCAACTGCCACGACTACTCCAACGCCCATGTGGATGGCAACGCCCGGACCTACAGCAGTGGCTCCAGCAATTATCAGACCGGATACCGGCTGAAGAGCGTCTCCGGCGCTGAATCTATGAGTATCCCCCGCCCCGACCAACTCCCTCTGAATTCCGATGATTTCCGGCTCTGTTTCTCCTGCCACGATGAGAATAAATACCTGCTCGAAACCCCCAATCCGGTGACCACCAGCTTCCGGGATGACACCAATGTGGGTTCCGGCTGGAACTCAGGCAAGTCGGTGCCGGTCAACCTCCATGAATATCACCTGGATTTTGTCAATCTCAATTTCGATTCAGACTGGACCGGAGGTGGTGACAGCCGCATTACCTGCGTCACCTGCCATAACGTGCACGGCTCATCCCAGCATTCCATGGTCCGGGACGGCTCGCTTATCAACAAGGCGGCCGGCCTGGTGGTCTGGTACGGCAACGCAACCACCACCTACAATCCCCCCTGGCCCAATGATCCGCCTGCCAACTACGTTCTCCTGTCAGCCAGCGACCGCACGGTCTGGAGCGGCACCAGCGCCTCCAATATCTGTACCGCCTGCCATGGCGGCAATTATGCCAAATATGACCGATCCCCGCCAACGGCACCGGCTGCCCCGTCCCTGGACTGGACCGGCGAGGCGGGCTACATCTCCGACGGCGCCAACCCGGACGGCGGATCCGGCGGCACCTATTTCACCTTCCGCATCAAGTACACCGACGCCAATGCCCAGACGCCCAGGGCGATCCAGGTATGGGTCGACGAGGATGACAGCGGCACCTATGAGACTGGTGAACAATACGACATGGTCGCCGTTGATAATGACCTTGACGTGACGGACGGCAAACTCTACCGCCGGATCGTTGCCGTGGGCTCGGCCGGCGACGGCACCCTCAGCTACCGCTTCTATGCCAGCGACGGCAAATTTGACGCCATCGACGGCACCGCCTCCGGCGACCCTACAGATCCCGCTGCCAACACCATCACCGTAACCAATAATGCCCCGACCCTCTCCTATACCGGCGAAACCGGATACAGCGGCGACGGCGTTTCCCCGGACAGCGGGGCGGGAGGATCCACCTTCACCTTCCGGGCCAGCTACGCGGACAGTGATAATAACGCACCCACGGCCATCGAAGTATGGGTGGATACCGATGACAGCGCCACCTACGAACCCGGGGAGAAGTATGCCCTGACCGCGGTTGATGGTGGCGACGCCACGTACACCGACGGCAAGCTCTATTCCAGGTCCCTGGTAATTGCCGCGGCAGGCGATGGCACCCTCAACTACCGCTTTCATGCCTCGGACGGCACCGACAATGCCACCGGCGCGGCAATCAGTGACAAAACCTTTACCGTCACCTCGGCAAACAGTGCGCCGACCCTTTGGTGGACAGGTGAAACGGGATATGTGCGCGATGGCGCGAACCCCGATTCCGGGACGGCGGACAGCTCGTTTACCTTCCGGGTGTCCTTTGGTGACGCGGACAACGACACCCCTTCATCTATCCAGCTCTGGCTTGACAGAAACGATGACGAGGATTATGACGATGCCAACGAGAAGATCGATCTTACCGCTGTGGATGGCGGAGACAGCGACACCTCGGACGGCAAACTCTATACCCTTACCACCGCCATTGCCGCGGCGGGCGACGGCGTGCTCAACTACCGCTTTTACGCAAGCGACGGCACGGCCAGCGCCACCGGTGCGCCTACCGCCGACAGTATGGTCACCATCCTGATTAACGCGATCAAGGTATCCTGCCAGGCAATCGGCGACTACGACTACACCACCATCCAGACGGCAATCAACAACGCGGTCAACGGAGACACCATCCTGGTGGCGGACGGCACCTGCAGCGAGACCATCGCCATAAACAACAAGGATCTCACCATCACCTCGGTGAACGGCGCGGCCGCCACCATCCTCAATGCCGGTGATGCGGGCACCGCGGTCACCCTGACCAACGGTGCGGACACCACCTTCAACGGCCTCACCATCCGGGACGGCAACAACGGCAGCTACGGCGGCGGGTTCCATATCAGCAACTCCTCGCCCGTTATCACCAACTCCATTGTGACCTCCAACACCGCTGGCCGGGCGGGCGGCGTCTATGTTTCCACCAGCGGATCCACCGTCACCATCAGCGACACCACCCTGAGCGGGAATACCAGCAGTTTCAACGGCGGCGCCGTCTATCTGGAAAGCGGCGCCTCGGCGGTTATTACCAACAGCACCTTCCACGACAACGCGGTCAGCGGCGGCAACGGCGCCGGCGTCTACATGACATCCAGCGCCGATGCAGCCCTCACCGTCAGCGGCTCGACCTTTACCAAGAACACGGCCACATACGGAGGCGCCATCTACGCCAACACCACCGGCGGCAATGTCTCCATAACAGTGGCTGACTCCACCTTCACAGCCAGCGACACCACCGATGCCGGCACCATTGCTGCCACCAGAAATTCCGCCGGCAACCGGGGCGGCATCATGTACCTGACCGACGGCGGCGGCACCTTCAATCTGACCATCACCGACAGCACCCTGCAGTACGGCAATTCGACCTTTGAAGGCGGCGCCCTCTATCTCGCCAACCTTGATGCAACCACTATCTCCGGCTCCACCTTTGCCAACAACACCAGCGGCAGCGCCGGCGCCCTGCTGTACAGCAACGGGGCGGGCAACTCCATTACCATTACCGACTCCATCATCAGGGACAACTCAACCACCGCCAACCATGGTGGATTCTATATGGCCGGCGGCACCATAACCCTGGACCGCTGTACCATCACCGGCAACACTGCGGCTTCCCGCGGCGGGGGAGGGACCTTCTCCTCCGTCGCTGCAACGGCCGGCACGACAATCCAGAACACCTTTGTCACGGGCAACAAGGCCACCGGTTTTGAGGGCGGCGGTTTCTGGATCGACCAGAACACCAACGCCCATACCGTGAACATCACCAATTCCACCTTTGCCGGCAACAGCGCCAACGCCCAGGGCGGCGGCCTGCACACCACCGGTGCCCCGGCCATAACCGTCAAAAACTCCATCTTCTGGCGAAACGGCGGCGTGGGCGGCGGCACCAGCGCCAAACATGAAATCAACGGCACGGTCACCGCCTCCTACTCCGATATCAGGCAGAGCGGCTTTACCGGCAACAATAACATCAATATTGACCCGCTCTTTGTCAGCCCGGTCAGCTACACCTCCGCGCCCACCTCCAGCGGCAATTATCACCTGCAGCTCAACTCGCCGGCCGTTGACATGGGCACCGCCGCCGGAGCCCCAGGTCTTGACATAGACAACAACATCCGGCCCCTGGGCGCGGGTGTCGATATGGGGGCGGACGAAGTGGTTTCCGTGACCAACTATGCGCCTGCTCTCACCTGGACCGGCGAAACAGGGTACAGTGCCGACGGCGTGAATTCTGATACCGGCAGCAGCGGCGCGTCCTTTGAATTCCGGGTAACCTATGTGGATGCGGACAACAACCCGCCAGGCGCGATCCAGGTCTGGGTTGATGAAAATGACAACGGACTCTTTGACGCGGGTGAAAAGTACGCCATGACCGCCGCGGACGGTGATGCGGTGTACTCCGACGGCAAGATCTATACAAAGACCCTTGCCTTGAATCATAGCGGCGACGGTGCGCTCAGCTACCGTTTTTACGCCAACGACTCCATCAGTACCGCGACCGGCCCGGCGACCTCGACCGGGAACGTGGTCATCAACAACCCGCCAGCCCTTTCCTGGGTCGGGTCTGGCAATTTCACCGCTGACGGCGCGGATCCGGACAGCGGACCCACCGGCAACTTCGAGTTCCGGATCACCTATACCGATGCCAACAACGACCCACCCACCGCGATCCAGGTCTGGATCGACAGAAACGATGACGGAGATTATCTCGATGCTGGCGAAAGGATCACCCTGGCCGCGCTCGATACCAATGACACCGTTTTCACCGACGGCAAGAACTACAGCAAGACCGTGCAGTTAACCCCGGCAGGCGATACGGTGCTCAACTACCGCTTTTACGCCTCTGACGGCGCACCGGCCACCGGCACACCGGCCACCACCGACAAAACAGTGACCGTCACCAACAACCCGCCCTCTCTTGCCTGGGTCGGCAGCGGCGCCTACACACCAGACGGGGTCGATCCCAACAACGCGGTGGGCGGCGCCAGCTACACCTTCCGGGTTTCCTACACCGACAGTGACAACCAGGCTCCGACCACAATTGAGGTATGGGTCGACGAGAACGACAACGCCACCTACGAACCGGGCGAAAAATACGCCATGACCGGCCTTGATGGCGGCGACCTTGTCTACAGCGACGGCAAGGTCTATACAAAGACCATGACCCTGAACTGGGCAGGGGCAGGCGATGGCTATCTCAACTACCGATTCTACGCCTCGGACGGCGCTGCGGCGGCAAGCGGGGCACCTGCCGGCGATTCACAGGTCGGGGTGTTCCAGACCAACAACGCGCCGGATCTCGACTGGACCGGTGAAAATGGCTATACCATTGACGGAGTCAGTCCGGATACCGGACCTGAATACTACACCCTCACCTTCCGGATGAAATACACGGATATTGAAAACACCGCGCCCAGTTCAGCGCCGCAGTTGTGGATTGATCTGAACAATGACACTGATTATACCGGGGAAGAGGGCACGGAACTCTTTGCCATGAATGAGGTGGACGCAACCGACACCGACTATACCAACGGCAAGCTCTACACCCTGGGAAAATCTGTTGTCACCCCGGGGACCTATAGATACGCCTTTGTTGCATCCGATGGAACCGATTCCGCGGTTGGCAACGCGGCCTATCCCAATTTCAAGACCGTTACCATCAGCACCGCCATCACCGCCTGCGCCTCTGGCTGCGACTTTGCGAAAATCCAGTGGGCGATCGATGATGCCGGCACCTTGGATGGCAGCTTTATCCGCGCATCCGATGCCACCTATGCCGAGAACATAAATTTCTCCGGCAAAAACATCACCATCTATGCCCAGAATCCAGGGGCCTCCACCATTACCGGAACCGGTATCCAGGCAACCCCGGTGGAAAATACCGCGGTGGTCCGCTTTACCAGCGGTGAAAACAACGGGGCGGTCCTCCAGGGTTTTGTCATTGATAACGCCAACAACGGCGACTACGCCAGGGGTATCTACGTCCTCAACAGTTCACCGACCATCAGAAGCTCTACCATCACCGGCAACAAGTACAACCAGGGTGACGGAGGCGGCGGCATCTATATCAACAACGGCTCACCGGTCATTGAAGAGTGTACCATCACCAGCAACGCGGCCACCAACCGCAGCGGCGGGGCCATCTACATCAAGGGCGCGGCCGGCGGGGCGACCATCACCGGTACCACCATCGGCGGCGGCAGCGGCACCAAGAATACCGCCAGCAACGGGGCGGGCATCTATTTTGTCGGCCCCACCACCGGCAGCCTGACCATCACCAACTCCGAGATCAGCTACAACGAGGCGCCCAACTACGGCGGAATTTACCTCAGCAATATTGCCAACGAAACCGTGGTAAGCGGGTCCACCATCGACTGGAACTACGGCAGCAACAACCATGGCGGCGCATTCTATGTGTCAGAATCCAGGTTGCGGATTTCCAACAGTTCAGTGGACAACAACCGCAGCGGCACATCCAGGAGCGGCAGCGCAATCTACATGACCGGCGCGACCTCGTCCCTGGTCATCGAGAATAACTCGACCTTCAACAACAACGGTCAGTCCTCCACCGGCGGCGCCCTCTACCTCACCGGTTCTACTGCGGCGGTGCCTCTTTCGGTGAGCGATACCGTGTTCGACAACAACGACGCAGCGGACGGCGGCGGGGCCATTTACATGAACGCACTGACCAACTCCTCATCCTTCATCAACGTGACCATCACCAACAATGCCAACAACGCCAACGGCTACGGCGGCGGTATCTATGCCATCAACTCGCCGTTCACCATGGACGACAGCACGGTGTCCAGCAATACCGTCAGTGTCAACCGCGCCGGCGGCGGCATCTACCTGCAGGGCACAACAGCCACTGTCACCAACACCACCTTCCGGTCAAACTCCGGGGGCGCGGGCGGTGCCATCGGCATAAATAACACATCAGTGCTGAATCTCATCCGGGCGACAGTCCTTGGCAACAGCAGCACCGCCACCGGCGGTGGCGGCGGCATCCAGAACGCGGGCGGCACGGCCACCATCATCAACAGCCTCATCGCCGGCAACACCGCCTCATCAGGTATCACCAACGGCGGCGGCGGCATCTTTAACAGCGGCACCCTGAAACTCTACTACAGCACCATCGCCGACAACCATGCCGGCAGATACGGCAGCGGTTTGCAGGCGAACGGCACGGAAACGGTCCGCAACTCCATCATCTGGGGCAATGCGGGCGGCTCCGGAGAGACCAACGGAACCGTTGAAACCCTGTACCTGACTGAAACAGCGGTGGACCCGAAATTCGTCCTGCGTGATACCGCGGGGAGCGGCTCCCCGACCACGGGCGGCAACTACCGTCTGCAGGCGGATTCCAACTGTATTGACACCGGTGACGCCACGGTTGACGCCCCGGATGTTACCCCGCTGGTCGACCTTGACAATAATTCGCGTCCCTACGACATGCCGGCACCGGCTGGAGACGGGGTGGATGACTATGACAAGGGGGCGTATGAGTACCGGCCGTAAGTTCAACCACTATTTCAAGGGGATAATTATCTCCTCCGCATTGTAAAAAAAATGGCTAAAGAGATCCTCCTCTCTTCAGCCATTTTTTTTCATCAGTATTCCGTCAAAACTTACAGCTGCTTGATCGCCTCGCTTACCGGCACGCCACCCGACGCCACCGCGTTGGGATTGACCTTAAGCAGCTCCTCCCAGGCCTTTATCGCCCCGTCCCGGTCATCAAGATCGTAGCGAAGGACGACCCCCTTGTTAAACCGCGACTGTTCGTGCCGGGGATTGATTGAGATTGCCTTGTCAAAGACCTCAATTGCCTTGTTCGGCTGCCCGCTCAAACGGTACATAACCCCGAGATCGGTCAGCACATCAGGATTGTTGGGAAAAATCTCCAAAGACCTGGTATAGGCCCTGATCGCCTGATCATATCGGTCGCTGTCAAAGTAGACATTGCCCAACTGGGTCCAGGCATCTCCATTTCCGGGATTAGCCGCCACCTCCTGCTCGAGGGCCAGGGTGCGCTGGGCCATTTCCGGTGATATGCCTCCGCCCTGCTGCTGGGGCGCAGGGCCGGAAGATACAGGACCGGAGGAGGGACCTGATTTAACCGCGCTGTAGATAACCCCGCCAAAAAAACCAACAACCACTGCAAGAAACACCGCAACATACAGTGTCTCTTTTTTTACCATGTTCACCTGCAACGCCTTTTTTACGGTCATACTGCCTCCATTATACAGAATAATCGGTTAGCACCCCCAGGGGCGGAATCTTCATGACTCAACAAGCTCCACCCATAAATACCATATCCGCACCCTGACAACAAGCCCATGCGGCACCGGGCAAACAGAATGGATCGCCGGGACACGCCGCAACCGCGACCTCCATTCTTTTGATATTTTCTTGACAAACAATGTCGTTCGGACTAACAATTGAATAGTTTTAATGAATCGTCATTCATGGATTTCGGTAAACTAAAATACTCAAAAGGAGGGTAAGAGAAATGAGCAAAAAACTGTTAATCGGCCTGACCGCAGTAGCATTTATCTTTAGCGTCGCCATAATCGGCAGCAACGCGATTGCACGAGACACCGGCGCGGCCGACATGGTCCTTAAGACCGAAGAAGGAAAAAAACCTGCCACATTCCCGCACAAGAAGCATCAGGACGCCTACCCCTGCGCCACCTGCCATCACAAGTCTGACGACGCTGGCAAACAGATTCCCTGTGGTGATGATGACAAGATCGAGAAATGCGCCACCTGCCACAACAGCACAAAAATGACCCCTGAAAGCAAGTTGGACAGCTACAAAAACGCTGCCCATGCCCAGTGCAAGGAATGCCACAAGAAAGAGGCAAAAGGCCCCACCAAATGTGACGGCTGCCATCCGAAAGAGTAAGTCGGAGCCGCATAGAGATCCATAAAAAAAGCCGCCCCCCGGGGCGGCTTTTTTTTATGGATCACACGGATCAAGCGCTTTGTGCTTTCGGGCGGGCCCGATCTATCCGGGCAACGAAATCTGCATTTTCGAGAAATCTCCGATCCGGAGAAACATCCCGGCAATGGCGGTAAGCAGATTGAGCCGATTGTCTTTGAGCGCGGCATCGTCAACCATGACCATGACCTCATCAAAAAAGGTGTCCACCGGCTCCTTCATCTGTAAAATATGCTCAAGGGCCAGCCCGTACTCCTTTTTATCAAGCAAAGGGGCAATCGCCCCCTCAACCTTTCGAAACACCCGGTAGAGATCTCTCTCCGCCTCACTCTGCAGGAGTTCCTCCACCACGGCGGTTTCCTTGTTGTCCTTAACAATATTCATGACCCGCTTAAAGGCGGCGGCAAGGGTGGTAAAGGTCGGTTCCTGGCGGATGGCTGCCAGGGCGTCAATCCGGGCGCGGCAGTCAACGAGTTCATTGCAGGAGACGGAAACCACCGCCTCCACCGCAGATCCCGGGACCCCAACGGAAATCAGGTTGTGGACAAACCGCCCTTTTATAAATTCAGAAACCCCGGAAACAATCAGATCATGATCCTGGGTCAACTGACCGCCATAGAGCCCGATCGCTGTCCTGATCGCCTCATCAAGGTCAAGGGTAAAACCCCGTGCCTCGATAATATGAATAAACCCCAGTGCGAGACGGCGCAGCCCGAAAGGATCCGCGGTTCCCGAGGGAACCTGGCCTATTCCGAAGCAACCGACTATGGAATCAAGCCGGTCGGCCATGCTGACCAGGGCGCCGACAATCCCCCGGGGAAGTTCCCCGCCGGAACGGACCGGTCGGTAGTGGTCGAGGATCGCCTCGGACACCCTCTCATCCTCGCCATCGAGCAGGGCATAATCACGGCCCATCACTCCCTGAAGGGATGGAAATTCATTGACCAGGGCGGTGAGCAGATCCGCCTTGCAGAGATGCGCCGCCCGCTCGACCGTTGCCACGTCCCCGGGGGCAAATGTACCGGCAAAAACTGCGGCCAGCCGCTCGACCCGCGCGGTTTTCTCGCGCATCGTACCGAGCCCCGCCTGAAAGGTGATCCCGACCAGGTCGGCAACCCGTTCGCCAAGTTTTCTTGTCTGGTCATCTCTGAAGAAAAAGAGGGCGTCCTCAAGCCGCGCCCTGAGAACCCGCTGGTGGCCGGATGCCGCCATCCGGAGATCCTTGATCCCGGTGTTATTGACAGCCACAAAATTGGGCTGCAGCTTTCCGTTGCTCCCCTGCACACAGAAATATTTCTGGTGTTCCCGCATCGCGGTAACAAGTACCGAATCGGGCAGATCGAGGAAACGGTGCTCAAACTCGCCGCAGATCGCATGGGGATACTCAACCAGATTGGTCACCGTATCAACCAGCTCGTCATCCGGCCTTACCTCGCCTCCGACAATAGCAGCTGCCCGCACGATCTCCCTGATAACCGCGGAACGCCTTTCTTCGCTGTCAACCAGGACAAAACCGGCGCGCAGGGAATCCCGGTACTGGGCAAAATCAGTGACCACCAGGGGATCAGGGGCCATAAAACGATGGCCGCGGGTGGTGTTGCCGCTTTCGATCCCGCCGATTGCAAAGGGGATCACCTGCCCCCCGTAGAGCGCAAGAAGCCACTGGATGGGCCTGGCAAAACTGAAACGGTGATGCCCCCAGCGCATGGATTTGGGAAAGGGCAGATCATGGACCAGTTGCGGCAGGAGTTCGGCAAGGAGCCTTGGGGTGGTCTCCCCTTTTATCTCAAGGGTTATAGAAACATACTCACCCTTTGGGGTCGAAACCACCTGGAGATCTTCAACCGCAACCCCTTTGGAGGCGGCAAAGCCGATGGCCGCCTTGGTTGGCGTTCTTTCTCCGGTAAAGGCAGCCTTTTTCGGAGGCCCGAGAAACTCTTCTTTGCGGTCCTGCTGGCAATCCACCAGACCGGAGACGCAGACTGTCAGCCGGCGCGGGGTTGCCACGGTACGGATCGTGTCAAAAGAGAGCGCGCGTTCGTTCAACCGGGCGGCCAGCAATTCCTTCATTTTTTCCAGGACGGGGCTGATATAGCCCGCCGGGATCTCCTCTGTTCCTATTTCAAAAAGAAGTTCCTGGTGCATGGGGTCTGCCTTCCACAGTGTAATGTAGCTTTTTTGCTTTTCATCCGGAAACGGATGGGTGGACCGGTCCGTTTCCGGTCGGACACCGTTTAATATCCCTCTTCTTCCTCTTGCGGCCATTCCATGGAAGCAAAGGTGCTGTACCCTTCGGCAAGGTTCTCGACCATGATTGAAAACCATCTGATATCAGGGTGACTCGACAGCATTTCCCCCAGGTCCCTGGTCACTCCCTCCACCGAGAGCTCTCCCTGGTCATGGGCACGATCCACGGCCCGGACCTTACCTGAAATAACCTCTTCAACCATCTGGATCAGATCCTCAAGCCAGACAAAATGCCGAAAGCGTAACCGGATATTTGCATATCCCCAGCGGCCGGGGGAGCGGGGCAATCCATCCCCCTCATATGCAGGTATGGACGCGGTGATCGGTACCCGCACCTCCATGATCAGCCTTTCCTCCGCCTCCAGGGAGGCGTGCATCCGGCAATCATACTCAGCCATCCCGATACAGTTTCCCTGGCCGGTGTTTCTTTTCAGGAAATAAGGAAACTCAAGCTCCACGTGCGCCGCCTGGGCATCAAGCCGCTCCTTCATCTCCTCGAGGACCGCCATGAAACTCTTGATTTCGACCTGGCCGTGAAACCGGTTGAGAATCTCCACGAACCGGCTCATGTGGGTGCCCTTGAACAGGTGGGGCAGGTTGACGTACATATTTACATTGGCAACGGTCCGCTGCACAGCCCGTGCCTTATCCAGCACGGTGATCGGATAGGAAATCTCCTTGACCCCGACCTTCTTGATGTTGATACGACGGTGGTCAGCCTGGCTCTGAATATCTTTCATATAAAAGGTGCGACACTGAACTGCTTCGGCGGCAACGCGACTTCTCACTATTCCGGGAGATGACGCTTGATGGCGGCTTTCAGTTCGGAAAGGTCGGCGGATTTGACAATATAATCATCTGAGGCCCAGGCACCGAGATCCTGTTTGTACTCATGATAGGCGGTGCTCAGAATCACCAGGAGTTTGGAGTTGATCTCCTTCATCCGGCGCAGAACCTCGATGCCGTTCATATCCGGCATATTGATATCGAGTATCACCAGATCTGGAGATATGATGGCCAGCTTTTCCAGGGCCTCTGCCCCACGCAGAGCGGAATGCACCTCATACCCCTCTTCTTCAAGCTCTTCCCGATAAAGAAGATGGATTCCTTCCTCATCGTCAACAAGCAGAATCTTTTTCATATTTTTCTTCCTCGTGACCAATTAGTTTTCATCCGGAAAAAACAGACTTTCCGGGCGGACACCAATTAATGACAGCCCGATCCCGGCTTATCCAGAGAGCCCGCGCGGACGATCTCATCCTCCAAGGGCCTCTCGGAGATAAGTGGCAGCCTCTTCAGGAGGCATGGGATTGATATAAAACCCGGACCCCCACTCAAACCCGGCAATGCTGGTCAGTTTGGGCCTGATCTCAAAATGCCAGTGAAAATGCTCCAGCGGCTCGGAACGCAAAGGCGCGCCGTGGAGAACAAAATTATAGGGAACATTGGGAATGCACGCATCAAGCCTTCTCATGCACTCGGAAAAGAGCATGGCAAGGGATTCAAAGGAAGATTCCTGGAGCATGACGTAGGACGAATAATGTTTTTTAGGCATTATCCACATCTCAAAGGGAGAACGGGGTGCAAAGGGGACAATGGCCAGGAACTCATCATTTTCACTGACCACCCGGACTTTCTCGCGAACCTCCTGGCGGATGATATCGCAGTAGATACACCGTTCCTTATAGGTATAATACGAGAGGCTGCCTTCCAGTTCAGAGACGATCAGCCGCGGCAGAATCGGCAGGGCCACCAGTTGGGAGTGGGTATGCTCAAGGGAAGCGCCCGCGGACCTCCCGTTATTCTTGAACACCATGACATAGCGGAATCGCGGATCACGACCCAGGTCTACAATCCGGTCACGAAAGGCGCGAAAGACGTTGGCCATCCGATAAGGCGGCAGGGAGATAAAGGTCTCATCATGGTTGGGGGTCTCAACCAGTACCTCGTGGGCACCGATACCGTTCATCAAATCATAGATTCCGGCACCCTCCTTGTTCAGATCCCCCTCTATCACCAGGGCCGGATATTTATTGGGAACCACCCGCAGGCTCCACCCCGGCGTGTTGGCCGGAGACGTCACATTACGGCCGTATACCAGAACCTCCGGGGGGGTGGTGTTCTCATTCCCCTGGCACAGAGGACAGAATCCACCCGTGACCTTCGGCTCCTCAACAATGAAATCCGTTGGCCGCCGACTGCGCTCCTTGGAGATGATGATCCACCTCCCCAACACTGGGTCCTTTCGTAACTCTGGCATTCCGTCCTGTGTGCGGCCCGCACGAAAGCAAGCCCGCTGGTGCTCTGAAATTACAACCGGTACATATACTCCTGGCCCGGTCTCGGATTCCGCCGGGGCGTTTCACCCCTGCCGGAAGATTTCTTCACTGCAAAAAAAACCCGCGTGAACCGGCAACGGCCCGAAACCGACACCGGCGCGTATCACCTCATGGTTGCGCGTGCTCCCGCTCATGCTGTTCCTGGGCGGTCTTGCACTTGACGCAGAGTGTGGTCACCGGACGGGCCTCCAACCGTTTCTCGCCGATATCCTCCTCACACACCTCGCAGACACCATAGGTATTGCCCTCGATCCTTTCCAGGGCCTCGCGGATCTTGGAAAGAAGCTTCCGCTCCCGGTCACGGATCCGCAACTCGAAGTTACGATTCGATTCAGCGGTTGCACGATCCGTGGGATCTGGATAGTTATCATTACTATCAGTCATTTCCAGAAGAGTCTTCTCAGCCTCGTCCAGTATTTTCTGACTCATGTCCTCAAGTTTTTTCTTGAAATATCCCTGCAGTTCCTTGTCCATCGTTATTCTCCCGGTTACACTGACAAGCAGCACATGACATCATGCAGCCTGAAACGCCTTACCCTCTTCCAACAAACAGGATATGCCTACGTCTCATCTTGCCTGATAGATCCCGCTCTTTCCGCCTGACTTGCTCAGCAGCCGGATATCGCGGACTACCATGCCCCTATCAACAGCCTTACACATATCATATATCGTCAAGGCGGCCACGGAAACCGCGGTCAACGCCTCCATTTCAACGCCCGTCTTGCCAAGACATCTGACCACCGACTGTATCAGAACCGCACACTCATCCTCAGTAAAACTGAAGGAAATTTCCACTTTATCAAGGAGAAGGGTGTGGGTCAACGGAATCAGCTGGTCTGTATTCTTTGCCGCCATAATCCCGGCAATCCGGGCAATTCCCAGCACATCCCCCTTGCCGATGGAACCTGCCTTGACTTTGTCAAAGGCCTCGCGGGACATATGGACGCTGCCGGCGGCAATCGCCTCGCGCTCCGTATCCGCCTTGGCTCCGACATCAACCATTCTGGCGTTGCCGGTTTCGTCAAAATGGCTCAACACCTTTTCCACCGCTTTCCTCGATACCACGTGGGGCCACAGACACCTGCTGCGGCTTTAAAGGCCGGTCCAACCGCTAAAAATTAAACAGCTTCTTCAAAAAACCTTCACCATGGCTGTCTTCACCTTTTTCCCGCTCCAACGCCCCGAACTCCTTGAGCAGTTCCACCTGGCGCTTGCTCAATTTGGTCGGGGTCACGATCTGCGCCTCAACAAACATATCGCCGCGGCCATGACCACGAAGATTGGGGACGCCCTCGTTTTTCAGGGTAAAGACCCGCCCTGCCTGGGTTCCCTTGGGAATGGAAATCTCTTTCTTCCCATGAATAGTAGGGACATCCATCTTGCACCCGAGTGCCGCCTGATCAAAGGAGAGGGGAAGACGGCAATAAATACTGTCACCCTCTCTTTGGAAAAATTCATGGGCATCTACATGGATGACAACATAGAGATCCCCGGAACCACCGCCCCGGCGCCCTCCCTCGCCCTCACCCCGCAGACGCATCCGCGAACCTGTATCCACTCCGGCCGGCACCTTGAGGGAGACCTTCTTCTTGCGGCCGATAAGCCCCTCGCCGGAACAGTCGTTGCACGGTTCGGTGATCATCTGCCCCTGGCCTTGGCACCGCGGACACGTGGAGCTGATCTGAAAAAAGCCCTGGGCCCGGAGTATCTGGCCACGTCCCTGGCAGGCGGAGCAGGTCTCAGCCTGATATCCGGGTCTCAACCCGGACCCCTCGCAGGTCCAGCAGGTTTCGCGCTTTAAGATCTCGACCTCTTTCTCAACGCCGTGCACCGCTTCCATAAAGGAAATGGTCATGTCATACCGGAGGTCCGAACCGGCAACAGGGCCGTTCCTGGTCTGCCGCCGCCCGCCGAAACCGCCGAAGAGATCACCAAAGATATCGCCAAAGCTTGAAAAGATATCCTCGTAATTACCAGGGCCTCTGTAGCCGGAATTTTTCAGGCCCTGATGGCCGTATGCATCATAGATCTGGCGCTTCTGGGCATCACTCAAGACCTCGTAGGCCTCGGTGGCCTCCTTGAATCTCTCTTCCGCTTCCTTGTTATCCGGATTCCGGTCCGGATGGTATTTCATGGCCAGCTTACGATAGGCCTTTTTTATTTCATCGCCTGAAGCCGTCCGCGACACACCGAGTAATTGATAATATTCCGCCTCCATAATCCAACATCCCAACCAGCCCCCTAGGCCGATTCACCCTCTTCCTTCTGGGCAACAACTTCGGGCTGCTTCCGGGACAACTCCCGGATATTTGCCGAACTCACCTTGCCACTTGCAATCTCCCGAAGCGCCATTACCACTTCCTTGTTTTTTCTGTTTGTTACCAGCAGTTTTGAGCCCCGGCGAAGCTGCTTGATCCGGGAGACCGCCAGATGGATAAGGGCGAATCGATTTTGATCCTCAATTTTTTCCAAACAATCTTCAACAGTTATTCTTGCCATAGCAGTTTAACGCCTCCGCTTGAAGTAGCATCACTTAATCGTGAAATAAAACCTGTAAAATATAATCCATCATCGCTTATTAGCAATCTTTTTATCCGGGGGTTTCCCGGACCCGGGGATATCAACTCTCAAAGGGGTTTCGCAGCAGCAAGGTCTCGGCCCGGTCCGGACCCACGGAAACTATTATCGCGGGCACACCGGTAAGATCCTCGATGCGGCGGATATAGTCGCGGGCCGCTCCCGGCAGATCCGCGAATGCCCTGACATGATCGATTTCCGCCTGCCAACCCGGCACCTCTTCATAGACCGGCTGCACCCGCTGGGTGGCCCGGATATTGCCGGGCATGGTTTGATACCCCTGCTCTCCATCCAGGTAGGAAGTGGCGATCTTCAACGCGGGCTGACCGCTCAGGACATCAAGCTTGGTAATCGCCAGCCCGGTAACCCCGTTCAGCCGAACCGCGTCATTGGCAACAACCATGTCGAGCCAGCCGCAGCGCCGCCGGCGCCCGGTGGTGGCCCCGAACTCGCCGCCCTTGCGCTGCAGTTCGTCGCCCACCGCATCAAAAAGCTCCGAGGGAAAGGGTCCGCTGCCCACCCGGGTTGTATAGGCCTTGAGAATACCGATCACCGAATCAATATGGGAGGGCCCGAAACCGGACCCGATGCAGGCATTGCCAGCCACGGTGTTCGAAGAGGTAACAAAGGGGTATGTTCCGTGGTCAATATCAAGCTGGGTACCCTGCGCCCCCTCAAAAAGGATATGCTTTCCCGCCCTGCGGGCGATATCCAGCTCCAGCGAGACATTGCCGACATAGGGGGCAAGCTGTTCGGCATACTGCTGAAACTGGTCATGGATCTCATCAAAGGAGACCGGGGCGGCGCCAAATCGCTTGGTCAGCTGAAAATTTTTCTCCTCAACATACTCCTGGAGCTTGTCCCGAAAAAGGGAGTCATCAAGAATATCTCCCATCTTGACGCCCTTGCGGAGTACCTTGTCGCCGTAACATGGTCCGATGCCGCGCCCCGTGGTTCCGATTTTCTTTTCGCTGCTGGTACTCGCTTCCTGGGCATGATCCAGGGCCTTGTGATAGGGCATTATCAGATGGGCGTTCTCACTGATCCGCAAACGCTCCGGAGTCACCGCCAGGCCGCTTGCCGCAAGACCCCGCATCTCCTCCAGCAACACCCCGGGATCAATAACCACTCCGTTGCCGATCATGCACTTCTTCTCTTCGTAAAGAATCCCCGACGGAATGATATGGAATATAAATTTCTTTCCTTCAACCACCAGGGTATGGCCCGCATTATTGCCGCCCTGAAAACGGACGACACAGTCCGCATAATGTGTCAGCAGGTCAACGATCTTTCCCTTGCCTTCATCTCCCCACTGGGTTCCAACCACAACCACATTGGCCATTATCTTCTCCTAATCATTTCCACTGCCGACCGGGGAACGCGCCGCAGCCGACAGACATATACTGTTTTTTCCGCACAGGCCGGCTCACCAGAGACCGACCGCGCCACTGCAACCAAAACCCACCGCTTCAATATCACAAAACATATTATCATAGCCAAAGGCTCTGCAAAAGTCAATAAACAGGCCGCAGCCTGCCAGGCCCCGGGTATCTTGACACACCAGGCCAAATACCGTAGAGTGCCGCCAGAATCATCCGGCATTATTCCGGTCTCCACCGGTGAATGCCACTGGTGTAAGGTGGCTGTCTCAGCCCGCTGAAACACCGACCCGCGGTACCGGTTCACGCCCGGGCATATTTCTTTGATTACAGACGCTTTTTTTTGCAGACAAAAAGATAAAGCACGACTCCGGCGCAGTGTTTGACGGCACCCCAGCTCTATTCCTGCTGGAACCTGCGGCCAGGCCCACTGCCACCGCACCGAGAGGACAGAAATGTTTGGAATCGGACTCCCTGAACTGATCCTGATCATGGCCGTGGCCTTAATCGTTGTCGGCCCGGAAAAACTGCCGGAGCTGGCCAAATCCCTTGCCAAAGGGGTACTTGAACTGAAAAAGGCCGCCAACAGCCTCAAGGAACAACTCAATGATGACGAAGGGAAAAAACCCTGGGACGATATCACCGCTGACAACGACAAGCTGGCCCTGGCCTATAAAAACCTTCCCCCCGCGGTAGTTGACCCCGAACAGGGAGTGGATAGGGACCAGCCCGGAGAGGATAGGCCGGGCGAGGATCCGGAGCCCGCGGCCGCCGGGGTCGCCCCGGGACACGACCTGTTCCAGGCGCCTGCCGACAGGCCAGCGATTGCCGACACCAGGGGCAACAATGAGGCAGCTTCCACTCCCCCGATCAAGGAAGAGAACACCGCATGACCGAAGGCCCGGAGTATATCCGCACCCATCTCGCTGAACTGCGGCAGCGGGTCCTCTACTCATTCCTCGCCATACTCGGCTGCGCCGCTCTTGCCTATATCTACTCCGAGCCGATCAGCCGATTTTTCATGGCTCCGCTCTTTTCCTCGCAACACGAAGCGGTCAAGCTGATATACACCAACCTCACCGAAGCCTTTATCACCTACCTGAAAATGGCCCTGCTGGTGGGGATCATCCTCAGTTTCCCCATACTTCTCTACCAGGCCTGGATGTTCGTGGCCCCGGGGCTTACCCGAAAAGAAAAAAGAATCACCGCCACCATAATCTTCTGGGCCACCGCCCTCTTTGCTGGAGGAATTTTTTTCGCATACTTTATCGTACTCCCGGAGATTCTTTCTTTTTTCATGGGGTTCGCCACCCCGGAACTCGAACCGCTCCCAAAGATAGGGGGCTACCTCACCTTTGTCGCCCGCACCTGCCTGGCATTCGGCCTGGCATTTGAAATTCCCTTTCTGATGGTCATGGCGGCCAAGACCGGGCTGGTGAGCCGGAACTATTTCAGCACGCGGAGAAAATATTACTATCCGGCGATCCTGGTTCTCGCCTTTCTCCTCACCGCAGGCGAACCAACCGCCACCATACTTCTTTCCGCCCCCCTTGTCGGCCTCTACGAGACGGGGATACTGGTGATCCGCCTTTTCACATCCCGGCCCGCCGCCGAACCACCCGTGGAATCTTAGCCGGGCGGCTGGCGCAGGGGTGAGGCGGGGGTGATGGTTCCTCCGAGACTGCACGCCCCCCCCTCTTCCCCCCTTTTCTGCCAGGCATCCTGATCACCTCTTGACCTCCAAAGGAATGCAGTTGACAATTCATGTCCAGTATTTCTAGGACGTTCGGCGGGCCTGCCGGGTTGGGCAATGCATCCAACGGCACGGTGAACAATGAATACGGAGAGTGCGGCTGCGGGGTCATGGTTGCCAATCCCGGCGCAACCATGGAGATGCAGTACGAATATGATGATAATCTTGTTGCCGAGGCGGATGGATCCGGTACTATCAGCAAGGAGTATCTTTACCTTGGCAACAACCGGCTGGCCATGGTGGATGTGCCCACCGGCGAGATCTACACCTTTCTCAACGACCGGCTGGGAACCCCCATCATGATGACCGATGCCACCAACACGGTGGTCTGGGAGGCAACGTATTCGCCGTTTGGCGAGGCGAGTGTTAACCCCAACTCAAGTGTGGTGAATAATTTTCGGTTTCCGGGCCAGTACTATGACAAGGAGACCGGGTTTCATTATAATTGGCACAGATATTATGATCCGACTACTGGTAGGTATTTAACCCCTGATCCTATCGGGTTGGCTGGGGGGATTAATCTGTATGGGTATGTCCAAAATAATCCGGTTAATTTGACTGACCCTCTGGGACTTTGGGTGCCCCAAGCAATTGGTGCAGCTGTTGGGCTGGGTTTTGAAGGATATAGGCAATACCAATCAGGTAATCTTGATGTGGGTCGACTTGCGATGGCTGCTGCGACCGGTGCTTTAGGCGGATTTGGCAGCTCACTGGCTACAGGAATGTTATTTGGTGCTTCTGCCAATATGCTGAATACTGCTTATCAACAAGCAGATGATCCCTGCCAGTCAATTAATATGGGAGATGTTTTAAGAAGTGGACTTTATGGGGCTGGTGGTGGCTCAATAGGTTATGCAGGAGGTGCATTGGGCAGAAATATTTTTCGACCTACAAATCCTATTGGGCAAACTTTAGGGCAGCTGCCGGCGCATCATTATGGTGCATCAGGTTCAGCAATTGGTGCGGCAACAGGAGGCTTCTTTGCAAATCAATAATTGGTTCGATTTTGTAATTTTCAGTTTAGTTACACTTGCTGTCACCTTAATTGGGCTGCCTGTCTCGTTTTATTTGCTCAAAAAAGGTGCCGAAGGATTTGCAAAATATAAATTCGCTAAATTGCCAGGAAACTTTCTCATAGCTCCCGGCTTAGGGAGTTACTCTGTTGAAATAATTTTTTATGGCTTGCTCATATTTGCCTTTTCTGTTTGGTACCTTTTTTTTGATAAGGGTGGGCAATTAGGTAATTTTATAAACCAAGCAAGATCGTTTTTTTGAAGGTAGTGGAAGGAGTTAACCGCCTTTTCTTTTTACAGGGAGCCCTTGAGGGCGGACGGGTGGCCGGGGCCGGGGGATGTAATCGTAAGTGGTTGGCGGGTTTTGTGCTCTGGTATGTTGCATAAAATTCATTATGTTTGATGCAGCGTGGCCGGAGGCCGTAACGAGCTTGTTACCGCACTTTACATAACGCAATTTTATGCGCCCGACAGGGACGGCATCCGATGCGCAGCCGCCGGACATAGCCTGCACAAAATATGAGAACCACAGTACCGATGCAGTTTCTTCTATCCGATAAAGACAGGGCTGCGAGGGCAGGAAGCGGAAGACGCGTTTTTTGCGACTGAAGCCCGAGCACGTCAGAGCCTCCGCATCATCTTACGGGAAATAACGGTAGATTTCGCTTCTATGGAGAACGCGGACAAAGGTGATGGTATCGCCGTCAATAATCAGCCCAATCCTGTAGCTGCCCGACCTGATGCGATAATAAGAACCTTCTGCTTTGAGTTTTTTTAGATTTGTTATGTCGGTGAGTGAATCGGCGGATTCTACTGCCTGTATGATCTCTTCAATCCGTGCCAGCAGCTTTTTGTCTTTGCTGTGCCGCTCGATATCTTTGACAAAGCTTTTCTTGAACTCTGCTATCATGCCTTGCCTTCCAGTATCTGAAAGACTTCTTTCCGGCTTGCTTGCCCGGAGCCTTCCCCTTCCTGGATAGCATGAATCATGGCAACATCTTCCATTACTTCGACAAGCAGATCGTGGACCACGTCCTTTTTTTCTTCAATGGCCTCAATGATTGCCTGCTTGAAAAGGTCTTTTAACTTGCTGTCGTCAAATAGCGTTTCCATGTGAATTTCTCCAGGGTTTCACCCATGAACTTCATAGGCCTTTTTTGCCTTGGCATCCCGAATAAGGCTGTCAACAACGTGAATGATGGTTTTCTTGTCTTCCTGGTCCAGATGTTCAAGGTCCGTTAACCTGGAAAGCATCGCCTTGTCTTTGATCTCTGCTAACTTGCCCGTATCGTCAACAAGAAAGTCCAGAGTAATACCAAAAGCGTCCGCCAGTTTTTTGGCCACTTCCACGGACGGCACCATCTCGCCTCTTTCGTACCTGCCGATAATCGGACCGCTTGTCCCGATCTGCTTGGCAAGCTGTTGCTGACTCCAACCTTTCTCTTTTCGAAGCCTTAAAATCTTTTCTCCAATTGCCATACCCATCACCTAAAGATATCGAAAGTTATTATTTTGTCCACTTTTTTCTTATTATACGATACCAAAAAGTATTAGTCAACCCTGATAGGTTCTTGACATATTGTAGTTCGGGGGACACAATACTTAATCATTGACAACTTGATGGTGCCATTGCTCGCATGGCTCCATGGCACGCATCGCTCAAGTCGTAGTTCCTCAAATCCCCCATCATGTTATCCAGCGCGGCAATCGGCGCTGGAAACCTTTTTTGCGCCTGCCGATTTTCAAGAATATCTCTCTCTGGTGGCGCAATGGTGTACCCGTTGCAAGGTCCAGATCTGGTCATACTGCCTGATGCCCAACCACGTTCACCTCATAGCTGTCCCTGAGTCCGAAGATGGCTTACGGCGCGGCACAGGAGAAGCGCATCGCCGTTATACCCGGTATATCAATTTCCAGAAGGGATGGCGGGAGCACCTCTGGCAGGGCCGGTTTTCCTCTTATCCTATGGACGAAAAACACCTTCTTGCCGCTGCCCGTTACATTGAGAGGAATCCGGTGCAAGTCGGCATGGTAAAGAAACCCTGGGACTACAGGGGGAGCAGCGCCAATGCGCATCTTGCAGGTGAGGATGACCTCCTGATGAAAGCCGCTCCCCTTCTGTCGATCATGTCCGACTGGCAGAACTTTCTCTCCGGTGAACCATCTGAAAAGGAGTATGAGGCCCTTCGTCGCCATGAAAGGACCGGCAGGCCACTTGGCGGCGAATCTTTTCTGAAACGACTCGAACAGCAGACATCGCGGGTGTTGAGAAGAATGAAACCTGGCCCGAAAACGGAATAATTAAGTATGGTGTCTGCGGAACAACGGGAACAACGGAATAACCGCTTATGCCACCTGGTCCCTGGCCATCACCTTGGCATCGATCACCTGCTTATGGGTCAGGCGCAGGAGATTACCCAGCTTGTGGGCAAAATAATCCTCATGCATTTCCAGTTGCCCGTCCGTGAAAATGATCCGCCACACATCTTCCATAACGGAAGTTTTCTCATCAAGTGAATAGTGCCGGTTCATCTCGTTGGTGAACTGCCACAGGTCCACGGCCTCATCTCTTTTGCTGCGGGCCACCTCCACCAGTTCCTCCGCGTATTCAGGGCTTACCTCAAACCTGGATTTAATGGTATCAAGGATGTGATTCATCTCGTCGGGGTGACACTCATCGTCAACGTGGGCCGCCTCCAGCAGCAGAACACAGGCTGCAACATGAAGATCCCGCTTCCGCGATCCTGTTCCCGTTCCCGCGGCGCCCTGCCCAGGCAGTTGGGTTTTCGTGATTATCTTCTTGATCAGGTCAAACATATCTCTCTCCTCGCGCTCCGGCTCTCCTGTTAACCGGGCACTTTTACAGCACATTTAAGCAGGCAGCAGGAAATCCGATACAACGGCCTGCCCCCCGCGTCATACCGGAGGTTTTCCGGCTGAAGAAGTTTATTCATCACGCACCCTTCCGGGATATCGAGAGAGAAAAAACTCCTTTCATTGAGACCAGCGGCAGCCACAAGAGAGTTTTCCTCGATCCGGTAGGCGTTAATCGGATAATCCTCGCAGAGCGGGCACATATAGACACGACCGTTGGGGAAAATAAAAAAATTCTCCGCCACCCGGCCGGCACACTGAAAGGGCTCGTCCTTATCAAGAAAGACCTTGGGGAATACCACTTCCAGCCCGAGCCCGGCCGCTGCCGCGGCCACCTCCGGCACCACGGCCAGCCACTCCTCCGGGGTCAGCTGCCAGGAAGCCGCCTCCCCGGACGCGGTCTTCCCCCGGATGCCGATCACCTGGATAAAGAATTTCTTCACCCCCCACCCGGCAAGCAAGGGTGGCATCCGCCAGAGGTGATCAATATTACGGCGACTCACCGTATATATCAGACTGACATTAAAACCCCTCGCCACCGCCTGCCTGAGATTGGTTGTGCAGACATCAAAGACCCCCTGTCCCCGGATGGGGTCATTGACTGACGGAGAAGGGCCGTCCAGACTGAAACTCAGGAAATCAAGCTGCTCCGGAGAGACATGGTCAAAAAAATCATGAAAGAGAAAACCGTTGGTATCAACGGTGACCGAACTGTATCCCAGCTCCTTTGCCCGGCTGATTCCCCATGCAAGATCAGGGTGAAGGGTCGGCTCCCCACCCAGAAAAATCAGATTGGACTCCCTGGCCGGATCGGCAAAAAGCGCAAGCCAGGAGTCCAGGGTCTCCCGGGAGACCCTGGTGGTTCCATGCTGCTCCGGATTGATATAACAGTGGGCGCAGGAGAGGTTGCAGCCGGTGAGCAGATGAAAAAAAACATTCCGTTCGCCAGGGGTAAAGCCCACGGTCTTGGCACCAGGTACTCTCATTGGCCAGAAAGCTCCTTTCCGGCCGTGGCCAGGGTGTATTGGGCCAGAGGGCTTCCCTGCCAGTAAGCATTGACCGGATTAGTAAAAAAATCATGAAACAGCCGGAGACTCTCGAGGCGCATGACACCCGGCACCAGAGTCACCTCCATCTCCCGGTAGAGCGGGGCGAGCGCGCCGAGATCAAGAGAGGTACCGCCACCCATCACGTCCTCATAGGCCCAGACCATGGTCCGTACGCCATTGAGAAGAAGGGTGGAATAGCACATAAGACAGGGCTCCATGGTCGAATAGACCGTCACGTCATGAAACGTCATCCCCGGATTCGCGTCAACGGCCCGGCGGAGGGCCACCATTTCCGCATGGTCCAGTTCATTGGCCGAGGCTGCGGCACTGTTCATCCGCCGCCCCGCGGCAATAATCCTGCCATCGCGGACCAGCACGCAGCCCACGGGAAATTCCCCTGCCCGGAGCGCCTCTTCCGCCAACTCCAGGGCAACAGCCATACAGGACACATCTGCCTTGGTGAACACCATTCTCGAACTCCGTTAATAAGAGGGGTCGCTATGCGGCCGCACGGACGCGAGCACACTTTACAGGGACACACTTTCATACAGAACCAGGACAGCTTACCCGATCCACCGTTGGGATGCAGCCGTTTTCCCGACCGATGAACCTCTTGCAGGAGTGCCGTTTTCTTGACAGAAACAACACGCAGTGTATACTCAAATTCACTCTATGATGAGTATTTTTCTACAGATACGAGAGATCACAATGCAACCGTTCCCCTATCGCGCGACAGATGACAGGAAACACCCGTGCCGTTCTTTTCTGCTTCGTTTCAGCTCCGCCCTGATCATCATCGCCGCACTCTTTTCACTCACCCCGGAAACGGCTTCAGGCCGCTGCCTGAGCGGTGACTGCGAAAACGGGATCGGCGCGATCCTCTATCCTGACGGCAGCGGGTACAAGGGAGAATTCGCCCATGGAAACCGCCATGGGCACGGCACCCACTTCTATCCCGACGGTACCACCTATACCGGCGCCTTCCTGGCCAATAACAAAGATGGCCCCGGTATCATGACCTATCCCGACGGCGCTGTCCATGAGGGGATGTTTGCCAGGGACCTGGCCAATGGGCCGGGCACACTCCTCTCTGCCGACGGCACCAGATACACCGGAGAGTTCCTGAACGGCAAAAGACATGGCCGTGGACGGTTAAAAGAACCGGGCTCCGCTGAGATCGAGGGCAATTGGCGGGACGATGCCCTGGTCGAATCATCGGAGCCGGATCAACCGGCAAAAAGTCCTGGCGAACTTTTCGCCACAGCGGAAATGATCCCAGTTAAAACATTTTCCAGGGAAGAGACCCCAGAAATCGCCCGGCCGATTGGCAATCACACCCTGCCCGCACCTCTCCGGAATCCTTCTCCCCATCAGCCCAACGCAGCCGGGTCGCGGATTACTGTCAGCAAAATACAGATACAGACATCGGTACAGGCCATTTCCCCATCATCCGAGGAGATGAGTGTGATTTTTGTCAAGGCCCCCCTTGTCAATCTTCGCTCCGCCCCGGACCGGAAAACCGCTGTTCTTGCTCGATACGCCCGGGGCAAGCCCCTGCGCTGGCTGAAAAGAAAAGACAGCTGGGTACATGTCGAGGACAACAAAGGCCGCTCCGGCTGGATCGCGGAGACCCTTCTTACCCTTGACCCGCCGCCTGGTTATCTCCTGGTCGGGAAAAATAATACCGCCCTTCACACCGGCCCGGGGGCGGACAGTGAAAAAGCACTGAGCATTCCCAGGGGAATGCCTGTCCTGTTGGTGACCGACCGGGGAGAGTGGCGACAGGTCACCCTCTGGAATGACCAGACGGGCTGGGTCCACTCATCCATGCTCCTCCCGACACTGCCCTGACCGCGATTTTCATGGGTTTTCCCCTGCTATAATTCTGGCGCGATCCTTGCAACATCAGACAGGAACGCCACATCTTCCGCAGGAGAGAAAGACATGAATACGCCACACATCGACCTGTATCCCCTCACCCTGCCGGTGAACAGGAATAATCCCGGATCCCGGCAGGTTCCGGAGCAGGGCCCCACATTTGACAAAATTCTGACCAGGGCTGCTGGAAAGAAAGACGCCCATGGCAACCACTTTCAGGAAACGCTGAAGGATGCGCCTGCCCCGGCCTCGCTGAAAACAGCCGAACTGGTTCACATGATCCGTCTCCAGATGGCGGCAGCCACACTGAACATCGGGAACCTTGAGGGGGATGACCACTCGCCGGACCTGGCCTTTCTCCCGTTGCCCGCGGCCCTGCCAGCCCCTGGCCGCCATAGTCAACATCCCGACACCAGCGCCGCCTCCCCTCCGGGCGCACAACCCGAATCATCCCCCGCGGCAGGGGGAAAATCAATCCCCGCCCTCATTGACAGCGCTTCAAGGCAGTATGACATGGAGCCGGCTCTGATCAAGGCGGTGATCAAGGCGGAGAGCAATTTTGATCACAAGGCGGTATCACCGGTGGGCGCCCGGGGGCTCATGCAGTTGATGCCGAAAACCGCGCAAACCCTTGGGGTGGACAACTCCTTTGACCCCGAACAGAACATCATGGGCGGCACCCGGTACCTGAAGTCGCTGCTCACCAGGTATGAGGGTGACCTGGACAAGGCCCTGACCGCATACAACTGGGGACCGGGCAACGTGGACAGGCGAGGCCTTTCGCAGATCCCCAGTGAAACCCGCACCTACCTGGCCCGGGTCAAGACGTTCTATGCGGATTTTCGGGGCTAGAACCGCATCGCGGTTAACTGCTCAAAGGTGATACTCTCCCCACCACCCTGCTCACCGATGAACCGGTCGGCATCGCCCTGCCCGCTGAAGGCATGTATCCTCCCGTCAACAACCACGTACAGGGCCTCGGTAATCACGATCTCCGCGCCAGAATAATAATCATAGACCCGGCCAGAAAGATCAAAGGTGGAAAGCTCCATGGCGCAGAGATCCTTTCTCCGGAGCAAGGCGCAGCGGATATCGGCGAAATATTCAGGACCATCCACCCGTGAGCAGACCGAGTATTTCTTCTCCTCTCCCTGAACCGCCTCCTTCAGGGGTGGACACTGGAACTTTTCCGCCCCGACACCTGCCGGGATCAGAAAAAAGACCACAATGACAAAAAGGGAAAACCGTCTCTGTGCTGTGCGGCAAAACATTGCATTCTCCTTTTATGAATTCATGGGTGGCAAAACCGGTTAATGGGCCTCGAGATACTCGAGAAACCGCTGCCGGACCCGCTGGTCGGCAAATGAACGGATATGCCCCGGGGGCTCTGTTTCCCAGAGTTCCCGGGGCTCAACGGCCATTGTGAAAATCCGCCGGCCATGCTCGACCGGGACGATCGTATCGGTCCGGCCATGGAGTATCAGCACCGGCACCGGAGTGATTCCAGGTACCCATTTCTCGGCGCTGTACCGGTCACTGAACATCCATGACAACGGATACTGCAGGGGCCAGGTCAGAAAGAAATCAGCGCTTTTCTGGCGGGCGATTTCCCTCAGGCCGGAGTAGGCGCTGTCAACAATAAGCGCCCTGATTTTCTCCTTGTCCGGATACGTGGCCACCGTGTAAACAGCAATGGAACCGCCGATACTCTGGCCAAAGACAAAGACCCGGGAATCCGCGGAAAGCTCAATCGCCTTGGCAAGGGCGGCCCGGCTGTCCTCGTGGACCCCGGCCAGGGACGGATGCCCGGTTGACCTGCCATATCCGCGATAATCAAAGGCAAGCACCGAATACCCCTCTTTTACCAGCCAGAGGATGGCCAGGGAATGGGTGCTGATATTTTCGGCATTGCCATGGAGATGAAGGATCGCGCCCCGGGAAGGCGTTTCCCCCAAAGGGGTAAGATACCACCCGTTGAGTACAACCCCATCGCTGGATTCAAAAAAAATATCCTGAACATCCACCTGATCGAGAAGGGGGCTCCTGTCCATTTCCTCATCCGGATAAAAGAGCAGGGAAGAACACCCCGGACCGGCAGATAAAAAAAACAGAACGCACGCCGGCAGGAGAAACGAACCCCTGCCTGTGCCTGGAAAAAGTTTCAAAAATAAAAATTCCATCTCACGAAGAATTCCCTGTCCTCTTGATCAAATGCCCTTTCCCACAACAGCCCGAGGACAATGCCGTTGTTGCGGCTGATCTGAAAGTTCTGTTCAAGCCCGGCCTGATAGCGTTCATGGGTGTCACCCAGCTGGTAGGATACCGCCTTAAAGGAAAGATGCGCCTTCCAGAAGGATGCGACCGTGTGGATCAGGCCGAGCGATCCGCCGCCGCCCAGGGCGAAATTATCATCAAATCGCCCGGAGTAGTTGAAGTCCGTTTCCAGGAAACCATAGACAAGAGTGTTTTCCCCGGGCTTATAGGCTAGCCCTCCCCCCGGACTCAAGTGGTAGACGAGCCCATACTCGTCATTGGCAAAACTTTTTTCCTGAAGACCGGTACCCACCTTCCAGGAGATATGCCTGAAAAAACGGTTTCGCGGCGCAATGGAGACAATATCGATAAAGGTGAGTTTATGGAGGCGCAGCGTGTCCGGCTTTTCATAGTACCTGAGGGCAATGTCACTGAAAAGTATCTGCGAGCCCTCCAGATAGCCCTGATCCGGGTCGATGAGTTCGTGATAGACCGGCCGGTAGCGGATCTCGCCGAAAAAGGAATTCTCCCGCCACCCCGACCCGGCGGTTATCCTGCTGGAACCATGCCCCTGCTCCGGCGGGACGGGTTCTGCGACCGCGGCCTTTTCCAGCCTGCCGAGCCTGCTGCGGGCCTGCAAGGTGGCCAGAACCCGGTTTTTATACGTTTCTTCGGGAATCTCCTGCCGGGTGTAGCTGTACTGGATCCCTTCGGCAGCCAGGTCAAGAATATGGATTTTCTTTTCGTAATCAAGATCATGGCCTGCCAAGTCCCCGGGACTCACCGTGCCATTGATAATATCGAGCGCCGTCCGCTGTTCCCTGTCTGACAGCGGCCGGGCCAGGGCGAGAAGAGTGGTTGATTTTGAGGGCCGGTAGGCAACGGTGCTGATCAGCCCCGCCTGCTGGATAATCCGTACCGTGTCCGCGGGCATCACCCACACCCGGAACTTCTCGGTCAGGTTGACCTCCGGGCGGGCGGCCTCAAGGAGAAAAAGCAGGGCATGGGAGCAGTTTTCATCAAAAAAGTAATAATTGGAATACACATCCTTGAATTCCCAGATGTACCGGAACATCCGCCGGGTTTCCTCTTCGGTGAGGTTGAGGGAATATTCCCAGATATCCCTTTTGTCCAGCTCACTGTAATCCTTGACCTTCTCATAGTAGGGTTGCACGGAATAATAGCCCCGGTAGAACCCGAAGATACCTTTCAGGGCAAAGGCCAGACCGCTCGTCTCGCCGGTCTGGGCGGCATAGCCGATGGCATGGGAAACAAGGGTGCTCTTATGATCGCCATCCACCCTGAGCAGGGTATGGCCGAACATCGATGCCGGGCTGTTCATAAACGATGCGGGAAAGACCAGGGTCGCGGACCGGGGATTGATTCCGGCAAGGATCTCCTCGTATTCAGGGCATTGCGCCGGCGGCAGCCGCGACTCATCTATCTCCAGTTCACTCTTCAGCCATGCATAGCGGGCAGGGAATCTGCACCGGGTCGCGGTGTCCGGCTCGCCGTCCTGTTCAAAAAAAGATCTCAGGGTGGCAACCAGCTCCGCCTCGGGGTCTGTCCTGCTTCCGGAGAGGAAAAAAACGGGATCATCAACCAGGCTCCTGGTGGCTCCGGCTGTCCGCTGGTAGCGGATGAGGATCTGCCAGTATCGTGCCTGAGCGAGATGAAGGTTTGAAGCCGAAGAGATAAGTTCCGCGAGGTAGGGGTGTTCTGCCCCGGAAACCGCGCCTGGAGACCAGGACAACAGGAGTAAAAAAAAAATGGGAATATGAATCACTCGTTTCATATTCCCATCTCCTCAGTGAAAACTGTTCGGTATACCCATCCGGAACAAGAAACTTTCCGGATGGCTACACGTGGTTGTTTTCAATCCGGAAACAGTCAATTTTGAAAAAGATCAAGGAGATCAAGGAAGTATGCGCAGGCGTACTGGAGTACGGCGAGCACATACTTCTGCGGATCGACACCGAGATTTTTAAAAAGTGGCGTTTCCGGATGAAAACTAAATAGTGGTAGCAGCCGTGTACACAGTGTCCACAACGTGTGCCGCCTGGACGTCCGCAGAGGGATAAATCGCTGCAAAATTGTCCTGGAGCCTGGTATAGAGAGAGAGTCTTTTGCCTTCAGGCACTTCCATCAGTTCCGCCAGGGTATCAAGGGATTCCCCTTTGCCCATGGCAATATTCTTTGCCAGGTTGTCCATGTTGGCGGCAACGAATTCGTGTACCTTTTCGTTCTGGACAAAACTCGATGGCGAGCTGCAGTTTGAGGTGCCTGAGGTAATACCAAAGGTCTGATTCCCCGAGGTGCCGTTGGTGGTGACGATGAAGCTCTGGCCCAGGGTGCTGTCGGAGAAACCGGTATCGCCAAGCACCAGAGTGCCAAGCCCGCAGCCGGTGTTACTTCGGTTTTCTGCAAGAGCCGCAGTACTGCAGAGTAACACTGAAGCCAACGCACAAACAAAAATCTTCTTCATTCTACCCCTCCTTGTGAAGTGAATACATTTTGTTGAACCCCAAAACCCATCTTGCTGCTACAATTACAAAAAAACAAGGCCAACTGAAAAAATCAACCAAAAGAACTTCTAGCATAATCCGCTGGCTGCATACAATGTTTTTTTTTGGAGTTTTAAGGTAGATTCCATCCGGGAAGCTCCCAGTTCCGGAGGGCTACACCTATCCGTTTTCAAAAAGGAAGTATGCGCAGGCGTACTGGAGTACGGCAAGCACATACTTCTGCGGATCAACTACCGAGATTTTTTAAAAGTGGCGTTTCCGGATGAAAACTACATAAAAAATTCCCACACAACGGAGAATCATGATGGATAAACGCCTGATGGAGTTGGAAATCAAAATGACTTTTCAGGAGAACCTGGTTGAAGAGCTCAACGAAGTCATCATCCGGCAGCAGGCCCAGATAGACCGGCTGGACCAGGAGCTCAAAACCCTTGTGGCCCAGTTTCGCTCGGTACAGCAACTGCCCCCGGAAACAACGCCCGACCCGCCACCGCCCCACTACTGACCTTCTGGCGAAAAGCACGGGCCTCTTTCATGGGGATGTTTTGCCCTCCGTATGGACTTCTGTTCGCCTGATGCTTATGGTTGAATCTATCAAAAGGTTTCACTGGTCTCCGCTTTTCCCCTGAATCGATACAAAGACGATCAGAACAAGGAGGTACACTATGAAGACTTTTTCTTTCCTGCCGCACCGACATCTGCTGCTCCTGGCCGCCGCACTTTTTATTACAGCCTCCCTGGGCGGTTGCGCGGCCGCCGGCGGGAAACTTGTCCGCAGCAATGAAACCGCGCACCTGTTCTCCTCCGGCCAGGTGCTTGCCGAATACCGCTACTATTACAGCGGGCCCCATGACGAACCCGACGCCATTCTCGGCGTGCATCGCGACTATGCCCTGCGCTCCGAACTCTGGAATCGGATCAACCTCACCGAGGGACAGCTTGCAAAGTGGCTGGACACCATGAACTCAAAATGGATGGCCAACTTCCGCCACTCCTATACCGGTGCCGATGTTGTCGATGAAGCCGGAACAAAAATAGGGATCTGGTATGGCCGGAGCGGCTGGACAACAGTAAAACGCGGCAGCGGCAACGACGTCTACATCTATACCCCGGACCCTTTTGAGCAGAGCAACCTCGGGCTCAACTCCAGAGAGTACGACAACTACTGACCACCCAGAGCCCTTCCGGGAATCCATTCCCCGGAAGGGCTCTTTTTTCCCAGGTCACCTCTAATATGGCGGGAGTCATGACAACCAGGCAGCCCATAGATAAACTGCTCAACGCCATCCGTGAAAACTGTGCTATCTCCGATGCCCGCGACAACGGTATCTTCTCCCTCTGCATCCTGGTCCTCAAGCTGCGCAATCTCTACAAGTGGGAAAACGGCCTGCCCCCGTGGGAAGAACCTGATCCGGGGACGCTGCTCGACTGGATCGAGGCCAGGGAAAATTCATGGCTCGAAAAATCGAGCCTCGGGCTCAACCTGCTCCCCGGAAAATCGCCTGTTGACCCTTTTTCCCATGCCCCGGTCAACCGGATTCTCGAGAAACATTCCCTGGTATACGGGGCCGGGTACGGGCGCTCGCTCAAGGCAATCTTTTTTGTTGCCGAAAAACTGGAGGAAAGAGAGGTGGACGGCTGCCGGACGATCATTCTCGGACAGGAGCATGCCCGCGAACTTGCCGCCCCCTTTGCCATGGTCCAGGAAGGTATTATTTTTTTCCGCACGGAGCCGTTTCGCTATTATTTCTGGGACCAGATCCAGGAGATGCGCCCCTCGGGCCGGGACTCGCTGCTCTTTGCCCTGGACCGGTACGGGCTTATTGGAAAAAACGGGCTTCTTGACCGCGAACGCCTCAAGGCCCGTTTCGAGGATCTGATCCTCGGTGAAATGGAGACCTTTGTCCGTCACGAGGTGGGCGAGCTGCAACCCGGCCCGCTCGATGGGGCGAGCCTGCGGAAAATCATCGCCCATTTTCCCGATTCACCGGTGGAACTTGTCGCCCGGGGGCTCAAGGATCTCCTGGCGGATACCCATGAAAAAGGTCTTATCGGCCACATCATCGCCCACCGGAAAGAAGGATCCCTTGGCTTTTATTCCGCCTTTCTTGACGGGGTGCGCAAGACCCTGTTTCCGGAAATCCGACCGGCCTGCGCCGCCTTCATTGCCAGCCGGGACTGGGAGGAAGTGGACAGGGCCCGCCTCGCCTGCCGCCAGCGACTCTCAGACTATGCCGCGCTTCTTACAGATATTGCCGGGAAAATCGACACTGCCCCCCGGGAGGAACTGCACTCCCGGGTCTGCCGCGAAATCCTTACCCCGCTCGGCCTGAACTGACGACCGGCTCAATCCGCCACCGTCTCCTCTCCACCTCCTCCGCGGATCCTGCGAACACCATTCACCACATTCTCCGCGTAAAATGAGGCCAGAAGTCCGGCAACCGTGGCAATGGTGGTGACCCAGAAAAGGATCAGATGAAGGGTCTGGTACCGGAACAGGAAGAGATCAAGGACAAAGAGAATGAGCCCGAGGTGAATCAGCGAGGAGCCGACCCTGACCCAATACCCCTTTTTCTCAAAATGAAGCGCTTCGCTGCCGATCAGGGCCAGGACCAGAACCGCGGCCTGGAGGAAAAGGGAGGCCACGAGAATCACCAGCAGGCCGGCAACAACCCCCTGCCAGAGGCTGACACCCATGGCGGCAAAACCGATCAGTACGGCAAATCGATTAAGCCATTGGGTGGGCAGAAGCCGTTTGGGCACGCAGACCCCAAGGAGAAGCAGCAGAAGAATCAGAAACGGCGCCATAATCCGGTTCATCCCCATCATATAGGCCGCCTTCACCGCCGGGGCCATCTCGTGGACCTGGGCAAACTTGAAAAAAAACATCCCGTAAATGCAGATGGCTGAAATGGCAAAGAGTACGGCCACGGTGGCCAGGATAAGATAAAAATCGTAAGACGCCCTTTTCCGGATGGAATCGCCACCCCGTATCGATTCAGTTTCCATGAACTCTCCTACTGAAAAGTATGCTCGCCGGGAAAGAAAAACGAGGTCAGAAAGGTAAAAATCATCGCCAGAAAGCAGATGATGCCGAGAAAGGAGGAGAAATACCACATCCCGATCTTGTTGGCATAGAGCCTGGCGTGGAGATAGGTGGAAAAAACCGCCCACATCATCAGGGAACTGCAGATCTTGGGGTCCCACCACCAGTTCGGTCCCCAGGCCTTCAATGCCCAGGGGTACCCGAGGAGCATGCCCACGGTGAGCATGAAAAACGCCATCTTGGCCGCGTCATACCCCAGCCGTTCCAGGGAAAGATCGCGGCGGACAAGCATGAACAGGGAGACCACAAAGGTGATGGTGATGCCGCCGTAGGAAAGAAAGAGCATCGGCGGATGGAGCCACATATACTCCGCATTATAATAATGAATCATCTTGGGGTAGAGCTGCATGAAAAGACCCAGGCGGGCGCCGGCCGGAAGCGCGGACCCGGAAAACCATGGCCCGATTTCGGAAAAAAAACGGGGCAGCGGCGCGGCAAAAGGATCAGCCACGAAATAAAGAATACCCACCTGGACAGCGACCACCAGATGAAGCGCTGCCCGGAATCGCCCGTGCCCCTCACGGCGATGGGCGAGAAGGGCGAGGATGGTGGTGCACATGAACCAGAAATAGTATTTTTCGTTCTCGATCCATACCGGAATTGCATATCGGGGCGGGCTGGCGGGATCATAGAGGGGCAGACCGCCGGAACCGGCGAGTCGGCGGTTGAGCCAGGCAACCGCTTCCGCGGGAAGCTCAAGTGAAATCTGGGAAAAAATCTGGTAATGAAACCAGCAGATCCAGAAGAAACCGAGCAGAAACAGGCCAACCACCGCCTTGAGAAGCAGATCGGAAATCCGCCCCGGGCCAGGTCCGGGCCGGACAAGATTGATCAGGGCGGCAATGCCGAGCAGGGCCGCGATTACGGTCAGAAACGAGAGTCCGATACCGCCGACTCTGCTGAAAATACTTACCGGGAGAAGCGCTTCAAGAACAGCATTCATTTACGTTACCGTATCTAAAAATCCACAAGGAGCAGGAATGACAAAATTTTCTCCCCGGCACGGTGAAGTTCTTCCTTGGCCCTAGGGGCCTGCCGACGGAGTCACGTACCGTACAGTTCAGAAAGATATACACTCAAGAAAAAATTATGCAAACCCCTTTCCAGCCATCCCGAACGATATGCTGGCCGCATTTGACCATGAAAGACATCCCGCAATCTCAAAGAGGAAATCAGGCCATGAAAAAAGAAACCATTGTGCTCGTGGACGGAGATATCACCAAGATCAAGGTGGACGCGCTGGTCAATGCGGCAAATTCGACATTACTGGGGGGCGGCGGGGTGGATGGCGCCATCCATCGCGCCGCAGGGCCTCTGCTTGTTGCCGAATGCCGGGGCTTGAATGGCTGCCCGACCGGAGAGGCCAGGCTCACAGGGGGCTATAATCTGGCCGCCGCCCATGTCATTCATACGGTGGGCCCGATCTGGCAGGGCGGAGAGAATAACGAGGCCGATCTTCTGGCCGGCTGTTACAGGAACTGTTTCGCCATTGCCAGGCACAAAAAATTCCGCAGCCTCGCCTTTCCGGCGATCAGCACCGGGGTCTATGGGTTTCCCAGGGAACAGGCGGCCCGTATCGCTGTCCAGGAGACACGATCAGCCCTGGCCGACAACCCTGTTCTGGAAAAAATACTCCTTGTCTGTTTTAACCCGGAAACACGAAAGGCCTACGAAAAAGCCCTTGGCGAGTAAATACCTAACCCCAGAGGGGCCGTTTTGCTGCCCCTCCCCGGCGAGCACACTTTTAGGTACAAAGTTTTTTTACTCTGTGCCTTCTGCCTTCTGCCTTTGTGCCTAGAAAAAAAACTACTGCCCGAAATCCATGGCCTCTTCCCGGCCATCGGGATGTACAAGGATTCCCTTGCCGTTGATCTTACCGTTGCGGAACTGGCCCACATACTTGCGGCCGTCGGTATGGGTAAGGGTGCCCTCGCCGTGCGGGACATCCTCAATCCAGCCACCGGTGTAGATCCGCCCGTCGGGAAAATGCAGTGTCCCCTGGCCCTGGTATTTTCCCGCCATCCACTCCCCTTCGTAGCGGGTGTTGTCCGGATTGGTCTGAATTCCCCAGCCTTCCGGCCTGCTTTCCTTCCACTGGCCCTCATAGGTCCGACCGTCAAGCATGGTCAGAGTCCCCTGACCGCTGTATACGCCATCGACAAAATCACCGATATACCTGCGGCCGTCCGGGAACACCTGGGTCCCCCGCCCATTGACACAGTCGCCCGCCTCGCAGACGCCTGCCCCAAACCCCTGTTTCTCCTCCACCTTGGCAAAATAGAGGATCGAACCCCCAATAAGCGCCACAATGATCCCAATCGGTATATATTTCGACCGCTTCATACTCCTCCTTTGCTCGGCACGCACCACGTCATCCTTGGCCTTTTGCCGTGACCGCCTCAGCCATATCCTGTACAAACTGAAAGTGCCCCTGTCCTTCGACCATGGAGCAATAGCACAGAGAGCGGATAGCGGCAAATAAAAACCGTTCTGGAAACCAAATAGTGTCCATCCGGAAAGTCTGTTTTTTCCGGATGGCTACACCTGTCTGTTTTCAGTTCGCACCGTTCTCCACCCATGCTGAGGGCGCACCCCCTCCCATCAGGATTTCGTGAATTTATCTTGATCTTGATCAGGATCTTTACTATCTACACGCTAAGAATGTAACAACCGAAATCATCTTCTCCGCCTTGATGGGAGTGGAGGGGTGGGACAAAAAAATATCCAGACAATCAACGGAGTAACAACCATGGGATCAGCGGAACGCCGCGTCTTTGCAAGAGTTCCTGCCAATTTCGAGGTCGATGTCATCCACAAGGATAACTATATCATCTCCTTTAACCGTGACATCTCGGTAGACGGGATGTTTCTCTGTACCCAGAATCCACCACCGGTGGGAAGCCAGGTCAGGCTGCACTTCACCTTGGACCATATGGAAAAAATCGAACTTCCGGCAATCGTCATCTGGGTGGATACCAGGGGGCCGGTGGAAGAACACGGCATCGGGGTCCAGTTTCTTGACCAGCCTTCTCCGGAATTCAAAAAGAGCATCCTCAAACTCCTTGACCGGATCAAGATCCTGCAGCACGACTTCAAATACGTTTAGCGTGTCGGGATCTGCACCCTAACCCCCACCATAATTCATTAAATCGGTATTCGGCAGACGACATCCGAAACCTCTATGACACCCGAAAATGAACGGGATCAGGGCATCCAAACATCACCACAACCCGTAGGTTGGGGTGAGCTCGCGAACCCCAACAAAACAAGTTGGGGTTTGCACCCCACAAGTTGGGGTTTGCACCCCAACCTACAAGCAAAAAAAGGCATGCTTTCCTGCCATGACAGCCTAATATCCCGAAGATATTATTGACAGCGCAATGAATGTGACATATCCCCACCATTATGAAAGAATTTTTCTATTTCATACGTGATACCCACGTCATTTGATTTCACATCACCTTGCAATGGAGTTATTGGCGATGAGCCTTCCCCTGCCCCCCAATGCCCATGCCTTGTCGGTACTCCTTCTCACAATCCTCGCGCTGATATTGTTCACCCGCGACAGGATCCCGCTTGAGTCTTCCAGTTTTCTGGTCCTCATCGGCCTGGCCGTTGGTTTCGAGCTCTTTCCTTTTGAAAAGGATGGGCAGGTTTTGCATGCCGTTGACTTTTTCCATGGTTTCGGGCACGAGGCGCTGGTCGCCGTTTGCAGCCTGATGATTGCCGGCCAGGGCATCGTTCGCACAGGCGCGCTGGATCCTGTAGGGCGAGGCCTTGCCCGGCTCTGGAAAACCAGCCCGACGATCTCTCTGCTGGCAACGCTCCTTGTCGGCGGCTTTATCAGCGCCTTTATAAACAATGTTCCGGTTGTCGTCCTGTTTCTCCCCATCTTGATAAGCGTTTCGCTCAGAACGGGCATGAAGGCGTCTTCGGTTCTGATGCCCATGGGATTTGCCACCTTGCTGGGCGGCACGTGCACCACCATCGGAACCTCCACAAACCTGCTCGTGGTTTCCGTTGCCGCGGAGATGGGCTTACAACGCATGGGCATGTTCGATTTCCTGCTTCCGGCGGTTATTTCAGGATCCATCGGAATCGCCTATCTCTGGCTCCTCGCGCCTCGGCTGCTACCCGAACGGAAACCGACACTGACAGACACATCCCCCAGGGTTTTTTCCGCCCATCTCGCAATCCCGGAAGGAAGCCCGATGGAAGGGAAAACCCTGGCCGATGCCCGAAAAAAAGTCGACGGCGCCATGAAGGTCAAGAGCGTAAAACGCGGAACCGACAATTTCATGATCCCTTTCCCGACCCTTGTCCTGAAGGCCGGCGACCACCTTGTCATCCGGGATACTCCGGAGCGGCTGAAGGAGTTTGAAAAATTGCTTGGGGGAACGCTCTATCAGGATGACCCGAAGGGCGAGCCCGTGGACGACGAACATCCTTTGAAGGCTGATGACCAGCAGATAGCGGAGGTCGTTGTCATCGAGGGTTCCATTCTTCAGGAAAGAACCCTTAATGGGATGCGCTTTGCGGACCGGTACGGAATGATTACCCTGGCCATTCACAGGGCGGGAAAAAACCTGGAAAAATTACACGATAGAATCGGGGACATCACTCTGAGATCTGGAGATATCCTCCTGGTACAGGGCCCCCGCGAGCAGATCGCCAACCTGAAAAAAGAGAACGATTTCCTCGTACTCGATGCCACGACGGATCTGCCTTTCGCCCGAAAGGCTCCGATGGCACTGGGCATCATGATGGGCATCATTATCTCAGCCGCGTCAGGGATCCTGCCAATAGCCATCGGCGCGCCATTCGGTGCGCTGCTGATGATCTTCACGGGGTGCCTGAGCTGGCGCGACGCCACGAGAGCATTGAACGCTCAGGTCGTCCTCATCGTGGTCGCCAGCCTGGCCCTGGGAGTCGCGCTGCTTAAAACCGGCGCTGCGGAGTATCTGGCGCTGCTTTTCGTGACCCTGTCCGGAGACGCCTCGCCTGAATTCGTGATCAGCGGGCTGATGCTTCTGATGGCGGTTCTCACCAACATTGTATCCAACAACGCGGCAGCGGTAATCGGGACCCCGATCGCCGTTTCCATTGCCGCCCAGATGGGGCAGCCTGCCGAGCCATTTGTTCTCGCGGTACTGTTCGGGGTCAATATGAGCTTTGCCACTCCCATGGCGTATAAAACCAACCTGCTGGTCATGAACGCGGGAAATTACAGGTTCAACGATTTTCTCCGGATCGGAGTGCCGCTGGTTCTTATCATGTGGATGACCCTTTCCTGGTTGCTTCCAACCATCTACGGCATAGAATAAGATCCGGACGGGACATTCGGATCAGGAACTTTTCGGACAGACCCCCCAACAAAACGCGGCGAACAAAACGTGTTGGGGTTTGCTCTTTCCGGTTTTTCCGTCCGGGTTTCCGGAAAAAAATCCCGCCTGGAGCGGTCCGCACTGTTGGAATATTTCATAATCACCCAAGATAATTAAAATAAATACGCAAGCTTCCTGTGGCTTGCATATTGCATAAAAAATAAAGACCTAATCGCCGTTGCGATCAGTCGGGGTGTACTGAGTTAAAATCAGCACGGCGTCAGGGTGGGGAGCCTTGATGACGAGTAAGGGGCAGGCACCGAACCGCGATCATTAGTTGTCATTTTTTTTAACATGACACTCGGATAGAGGTGAGGGTGCATCGAAAAAAACGTCAGGAGAACATGGGAGGAAAGGCAATGCGTGCAATCAGCTGTTTTGCGGTTTTTACCCTTTGGACAGTTTTTGTTTGCCTGGGTTCTGCCCAGGGCGCCACACTCTTCAGCGACACTTTTTCACCCCAGCAATCAGGATGGAGCTTCATCAGTCCTAGCACCGGATTCATGGGAGAGCTGAACAATAACAATAACGTAACAGGTGTAACCCTCAACTTACCGGTGGCAGGCTCCGATCCCAATGCCAGCCTGGAGTTTGACCTCCTGCTGTTCCGAACCATGGATGGGGCAAACTGCTGTACTGATACCTTCACTCTGCAGATCAACGGGACCACCATGTACCGGGCAGCCCTGCAAGGCGGAGGCGGGGGCTCCACCCAGGTGTACACCA
>JBFHXP010000008.1:0-42836 GCA_041598875.1 Desulfobulbales bacterium
ACGTGAGATGTAAGACGAAATCTTTAAAAACTTTGCCACTCTGTGCCTTTGCCACTTTGTGCCTGAACAACCAACATACCACTAACTGAAAGCTGACCGTCTGAAGACGGTGGTTTCAACCTTGACGCGAGACTAATGAACCGCACGCGGAGAGTTTCACCCCGGGCGGACTGACAGGGGCGGGGAGGTATGCTACGGGCCATGCCCATATTCTCAGATCCACTCTTTGATCTGTATCGGGATTGGTGAGATATGGTGCGCGGCCCACTTCGAAACGAGGCACACCATGCTGGCAAAAATTGTAAGCAGTGCAGTGATCGGCGTTGATGGATTGCTGATTGAGGTGGAGGTTGATATCGCCCTGGGCTTGCCTGCCTTTTCAACGGTAGGTCTGCCGGAGGGGGCGGTACGGGAAAGCAAGGACCGTGTCAAGGCGGCGATAAAAAACAGCGGCTATGAGTTCCCGGCCCGGCGGATAACCGTAAATCTCGCCCCTGCGGATGTGAAAAAGGAAGGCGCCGGATATGATCTGCCCATGGCGCTTGGCATCCTGGCGGCATCGGGAATTTTAAAAAGCTCGCTCCTGGATAAATATGGGGTCATCGGCGAACTCTCGCTGGACGGTGCAGTCCGCCCGGCACGGGGAATTCTGCCGATGGCACTTGCCGCCCGGGAAGAGGGGTTGAAGGGAATAGTCGTTCCCATTGCCAATAGCAACGAAGCTGCGGTGGTTGACGGCATTGAGGTGATCGGGGTGGATTCACTCTCCCAGGCGGTTGGTTTTCTCGGGGCGACACTTGATTTGCCACCAATCCTGGTAGATACCGAGGCCCTTTTCCGGGAAGGGTGCACATCTGAGTTGGACTTAAACGAGGTAAGGGGGCAGGAGCATGTCAAGCGGGCCCTTGAAATTGCAGCGGCCGGTGGGCATAATGTCCTGATGAAGGGGCCGCCGGGATCGGGAAAAACCATGCTCGCCCGCCGTCTGCCGACAATTCTTCCCGACCTGTCCTTTGCCGAGGCCCTGGAGACAACAAAAATCTACAGCGTAATGGGGCTGCTCCCGGAGAATAAATCCCTGATGACCGAGCGGCCGTTTCGATCCCCGCACCATACCATTTCAGACGCCGGTCTCATCGGCGGGGGACAGAATCCCCGTCCCGGCGAGGTTTCCCTTGCCCATAACGGTGTTCTTTTCCTTGACGAATCCCCTGAATTCAAAAAGAATGTCCTGGAGGTCCTCCGGCAGCCCCTGGAAGACGGGGTGGTAACCATATCCAGGGCATCACATTCCCTGACGTTTCCGGCAAAATTCCTCCTGGTAGCCGCCTTTAACCCCTGCCCGTGCGGCTATCTCGGTGATCTGAAAAAAAACTGCGTCTGCACCCCGCCCCAGATTCAGCGCTATAAGAGCCGTCTCTCCGGCCCCCTTCTTGACCGTATTGACCTTCATCTCGAGGTGCCGGCCATTCAGTTCAGGGAACTGACAGAGAAGAGAAACGGAGAATCCTCGGCAGAGATAAAGAAACGTGTGGATCAGGCCCGACAGATACAGATGAAACGGTTCTCCCGCAGAAAAAAGATCTACTGCAACGGCCAGATGGGCCCGCAGGAGATAAAAAAACACTGTGCCCTTGATGACACAAGTCTTTCCCTTTTGGAAAATGCCGTTGAGAAAATGGGGCTCTCGGCCCGTTCATATCATCGCATAGTAAAAATTTCGCGCACAATTGCAGATCTCGGCCAGAGCGCGCATATCGCTTCAAGCCATGTTGCAGAGGCATTGCAATTCAGGCACGTGGATCGTCCGACATAAGGAGTACTCATGGAAAAGATGGTTTCCGAATTAAAAAGAATCGTTGCTTTCAAGGATGATACCGTGGCCGGTGATGTTGTCCTTGTTGCCGGCATAGACCCGCAGTTGCTTGTCTACGCCCTGGTGCTTGATATTACCAGGGATCCCACCAAGCGTGACGAATGGTGGGCTCTTTCTCTGCTCTTTCTGACCGTCCCGCCCCAAAAAACTACCTGGATGCTGAGGACTCCACAGATGACCGGGATGGAAATTTTCACCATGGACGGGGCCCAGCGGTTTCTCAAGGCGCTGGACACTGGAACTCACCCCCTGCCACGGCCGAAACAAAGTCCTGCTCCCATGAAGAGTGGAAAACCTGGCCTGCGGCGAATCAAATGAAATCCGGAAAAAAGAGCACACCCGAAGGGGACGCGGCCAGGCAGCATTCAGCTACAAAACGATTCACCGAAAGGGGGTTCATTGCCCGGATTCGTTCCATGTGTGCCGGTGGCGACAACGATCTTTTCGCCGGGATCGGCGATGACTGCGCGGTCATAAAAAACACGGGAATACATTCCGACTGGCTGGTCACCACCGATTCCCTGGTCGATGGAGTTCACTTTGATCGGGACTGGCATCCCCCGCGTCTGCTTGGCAGAAAGGCTGCTGCGGTCAACATAAGCGATATCGCGGCCATGGGAGGACAACCCCGTTTCGCGCTTCTAGCCATTGCCATCTCCCCGGAAATACGCGGGCAGTGGCTTGATGATTTCATCAGCGGATTTCTTGAACAGCTGAGCGCCCACAAGACGGTTCTCATTGGTGGCGACACGGTCGGATCTCCCTTTGGAGCGGTTTTCACCATCACCCTTATCGGCCAGGGTGAACCGGAAAAGATCATGCTACGAAGCGGGGCGCGCGCCGGCGATTCCGTCTGGGTCAGCGGTCCCCTGGGCGGGGCATCGGCAGGACTCTCCCTCTGCCGGGCCGGACACCTGGACAAAAAAGAGATCTGGCCGGAACTGTTCAAGGCGCACCTGGATCCGGATCCCAAGGTGGCACTGGGGATGATTCTCGGACAGAGCGGCCTTGTCCATGCCATGCAGGATATATCCGACGGCCTGGCCACCGATCTTGGCCATATCTGCTCGGAAAGTGGTGTGGGCGCTGAAATCGAGGAAGAACTTCTGCCCTGCCCGGAAAATCTTGAAGCTGCGGCCCACCTCCTTGCTCATGACATGGTTGACTGGCAGGTGCGGGGGGGAGAGGATTATCAACTGCTTTTTACCGCTGCCGCAGCGCACGACAAACTCCTTGTCGATCTGGTTCAGAAAAAGGCCGGCCACTCAATTTTCCGGATTGGTCGGATTGTCACCGGTAATGGGGTTTCGCTTCTGAGCACGCGAAAAAACGCGGCACGGATTGATTTCCAGGGCTTCGATCATTTTTCCCACGAATAATCAACATAGAGGGAAACAACTTAACAAATTGGAATTATCACGTTTTTTGTAAATCAAACGATTAAATGCCTTGATTATTATGGCAAAGTATATTCATCTCTTCCTTGAACAATACGTGGCGGATCGCCAGTACCTGAGACCCGTATAAAACATTCCAAGGTTATATCCGTGCACCGCCGGCAATCATCTAAATCTCGTCCACCCTCGATGCTGCTCATCTATTCCGTGGCCCTTATGCTCGGTTGGACCGGGGCCATCGTCACCTCGCTCTACTGGAATCTCCATCTTTTTCGTCAGGAGACAGAGAGAATCGCCCTGAATGTTGCTCGAACCCAGGTCGAGGCAGAAATAATTAATCGCCGATGGAATGCCCTTCATGGATGGGTATACGTGCCGGTTACCCCGGAATCCCAGCCGGATCCGGCTCTTGCCGACATTGCCGAGCGTGACGCGACTACATCTGGCGGCCGGCCCCTTACCCTGAACAGCCACGTCCGGATGAGCCAGCAGGTTCAGGATCTAATACTGAAGAAACAGAACATCAAGGGTCGCTCGATTTCTCTTTCCGTGCTGGAAAAAGACATACCCCTCAGCGATGGCGGACCCTCTGTGCTGTCGCGATTTCAACGCGGAGAAAAGGAAGTGAGCTTTATCACGATGCACGATGGTGTTGAATATTCGCACCTGATAGTACCTTTTCTGGTGGAAGAAAGTTGCCTTGGGTGCCATGCCCGGCAAGGGTACAAACTTGGCGACATCCGAGGCGCGATAACCGTCACAGTCCCTCTGGCGCCCGTGGGCGGAACCTTTGAACAACATATCAGCAGTCTCTGGATTGGACATGCGTTATGGTGGCTCCTGGGGGGACTCGGCATTCTGATCAGTTACTTCGGAATTCATCAGCACACGGAAAAACGTAAGCAGGCCGAAGATGCCCTTAAACGGTTGCAACGGCAACAGGATCGAATTCTGAATGCCGCAGGAGAGGGTATCTGCGGGGTCGACGCCGAGGGTGTTATTGATTTCATAAACCCTGTCGCCGCCGCCATGTTCGGATGGGAATCCGATTCGCTTGTCGGTAAAAAATTCAGGGATGTGGTCTGTCTGGGGTCAGAAACGACGGATCCCGAATACAGGTTTGCCTGCAGCCTGCCCGAATCTTTTTCTTCCGCAGCGGTTAAACTGGCTGATGAAACATTTTTCCACAGAAAGAACGGGACTACCTTTCCGGTTGAATATATCAGCACCCCGATTGTTGAGGATGGAGTAATCATCGGCGCAGTGCTGACCTTTGCGGATATTTCGTTGCGCAGAGAGGCAGAACAGGAAATGGGACGAATGCGGTTCTATCTGCAGAACGTCATTGATTCAATGCCCTCGATACTTATCTCCATCGATATAGAAGGACGGATTACACGATGGAACAATGAAGCAAGGCGGGTTACCGGATTTGATATCATTAATACCCGTGACAGAAAACTCTCGGAAGTCCTGCCTGTATTTACCGAGTACATGGATCGTATCCGCCACACAATGATCGAGAGAAAACCTCTGCGCCTTGAAAGGCTTCCCTTTAAATTGCAAGTGGATTCGCGATTTGTTGATGTTATGATTTTTCCGCTTGTTTATGGTGATGTGGAAGAGGCCGCAATCCGCATTGATGATGTTACTGAAAGGGTCCTGGTCGAGGATGAAACAATACAGAACGAAAAACTGATGTCTGTAACCAGTCTGGTTGAAGGTATTGCCCATGAGTTGAACAACCCTCTGGGTGGCATTTTACAGGGGGCCCAGAGCGTGATTCGACGGGTGTCGCTCGATTTACCCCAGAACGTCGACACTGCCAGAAAAATCGGAGTAGATCTTGAAAAAATTCAGGTGTATCTTAAGGAACGAAATATTATTAAATTTCTTGACGGCATTCGTTCTTCCGGTCACCGGGCCGCAAATATTGTGGCCTACATGCTTCAGTTCAGTCGTGACCGCGTCGCCTCGAGGGAGCATGCCAATATTTCCGCCTTGATTGACCGGGCCGTCGAACTGGTCAACCACGACAGTGAGTTTATCAAAACAGTCAACTTCGAAGAGATTGAAATTGTCCGCGAGTATGAAGAAAATCTTCCTCTGGCGTTCTGCGCGGTCTCGGAGATAGAGCAGGTCATGGTCAATCTGCTTAAAAACGCGGGCCAGGTTCTGATGGCGCAAAAAAATGCCGTGTCACCCCGAATCACCCTGCGCGCTCTAAAGGATGTGGATAATGATATGGTTCGCATAGAGGTCGAAGATAATGGCCCCGGCATGGAGGAGCATATCCAGAGAAGGGTCTTTGAACCTTTTTTTACCACAAAACCCCCTGGAGAGGGTACCGGACTTGGGCTGGCGGTCTCTTATTTTATGGTGACGGTAACCAACAAGGGAACCATGAGCGTGGAGTCAACGCCCGGAGCAGGGGCAAAATTCATCCTGCGTCTGCGTTCTGATCGCGGCACTGAATCCACTTCTCAGTAGGAGGCTTGTTAAGAGCGAGGCTCTTCCCCCGTCAAGTGGGGGAACTTGGCCAGTCACCGGAAAGGGGCTGGCGGAAAGAGAAGCGCATACTTCGAAAGACAGGTAATCAAGATGGCCCCAATTAGTGTCCATCCGGAAAGTCTGTTTTCCGGATGAAAACCAATTATAACGTTAAGTCCCCTGTCGCGCACAGGCCGCTCACCGGGTGGATTTTCAAGGATTGATGTAATGATATGAGAAGCACTTCCGAAATTACCATCCTCACCGTTGAGGACGACGAGTTTGTCCGCGAAATCATAGTCGCCTTTCTCGAAGATACCGGGTACAACGTCCTCCAGGCGGAAAACGGGCGCGAGGGCATTGAAATCTTCCGCCGGGAGAAACCAGATCTTGTGCTTCTTGATCTTCGCATGCCGGAGATTGACGGCCTGGAAGTTCTCTCCATGGTAACCAGGGAGGCTCCTGATACGCCGGCAATCGTGGTGTCGGGAATGGGCACGATCGGTGATGCGATAAAGGCGCTGAAGTTCGGCGCATGGGATTACATCTCAAAACCGATTCACGACATGGCCGTTCTCGAACACTCGGTATTCCGCGCCCTGGAACGGGCGGACCTCCTGAAGGAAAACTTCCTGTACCGTGAGCACCTGGAAGATGAGGTGAAAAAACGCACATCCGAGGTGCTGCAGCGGGGCCGGGAACTGGAAGTGGCGTACAAGAACCTGCAGCATGAGATGGAAAACAGGATCCAGGCCGAGATGGTGGTCAGCAAGATCAATCTCGAGTTGACCATGCTCAGCGATTCCATCCACTCCGTGGTTCGTGCCGTTGATGAAGAAAAACTGGTTGAGGAAATCTGTCGGATAATAACAGATACCGGAAACTACCGCATGGTCTGGGTCGGGCTGATGGAAAAAAATCCCCGGCTGAAGATCCGACCGGTTGCCTGGGCCGGGCATGAAAACGGTTTTCTTGACCACCTCAACCTGTCCATGGACGACAATGCACACGGAGATGGTGGAGTTATCCGGGCCGTGAGCAGTGGCGAGCCGGTTATCGATATCATTCCAGAAAACCCCACTGATCAGCAATCCTGGCACCGTGAGGCCCGCAAACGGGGGTATGCTTCCGCAATCACCCTGCCTCTGGAGGGGGAGGGTGAGGTGTTCGGGGTTCTTTCGATTTATGCGGAAGAAGCCGAGGCCTTTGACCTCAACGAGACCCAGCGACTCACAGGGGTTGCCGATGACCTTGCCTATGGCATAATAGCGCTGCGCACCAGAGAGGAAAGAAACAGGGCCACCGAGGAACTGCAGGCGAATCTGGAAAAATTGCGGGGAGCCCTGGAGGGGACGGTAAAGGTCATCGCCTCCACAGTTGAGGTGCGAGATCCCTATACTGCGGGACATCAGCGGCGCGTCGCCACCCTGGCACGAAAAATCGGCAGAAAGATGTTTCTCGATGAGATCAGGCTCGAAGGAATTTTCATGGCCGGGCTGGTCCATGACCTGGGAAAGATATATGTGCCGGCCGAAATACTCTCCAAGCCGAGCCGGCTGACTGATATCGAATTCAGCCTGATCCGCACCCATCCCCAGGTTGGCTACGATCTTCTCAAAACCATTGATTTTCCCTGGCCCATCGCGACAATAATACACCAGCACCACGAAAAAATCGATGGAACCGGCTATCCGTCAGGGCTTTCCGGCGAGCAGATACTTCTTGAGGCAAAGATTATCACTGTTGCCGATGTGGTTGAGGCCATGGCCTCCCATCGACCATACCGGCCCTCCCTGGGTATTGAACAGGCACTTGAAGAGATTACCGTCAATCGGGGCACACTGTATGACCCCACCGTGGTTGATGTCTGTCTTGATCTTTTCGGTCATGGGGATTTTGACTTTGATTCCATCACCTGATATGGCCTAAACCGCTGCAGAGATTACCCGGCAGCGGACCCGCTTCTTTCCAGGAGGGTTATGGTAAAGGTGACGGTTCTGCCGGCCAGTGGATTGTTGAAATCAACAATCACCGTATCATCGGTAACCCCGGTGACCATGGCCGGGACTTTTTCCTGTTGACCATCGCGCTCAACGGACATACCCAGAATCATTCCCGGACGCGGATCTATCCCGACGCCGAGATTTTTTCTGGCAACGGACATGACCAGTTCCTCCCGGCGCGGGCCATAGGCCTCTTCTGGCTGCAGGGTGATATCTTTTTTCTCCCCGACCTTCATTCCAGCCACCGCCTTTTCAAAGGCAGGGATCACACTGTTGTCACCTATCTGAAATTCCATCGGTCCTGATCTCTCGGAAGATTCAAAGATTTCTCCATTTTCCAGTTTTCCTTCATAGACCACTCGCACCGTATCGCCACCGCCCATATCGCTCATCACTACCCCCTGAAGATTTTTTCCACATAAAAAAGGATTTTTTCCAACCCTGTTCCGTGAGTTTTCCGGAAAACTTCAAAAAAATAATTCCCCGAACACCCAGAGCAGTTTTGCTCTTTAAATCGGATAAAAAGAGAATGCAACCGAAAATAATGCCATTTTACCGATGATGTGCTATACTGTCAGATTTCCTTTATTTAAAGAGTATTTATCCCGGCCATGTGGAGTGAATTTACTTTTTTCAGTATCCTTTACCGGCCTTTTTAAGAGAACAGCAGGGGTGAGACCGTCAAGAACATATGGATCTTTATTGCGAGAAATACCGGGAGTCACAAGACGCTGAGGAGGCTGTCTGCCGCCGCCCCAAGGAGTACTGTAAGTTTCGTACCGCATGCATGATTCATTTCAAGTCATCTGATTTTGAACAACGCGATTCAACTCTGGAAAAGGATGGTAGAGCCATGGACATACTGGATTTTTCCAAAGGTATTAACGGCCTGTTGCCCGCCATTGCGCAAGATCATGTGTCCCATGAGATCCTGATGCTGGCATATATTAATAAAGAGGCGTGGCAGAAGACCCTTGAGACCGGAATGGCGCACTACTGGAGTCGATCCAGGAATGCCTTGTGGCTGAAAGGGGAGTCCTCCGGCCATGTTCAGCGTATTCACGGGGTGTTCATTGATTGTGACGCGGACACCGTTGTCTTCAAGGTGGAACAGGAGGGCGGTGCCGCCTGTCACACCGGCCACCGCAGTTGTTTTTACCGCCGGGTGGACGAAAAAGGTTTAACTGAAACAAGCGGTCTGGTTTTTGATCCCAGGGAGGTTTATAAGAAATGAATATTTTGAAGTTGGGGGTACCCAAGGGTAGCCTGGAAAAAGCGACCATTGATCTTTTTGAAAAATCAGGATGGAAAATAAAACTTTCGAACAGGAGCTATTTTCCGGAGATTGACGATGACGAGCTTTCCTGTTCCATCTGCCGCGCCCAGGAGATGTCCCGTTATGTTGAGCAGGGCGTTCTCGATGCTGGAATCACCGGCAAGGACTGGATTCTGGAGAACGAATCCGACGTGGTGGTGGCAGCGGATCTTGTTTATTCCAAGGTCAGCAAAAGGCCTACCCGCTGGGTGGTTGCGGTGCCGGGAGACTCGTCGATCAAGCGACTTGAAGATCTGGAAGGGAAAAAAATAGCCACCGAACTGGTCAATTATACCAGAAGGTTTTTTGCGGAAAAAAATATCAACGTGGATATTGAATTTTCCTGGGGCGCCACCGAGGCAAAAGTCGTTTCAGGACTTGCCGATGCAGTGGTCGAGGTCACGGAAACCGAAAGTACGATCCGGGCCCACGGACTGACCATCATACATGAAATGATGTCCTCAAACACCCAGTTTATCGCCAATAAAGATGCGTGGAATGATCCGTGGAAGAGGGAAAAAATTGAGAATATCATCCTGCTTCTTAAAGGCGCTCTCCGTGCAGACAGGATGGTCGGGTTAAAGATGAATGTCCCCAATAACCGTCTCGACAAGGTAATCAACCTCCTGCCAAGCCTCAACGCCCCGACAGTTGCCAGCCTTTATCAATCGGACTGGTACTCTGTCGAGACGGTGATATCCGAACATGAGGTGCGGGAGTTGATTCCTCTTCTCCTCAAGAATGGCGCTGAAGGCATCATTGAATACGGTCTCAACAAGGTCATCTGATTGAATGCATCCGCTGACCGCCGCGGTTTTTTTATAAAGGAGATACGCATGGGACTGGTTTTAGAAGAAAACTTTTCAAATATTTCCTTTATAGACAGTGTTTATCAGTATAAGAATCTGCCGAAAACAGGACTGCCGGAAATTGCCTTTGCCGGACGTTCCAATGTGGGTAAATCAAGCCTGATAAACCGGTTGATGAATCGTAAAGGGGTGGTCAAGGTCAGTGCCCGCCCCGGCAAAACCCAGAGCCTCAACTATTTTCTTGTCAATGACAAACTGTATCTGGTCGATCTTCCTGGCTATGGTTTTGCCAGGGTTCCCCAGAAAATGCAGGAGATGTGGCAGGAACTTATCATGAGGTATCTTGAAGAGCGCGAGACATTGAAGGTCGTTGTTGTCATTCTTGATATTCGACATTCACTCAAAACACTGGACCGGGAATTGATCGCCTGGTTGAGAAATCACTCCATCCCCTGGCTGGCCGTATACACAAAAATCGATAAACTCTCCGGCAACGAGCTTCGCAAGCAGGCCACGGGCCTGGATGCGGGCCTGTTCATCACCCCGGATGAACGGGTTCTCTTTTCTTCCAAGACCGGAACCGGCAGAGAGAAATTGCTGGAGAGTCTTGACAGTTTTTTTTCATAGTGGCATAGTTCACTGTGCAGTAAGGATCCGGAGGCAACGGTGAACGTTATCCTGCTGAAACACTGTTTATGCAGTGTATAAATTACATGGGGAGAGGGAAATATATGGAAGTAAATGGTGACTGGCCCTGCTGGGAAATCATGAAATGCGAGGGGACGGAAGATTGCCCGGCAAGAAAAAACCCAAAAAAGCCGTGCTGGGAAATTGCCAGCAAAATGGGTGATTATCGAAGCGCGTTCAATGTATGCAAGGATTGCATAGTCTATCTGCTGAAACAGGAAGACACCATTTTTTCTGACAAGGAAATCCAGGGGATCATGAAACGGAAAGGCGCCTGTGCCATGGACGTCAGCCAGGGTTCATAACCCAAGTCTACCCCGCGCTTCCTGCCGGCAGGGCCCTGGGGGCAGTGCGCAGACGCCACGTGGCGCGGCTATACAATAGAATAGTCGGTCAGGTCTGCTCCGACTTGAGAACCGAAAGAAAGGCGCGCTGGGGAATATCAACATTTCCCACGGTTTTCATTCTCTTTTTACCAGCCTTCTGTTTTTCGAGAAGCTTCCGCTTTCTCGTGATATCGCCTCCATAGCATTTTGCGGTCACATCCTTGCGCAGAGCCGAAATGGTGGTTCTGCCGATGATCGTGGCGCCAATCGCCGCCTGGATCGCGATCTTGAACATGTGCCGCGGGATTTCCTCTTTCAGGCGTTCGCAGGCATGCAGTCCCCGTTCCCTTGCCCTGCTGCGATGAACCAGTTGCGAAAGGGCGTCAACACGTTCTCCGTTCACCAGTATGTCCAGCTTGACCAGGTCACTTTCCCGGTAATCGGCCATATCATAATCAAAGGAACCGTAACCCTGGGTGACTGATTTCAATTTGTCATAAAAGTCATAGATCACCTCCGCCAGAGGTATTTCCGCGGTGAACTCAATCCTTCCCGGGGTGGGATAATGGTAGTTGATGTTTGTTGCCCGTCGTTCCATGCACAATGTCATCACCACTCCCATATATCTCTCCGGAATGAGAATCGAGGTCCTGATATATGGCTCCTCGGTTCTCGTTACCTTGCCTGGGTCAGGAAAATAGGAAGGATTGTCGATTTCCACCATTGTCCCGTCCGAGAGATAAAAGTGATATTGAACCGTCGGCACGGTGAGAATCAGAGAGATGTCGAATTCGCGCTCCAGGCGTTCCTGGACGACTTCCAGGTGGAGCAGACCGAGAAACCCGCAGCGAAAGCCGAACCCCAGGGCGGTAGAAGAGTCTTTCTGAAAGGAAAGTGCCGCATCGTTCAGTTTCAGTTTATCCAGGGCTGCGGCAAGATCATCATACTCATCGGTGGATATGGGATACATTGAGGAAAAGACAACCTGTTTAACCTCCTTGAATCCGGGAAGCGCCTTTGCGCAGGGCCGGTCCTTATGGGTGATGGTGTCACCGGCCTTTGTGTCGTTCACCGTCTTTACTCCGGCAATAATATATCCGACCTGGCCGGCGCTCAGATCCTTGCGGGATTCACGGGTCAAGCGGAAGATGCCGACCTCCTCGACCTTATATGATGCCCCGTTTGACATGAACTGAATGATTTCTCCGGGCCGCACCCGTCCCGAAACAATACGGCAGGAGATAATTGTGCCGCGGAAGGGGTCATAACGGGCATCAAATATCAGGGCCTGGAGCGGCGCGTCGGGATCTCCGGTCGCAGGAGGGATGTTGGCGATCACCGATTCGAGTATCTCCCTGATTCCAATGCCCATTTTAGCGGAACATGCGCAGATGAGATTGGAATCAAGACCGAGTTCATCTTCAATCTGCAGTGAAACAGCCTCAACGTCTGCGGCTGGAAGGTCTATTTTATTTATAACCGGGATCACTGCCAGGTCGAGTTCCATGGCCAGATAGAGATTTGCCAGGGTCTGCGCCTCGACCCCCTGGGAGGCGTCAACGAGAAGAAGGGCCCCTTCACAGGCGGCAAGGGCCCTGGAAACCTCATAACTGAAATCAACGTGCCCCGGGGTGTCTACCAGGTTCAGGACATAGTCGATCCCGTCTTTTGCCTTATAGGGAAGGCAGATGGTCTGGCTTTTGATGGTAATCCCCCGTTCCCGCTCAATATCCATGTCATCGAGCAACTGGTTGCGGAACTCACGGTCGGACACCATCTTGCATTCCTGGATAAATCTGTCGGCCAGGGTTGATTTGCCGTGGTCTATGTGGGCGATGATACTGAAGTTTCTAATCGTTTTCATTACAGATACGTGGGGGAAGGTTTTCAGTCAAAACTGATAATTATTGGCGTGAACATAGTATTATATAGTTTACTGTCAGGACTATCAAGAAGAGTTTCCAGGTCGGGCATGATATTCCTGAAAAACTTCGGGGTAAACGGGTCATACGTGGTGCTGTTTCGGGGGGGGAACAGCCAACGGAAAAGATTGACCTTTTAACCGCTTTTATTAGAATGCGCACATTATGAATATCACTGAATCTGATACACGGACTTTAGAAGTTCTTCCCCTGGCCCAGGACCTGGAAGACAACACCCTTCCTGCGGTTGGAAACACCGCCCTGCAGAGATACCTTCAGGAAATAAGCCGGTATCCTCTTTTAAGCAAAGAAGAAACCGATGCGCTGGCCATCCGTTTTCATGAGGAAGGCGATCAGGAGGCTGCCTACAAACTGGTATCCTCCAATCTCCGCCTGGTGGTGAAAATCGCCATGGATTTCCAGAAGTACTGGATGCAGAATTTTCTCGATCTGATCCAGGAGGGAAACGTCGGCCTGGTTCAGGCGGCAAAGAAATTCGATCCCCTGCGGGAGGTCAAGTTTTCCTATTATGCGGCCTACTGGATCCGGGCGTATATCCTTAAATTCATCATGGACAACTGGCGGCTGGTCAAGATAGGCACGACCCAGGCGCAGCGCAAGCTTTTCTTCAGCCTTAACAAAGAAAGGAAACTTCTTGAGTCCCAGGGGTTCAATCCCGAGATCAAGCTCCTTGCCGAACGGTTGAATGTCAAGGAGAGTGAAGTTATTGAAATGAGCCAGCGGATGGACAACTGGGACATTTCCCTTGAAAGCCCTGTCCGGGCGGATTCCAACGATGAACAGAAGGATTTCATTCCCCACGGCGGACCGGGGGTCGAGGAAACCGTGGCCAGGAAGCAGATAAAAGAAAGGCTCGATTTTATTCTCGACGGGGTCAAGGAAGATCTCAATGAAAAAGAAAAGATGATTCTCGAGTCGCGTCTTCTTACGGATGAACCCTGCACATTACAGTATATAGCCGATGTCTTTGGGGTCTCGCGTGAACGGGTACGTCAGATAGAATCATCCCTCTTGAAAAAACTCAAGGTTCATTTTGAAAGTAACTATCCGGATATAGCGGATATTTTCGGAAATGAGTCTGCTGATGGCCCATAAACGGCATGGCACGATTTTCCTTCCCGAATTGAAGAATTTTTTACAAAGAAATTACTTCCAGGTCATGATATCTCCTCGTGCGTAAAACGGCTTCTGCACTCATCGCTGTACTCATCTGGTCGGTCGGGCTTCAACTCCCCGGGTATGCTCAGGTCGAAAAAAATGTACCCCTGATTCCCCACGCCCTGGTGCCAGAAAGACGCATTATCATCGATCATTCCCAAAAATCCCCCGAATGGAAAGTCTTGTGGGATAGAGCTCGTGAACAGGCCTCTGCCGGCAGAATCGACACGGCAATCCAACTCTATATTGATCTGCTGGCGAAAAAGAACTCCCTGGAGGTGGCGCGGTGGGAGCTGGCCCGTCTCCTGACCCATACCCGGAAATGGCCCGAGGCAGCAGGGCAACTGGAAATGCTGGTTGAGGGATCCCCCAGGAATCTCGAATATCTCAAGGCCCTTGGCCAGGTTGTCTGGGAGAGGGGATATTATGACAGGGCGGTTGATCTTTTCGGCAGGGTGTTGGAAAAAAATCCAGCTGATCGTGACGCGCTTGCCGGGCTTGTCGAGGGACTGATAAAACTCGAGAGGAAAAAAGAGGCATTGCCGCTGCTGGAACGTCTCTATCTGATGCAACCGGATAACCTTGGGGTAAAACGATATCTCGCACAGCTCAGCTACGAGATAGGTGAAGATGAAAAGAGCAGGGTCTACCTCCGCGGTCTTGCCGACCAGAAGAACGCAGACACCGACATTATCGAGATTGCGGCCATAGTCAACGAACGGCTCGGCCGCTTTAAAGAGGCTGTTGAATATTGGCAGCGGGTGCTTGAACGCGAACCGGGCCATCATCAAGCCCTGGTCTCATTAAGCAGGTATTTTGAAGAAAAGGCACATACCCGGCCTGCCCTTGAACACCTTCTTTCATTGCTTGAAAATGACCCGAACAATTCATCCCTGCTCCTGAGAGTTGGGCATCTCTATAGAAAAAACGGGCAACATGGAAAAGCTGTCTCTTATTTTGAATCCTACCTGGCACAGAAACCAGACGATAAGGAGGTCCAGCAGCTGGTGATTGATAGCCATGCGGCATTGGGCGCAAAAGACGCGGCGCTTGTAGCCCTTGAACGATATTTCCGTGAATCCACCAACCCGGCCGATTCAGAACATTTGCTGATGACGGCGGAACTTTATGATACTGCCGGCCGCTATCATGAGGCGATAGCGCTTTACCAGCGAGTCCTTGAAATGAAACCGGGGAATCCGGAAATTCTCGCGGCGCTGGTCAATGACCAGACCATGACCGGTGATGATGAGGGGGCGTTACGGACATGGAGACAACTGCTTGCGGTTTCCAAGGAACCATTGCCGATATACCGTTCAATGGCAGCGATTCTGGACCGGCTCGGTGAAAAAAAAGAGTTGGTGGAAACCTTGAAAATAATTCATGAAATGGACCCAGCCGATGGTGAAGTACTGCTGGATCTTGCCACCAGGGCGTTCAGGGAGGATGAATATGAAGATGCCCAAATCTATTTCGCACGACTTGAAAAACTCGGCCATCGCAGCCTGATTTTTTTCGAGGGTCAGGGTGTTATTTTCGCTCGTAACGGGGAATTGTACAAGGCGATCAAAAATTTCGATGAGGCGCTGCGACTCGATCCCTCACGTCAGGATCTCAGGCTGGAAGTTATTCGCATGGCCGGCACGCTTGGAATGATATCCCTGGCCAATGAGCATATCGACCATATCGGACGTCACGCCTGGCAAGACGAACGGAAAGCGGACTCATACACCATGGAACTGGTCAGGGCCGAGGCCTTGCTCAATACGGGATATTTTTTTCAGGCCCTTGAGATCTACACCAGGATTGAATCTGAAGTGGTGTCTCCTGTTTTTCGAAACGAATTGGGGCTCTCCATTGCCGCTCTATACGCTAAGGCGGACCTGCCCTATGAGGCGGAACAGAAGTTGCGACAGGTCTTAATCTCCTCCATTGACAGGGAACCCGTACTCAGTGCACTCTTCGAGTTGTCACTTGCCAATGGGCGGACCGCTGACGCTGAAGTATGGCTGAATGCCTTGACTCTTCTCAGTGAAGGTAAAGTGAATCCGCCCACCGGGTATCTTCACCGTCTGCACTTGAAACAGGCACGCCTCGCCAGTGCGAAAAATGAACTCCGCCGGGCACTGAAAATATGCAATTCCCTTTATAGTGAATTGACAGATACAGGCCAGAGCGAACTGAGACTGGAAACCGGAATTCTCCTCGGGCAACTTCTCCTGCAGGCGGATAAACTTGAAGAAGCGAATGAAGTCGTCCGGTCACTCTCCGCAGATGGATTCGAGCCGATGGCAGTGGCTGTGCTCCGGAGGCAGATCCTGCTGAAGGAAGGCAGAAAGGCGTCAGCCGACGAACTCTCCCGCTCCCTGGCCGGGCGCGCCCGCAACATCGATCCCAGCGCCCTTATCCGACTGGCCGATTATTACAGTAAATATACTGATACCGAAGGAGCAACTTCCGTTGCCCTAATTCTCGCAGAGCTGATCCCACACTCAATCAAGAGTGGATTTCTCATGGCAGAGGCAAAGGAGCATCAAGGGCGGTTGACCGAGGCCCTTGATGAATTGAAAAAGCTCGCCGCGGCCTTTCCTGAAAACACGAAACTCCTGGTCAATACAGCTCGACTGACCTTTATGACCGGATCCTATGCCGAATCTCTTGAAATCTGCGAGAAGCTGCTGTCACACGCCTATCGGCGACCGGATATCCTCCTGCTCAAGGCCAGGGTTCTCTGGGCCCAGAACAATACATCCGAGGCATTGGCACTGTATCGGGATTTTTTGAATCCACCGGTTGACTCAATGCTCGCGGTTAAAATGCAGGAGGCGGGGATACTGATCGACCTTCCTCCCAAACCCTCTTTCTGGAACAAGGTTTCCTTTACCAGTGGAAATCCTCCGCGAATTACCGAGCTCCTGATGTCGCCGGAGCATGTCCTGGCGGTTGATGAGACAAAGGCGGTGATCAATGACCTGGCAACACCTTTGTACGCGCTATCCCGGTGGCAGGAAAGGTTCTCCCGCGAGCTTGGAATACGCAGCGCGGTCCAGGACCGTGAATACCATAGCGCGGTGACGCGCTTTGAGAAACTGGTGGCTGAATATGGCATGGATGAATCTCTCTATTTTGATCTTGCCGGCATCTATAACCGCGCGGGCAAGATCACCGAAGAAGCCTCAATTTACCAAGGCATGCTGCGGACCCCTCCAGCCTATTCCGCCGGGGAGTCACTGCACGACAGGAATGTATTCAAAAAACGGCCTCTTGTTTCACTGGGAGGAGGGTACAGCGAAGAAGAGGGATGGAACAGCCATCTTGGAGTCCGCAAGGTATGGCAGGAGGCAGAAGTGCTGGTCGCCCCGAGAATTCAGGATGAGATGACGGTTTCGCTCTCCAGGACCCGCTATCAGAGTCCTGACAACACCCTTCGCACTCGGTCGAAGATGGCCTTTCTCTCATACCGCGCCGGAATTGTAAAGGAACTGACCATGCAGTTGGGCGGTGGAGTAAATGAGCTGAATAATGATCGCCATGGTCCGATCGGGATTTTTTCCGGGCGCCTTTCCGGTGAGGCATGGGAAAAAGTCCGTGGGCATATAGCCTTTCGGCGGGACATAACCGATGATACCGTTGCCAGCCTGACCCGGAATATCATGTTCAACGAAGGTTCCGCAGGGGTAAGCATGGAGATGCTGCCCAGCCTCACACTTGGTGGCAAGATCGGCCGAAAAAACTATTCTGATGAAAACCAAAAGAACTGGTATGAACTTTGGTCGACATATATTATCCTGCCGGAACCCAGGAGACTGGCCTTGACCTACGGGTTTGATTTTCAGGATTCCGATGAAGAGCACCAGACGCTCATATTCGGGTCCGACGGATTTTCCCCGGACGACCATCCTTACTGGTCCCCCAGAAACTACTGGCGAAACAGGATAGGACTTTCATTTACCCATCAGTTGGGAATTGAATCCCTTGAACGGGATTTCCCGACGTATTATACTTTACACTATACCCTTGGACATGATTCCAGAGGGTACGACCTGCAGGAGTTTGCTGGGAATTTGTTTATGGAATTGACTTCGAGTTTTCTGGTTAAGGCATCAGCTGATTTTTTTCATACAAAAGGGGCACGAAGCAAAGGACTTGCCCTTTCGGCTATCTATCGTTGGTAAAACAACACGTTCATGGCGGCGCGTACCGAAGGATTCGCTCCGCCATCATTTTATTTCCGGAGGATTGACAGAACATGGTTGAACGCATGCCCATTTCCCGTACAGGATTTCTCAGGCTACGCAAGGAACTTGAACGACTGGAGCGTCATGAACGGTATGATGTTGTACGAGCTATTGAGACGGCCCGTGAACATGGCGACCTGAAAGAAAATGCAGAATATCACGCTGCCAAGGAAAGGCAGGGCCATATCGAGGGGCGCATCCTTGAATTGAAAGACAAATTGTCCCGCGCCGAAGTGATTGATTGCACCCAGGTCCCCTGTGATCGAGTGATCTTCGGGACCGTGGTCACCCTGCTTGATCAGGAGACCGAGGAAGAGATTACCTATCAGCTTCTAGGCGGAGAGGAGTCCAACGTCAAAAATGGGATAATCTCCATACAGTCCCCCCTGGGGAGCTCGATGATCGGTAAGGAGATCGGCGATGAAGTGATCGCGAAAACACCCGGTGGAGTGCGGGAGTTTGAGATTGTCAATATTACGGCACCGGAGGTTGATTAGATACGGCAAGAGGACCGGGCCTGCATTTTTTTGCGTATCCCGGTATCGAAAACTCACGGCGTGATCATCAGAGATCACTGGTGTGCGGAGCGGCGCAGCACACAGAACTCCGTGTGAGGTGTCCGGACGTTTGCGGGCGGGGTGAGCATCTAATGGTGACTCTGCCGAATGTACCCGCTGGGGTCCAGGTCAGTTCGGTTGTGTTTCTGGAATCCCGGCAGGAGTAAACGGTTTGGCGGGTGGGGGCGGGACAGAAGTGCCTGAAGGTCAACGGGCAACCAGTGAACAGGTGCAGGCCTTTTTAGCGTCTTCGTTTGCCGGATCTCTGTCGATCAATCCACAGATGAAGATGGCACTGATCTGTTTGGCGGTCTCTTCAATATCGTAGGAGGGTTTGGGGGAGAGTATCCATAAGCGGGCCATTTCATCCAGGGCGCCAAAAAAGGCCCGTTTGGCAATTCCCGGCTGAACTCTCCTGTCAAAGAGATTTCGCTCCTGACCCTGGCGAATAATAGTGGATACTATATCTACATATTCACTGAATTTTGTTACCCGGTATTCCTTGATCAGTTTGTTGTTCTGCCGTAATTCCATCTGGATGATTTCAGCAAGTCCTCTGTTGTCGCGAAGCAATGACAAATGTTTGAGGGCATATATCTCGAGCATGCGGCAGGGATTGGTTTCCTTGTCGATCAACTCCTTGACCTGGGAGATAAGTTTGCCTATTTCGATATCAAAGACAGAAAGCAGGATATCAAATTTATTATTAAAGTAGAGATAGATAGTCCCATCTGCCACCTTTGCCACCTTGGCAATATCCGATATTCTGGCGCTGAAAAAACCTTTCTTGGCAAAGACCTTGACAGCTGCGCGGATTATTTTTTCGTGTTTATCGACACTTTTCATTGTGTTTATGAGTTTTTTAATAAGTCAATAAGATGTTTGGACATGTACTGTGAATGCTGAATCAGCATTCATTAGCGTGAAATGATACGAGCATATCTATCCAATGTCAAGGGAGAATATCTTCTTTCAAGGGGAATCTGAAAAAGAGTGCCAGACCCTTTTTTTTGGGTAATAACCCTACTTGTTGAAATCGTTCCTGGAAAAACATTGCACGAAAAAAACTTTGCCCCTTCCTGACTCCCGTGTTGCGATCTGGAATGAAAAAAATTATACATAGGGTGAAAAAATATATAAATCCTGTATTGGTAGACAGGATTAAGAGCTCCCCTTACTGTTCATTTTCGTTTTTTGGAGGAATGTTATGAAGGTTTTAGTTATCGGTTCCGGTGGAAGAGAACACGCGTTGGTCTGGAAATTAAGGCAGAGTCCGCGTGTCAAAAAGATATTCTGCGCCCCTGGAAATGCCGGGATTTCCAGAATGGCCGAATGCGTTGATATTTCCGCAACCGATGTCAGCACCCTTCTCCGTTTTGCCAAAAAGGAAAATATCGATCTGACAATCGTTGGCCCTGAATCGTCCCTGATGGCCGGGGTCGTGGACCTCTTTGAACGAAATTCTCTCCGTATTTTCGGCCCTGATAAGAGGGCGGCGGTTTTGGAGGGAAGCAAGGTGTTCACCAAGAAATTTCTCCAGAATCACAGCATCCCATCCGCCGGATTCAGTGTTTTCCGCAAAAGAAAGACAGCGGTAGACTATATCAAGCGAATGGGCGGCCCTCTGGTTATCAAGGCTGACGGCCTTGCCGCCGGCAAGGGTGTCATTGTTGCCAGGACCGTAGAAGAGGGAATTGCAGCGATTGAAACCATCATGAAGGAAAAGGCGTTTGGCGATGCCGGAAACCGGGTGGTTATCGAGGACTTCATGGAGGGAGAAGAGGCCTCTTTTATTGCCTTTACAGATGGAAAAACCGTTCTCCCCCTACCGACATCGCAGGATCACAAACCGATTTTCGATGATGATAAAGGCCCGAATACCGGGGGCATGGGCGCATATTCACCGGCTCCGGTGGTAACGGATAAAATTCACCGCCAGGTCATGGAAAAAATTATGCTTCCCGCGGTGCGCGCCATGCGCAAGGAGGGAAGAGCGTACAAGGGAGTTCTCTACGCCGGCCTGATGATCAAAGATGGAACAGCCCGAGTGGTGGAGTTCAACTGCCGATTTGGCGACCCTGAGGCGCAGCCATTGCTCATTCGCCTGAAAAACGATCTTGTAGATATTATTGATGCGGTTATCGATGAAAAACTTCACACCATAGAACTGGAGATAGATCCTCGTCCTTCGGTCTGTGTCGTGATGTCCTCTGCGGGGTATCCCGGATCCTATGAGAAAGGGCATGTTATCTCCGGACTCACCGAAGAGAGCGACGAGACGGATGTGGTGGTATTTCATGCCGGAACAAGCCGCAAGGGACGCCAGGTCGTCACATCAGGGGGCAGGGTCCTTGGTGTCACCGCCCTTGGAGAGACCCTCTCCGATGCGGTGGATTCTGCCTACAGAACAGTAAAGACCATAACATGGGAGGGATGCTTTTACCGGTCGGATATCGGGAAAAAGGCTTTGCAGCGCAAGGAGATCGGAAAAAAACCTGTTCAGGACAGGCCTGAAAAAAAGGGACCTTCCCCCCTGGTGGGAATTGTCATGGGAAGCGACTCCGATCTGCCGGTACTGGAAGCAGCCGCCGCATTTCTTAAATCCATGGATATTCCATATGAAATGACGGTGGCCTCGGCGCACCGCTCTCCAGAACGCGCCTCGGTATACGCAAAGACCGCCCATGCCAGGGGATTGCGGATCATTATAGCCGGTGCCGGCATGGCAGCCCATCTGGCCGGGGTGCTGGCCTCGCATACCAACGTGCCGGTTATCGGCGTGCCGATTGATGTCGCGCCGTTGAATGGCCTGGATGCGCTTCTCTCAACGGTCCAGATGCCTCCCGGCATACCGGTGGCAACCATGGGGATCGGCAAGGCTGGTGCCAAAAATGCCGCTGTCCTGGCCGCTCGAATTCTGGCAATAACCGATATGGCGGTTGCGAAGAAGCTTGAGGCCTTTACCGCGGAAATGGCGCGTGCGGTTGAATCAAAGGCCGAAGCCATGGCCGCACGGAAACCATGAAGGAAAATGGCGTACCCGTAAAGATCCTGAACAGGGCTGCAGACTGTATCCGACAGGGCGGGGTAGTGGCTATTCCAACAGAGACCTATTATGGCCTGGCTGTGGATCCTTTCAACAGGGATGCCCTGGCCAGACTCTTTCAGATAAAGGAACGGGTTGACACGAAGCCGATCCTTACCCTTATTGATGACCTGAAGCAGCTCTCCATGCTGACAGATTCCATTCCATTGTCGGCGGAAGGTCTTATCAGGCAGTTCTGGCCCGGTCCGCTTACGATCATATTTGCCGGCAGGCCGGATCTTCCGACAGCCTTAACCGCCGGCACTTCAACTGTCGGGGCAAGGATTTCAGGTCACCCCGTGCCCCGGCTCCTCGCCCGCTTGTGCGGCATGCCGATTACCGGAACGAGCGCCAATATATCGGGCAGGCCGGCGGCAACCACGGCAGAAGAGGTCCGCAGTCAGTTTCCCGCCGGGATTGATTTTATTATTGATGGCGGCAGGACCCCGGGAGGTATGGGGTCAACCATTGTCGGCTTTGACGGTTCCGGAGCCCTTGCACTTATCCGTCAAGGGGTGATCAACTTTGCGACGATTCTCGAAACCCTTTCATCCCCCGGTGAAAAGTGAGGGCCGTGTTCCCGGAGGCAGAGGAAGACGCCTTACTGTGACCCACAGTTTTCCCCGCCATGTATGGACTGAAATCGCGACCATGGAACCCGGTCGATAATCTCGGGAAGCTGAGACGGGACGAGATTCAGACGGTTCAGACGGAGGAGAAGGGTTTCTCCTGAAAAGGAATCAGTGGCTATTCCGGTGAGGAAATTATTGGCAAGTAGATTGGCCAGGTGGATCACATGGGCGAGTTTCCAGTCATGCTCAGCCGTTTCCGGAACGTGATGGCAGGAGATCGCCTCGACCAGCGACCGGGGGAGCTTCCAGCTTCTGGCCAGCTGCCTTCCGACCTGCTGGTGGTCAACCCCGAACATCTCCTTTTCTACCCGTATCAGATCCCTCTTCCGTGAGGTATTGACATGAAAGTATGGTGAGCCGGCCCCGGTATACTGATCCAGAACCACCATGCCGATATCATGAAGCAAGCCAGCGGTATAGGCAGCATGCCTATCTACTTCCCCAGTAAATTCGGCAAGTACCGCGGCGATCTGGGCCACTACCTGGGAGTGGACAAACATGCCGCCGCGCATCAAAGAGTATCCTCCCTTGTTATGACTACTGAAAAACAGTTCCGTGCCCGATGACATCACAACCTCAAGCAGTAAATCTTCACCAAGAAGGACCAGGGCGTGATTCAGGGATTCGATGGGGTGCCGTGTCCCGATAAAAGAAGAGTTGCAGAAACGAAGAACACGGGCGCTCAGGACCTGATCTGAATGTATTTCCGTGACCAGATCATTAAAGTGATATCCCCCCTGGCGAGCCATTCGCATGATTTTCAGGGAAATCTGTGGGATAGGCTCTATCCTGGAAATAGCCTGATGCACCTCTTCAGGCAAAACAGGGCGGATGGGCGAGGGCGCATCTTTGGGCCTGGACACAATCGGCTGCACCTCGTATTGCCAGTCCGTCGTATCCAGTTCCAGCTGTGCCCCCATGTACCCCCCGGTCTCCGCATGGATTACCGGGATTTTTTTTTCAGCAAGAATTCTCATCACCACGTCAGCGGTTTTCCCGCCGATATCTAAATCCAGATCAAGTTTTGTTTTAGCGCCGAACAGGGCTCCTCCGGCAACCACCGCGCGAAGACGGCTCCTGTCCGCCCCTGCCTCAATCAACGCCTCAATAAACAATGGCAATCCCGTGGTTGCATAGGTGTCCTGCTCCCAGGGAGTGGTTGTTCCGGTTGGTTCGGGGAGAAGAATATGAAGAATTCCACCGATGCCGGCCTCACTGTCAAAGATGGCGACACCGACACAGGTTCCGAGCAGCGCAATCAGCCGTTTATGACCTCCACGGAGAATCCGTGATGAGGCTGAAGGAACGAATTCCTTTGGTGCACGATGGGTGGATGACTTGCTGATCATAGAATGAAGGGCTCTGAAAAAGATTATCGCCAGGACGCAACTGTACGGGAAACACACTCGGAATATTTTTTTGACGAGGCCACGCATTTCAGCAGGTCAACGGCGAGACGGATCATAATTTCATCACTGTCGGCGCTCACCGGAAGAAAAGGAATGTTTCGTGCCGCAGCCTGACTTTCAGGGCTGTCTGCTGGTTCCGTTTTCCCGGAATCCTCATCCGTGGCTCCTCTGGTCATGAGATTGGGCCATATACCGGTCTCTTCAATCTTATCACCCCTGGGGGTAAAGAATTCCGCAGTTGTCAGCCGGAGGGCGGCTCCGCCCGAAAGTGGAAATATTGTCTGGATGGTTCCCTTGCCAAAGGTACGGGTGCCCACCAGAAGGGCTCGATTATTGTCCTTGATGGCCGCAGCGACGATTTCGGTGCCGCTAGCGCTTCCTTCATTGACCAGAATCACCAGAGGATAGGGATATCGATGGCGCTGCCTTTTGGCGACAAACTGCATATCCTGGTCATGGGTCGTGCCAAGAGAGGAAACGATGATCCCGCTGTCGAGAAAGAGATCGGCAACATCAATAGACTGTTCCAGCAACCCGCCGGGATTATTTCTCAGGTCAAGAATGACCCCTTTGATGTTTTCCCGTGCTCCGTACTCATCGAGCATTCTTTTTGTGTCATCTGCTGTCACGGAAAGAAAACTGAGTATTTTTAAGTAGAAATATCCTGGTTCAATCACCTTGTTCTTCACGCTGTGGAGCATGGTGACCCCCCGGGTGATTGAAAATTCTCGGGGCGCATCCCATCCGTCTCTGCCAATGGACAGCCGGACCTGGGTTCCGCTTATCCCCCGGATCTTGCTCACTGCGTCCTGCAGGGCAAGGGATGCGGTGGGTTCGCCGTTTATGGCAAGTATCCTGTCGTTGGCCTTGATGCCGGCCTTATGCGCGGGGGTTTCCTCAAAGGGAGATATCACGGTGAGAATGCCGTCCCTGATGATTATTTCTACCCCTATACCACCAAAGAGACCGTCATTTTTGGCCCGCATGGCCTGGAACTCCTCAGCGCTGATATATGAGGAATGGCTGTCCAGCTTTGATATGAAACCCCTGCTGGCCAGTTCAACCAGATCCTGCACCGTCAGCAGGGGGTTTTCGCGGGCAGTCACGCTGCAGATAGCGGAAAGGCTTTCAATGAGTTGAAAGGCATTTTCCTGGATATTCTCTTTATTTATTACCAGCGGGGATGGATCGGATGAAAAGAGGCGAATCTGGGAATCGTCAAGCTCAATGCGTGTCCCCTTGTTTCCGGGATGCTCCCGGATTATCTCAACAGCCCCGGTCATCAAGGTCCAGTTATCCTGGGGGGTGATATAGTTTGTCTGAATTATCGACAGGATATTGTAGAGCGATGCCTTTGCCGCGAAAATCTCCGCCCCTGCCGCCGGAGGGACGGTAGTAAACATCATCACCACGATGAGGGTAATCCGCTGCCAGATGTGTACATGCATTATTTTATCCATACCATCCTGATAGATTAACAGCGAGGGTCAGGGGAAGAGTGGGGTGCGCGGCGGACGATATTCGGAGACCACGAACCGTTTTGGTAGAGTTGATGAGGTTTGAAACCTGCCTTGTACGCCATGGCGGCAACTCCTTTTATCCAATAGCCGAGAAAAAGGGTGTCAATGTTTTTTTCCCGACAGAAGCGGATGAGATTCAGAATGTTGAATGTACCCGGGCTTCTTTTTTCCTCGTTCGGATCAAAGAAAAAATAGACCGCATTGAGCCAGGAGGTGTCGGCATCAACAATGCCGACGCCAATGAGCCGGTCTTTGACAAAATAATGAAATTCCACAGTATGGCAGAAACTGTTTGCAAAAAAAACAGGGTAATAATCGGTAACAGAATCATGCTGCTCCGGATACCGCGCCTTGAGATATGATTCACAGAGAAAACGTTTCTCCGCCGTGGGGTTAAGCGGGGCTATCTTGACGGTTATATCATCATTTTTCCGAAAGACCCGTCGCTGATTCCGGTTTGCCTGGAACCTCTCCGGATGAATACGAATGGGGACGCAGGCGGAACAGTCAGGACAGGTCATGGTGTAGATGCAGTTCCCATTGCGGCGGTGGCCGGTTTCAAGAAAAAAACCCATTGCCCCGGAAGAGAGGGCGTGGGCGTAAGCGTATCTGTACACCGCAAGGGAGTCTCGCCCATAAGGACAATCGACTGCAGTCGATGTGAGAAAATATAATGACTCCCTGGGGTTGTTCATCTGTTGTGAGATAGACATATGCGGAACACTCTAAACCATCGGGTGAAAATCTGCAAAGATCGACTCCTGGGCACAGTTCTCCTTGCCCGTAAATTTTCATTGGATTACAGTAAGATAAACCTATGCATCGCGCATCACCTTTTAATCGGTTTTTTTTCCCGGCAGCGCACGCCGCGCGGAGGCATCATGAAGAGTGTCGGCAGCAAGTTCTTTGTTTCTATTGGCGCGGTTTTTATTGTCTTCTCCGCATTTCTTCTCTTCCGGACATATTCCACTGCCCACCATTATATCGATGAACTGATCGGACGGGAAGCAGATATGGCGCTCAGGTTCAATCTTGCCATCCGCAAATATGTAAGCGATCAGATCCGGCCGATCATGTATTCCCTTGTCGGTCCGGACGAATTCATCCCCGAAACCATGTCCTCTTCCTTTGTGGCCCGGTCTGTTTTTGCGGAGGTGAAAAAAGATTCGGGGGATATCGTGTTGAAATTTTCCTCTGACAATCCCCGCAACCCCGAAAACCAGGCAGGTCCTGAAGAGTTACGGATCATCGAGTATTTCAACGATAATCCAGACAAGGAATTTTGGGCAGGCGAGATCAGAATGAACGGACAGGCCTATGAGGCCCGTTTCCGGGCCCGGAGGATGAAAGAGGAATGCCTGCGTTGTCATGGAAACCCCGAAGATGCGCCCCTCTCAATGATTGCGAGATACGGTGACAAGGCAGCATTTCATCGCCCCCTGAACAAGGTTATTGCCCTTGATACCGTGGCCGTGCCCCTGGATGCCTTTCGCAAGCGGTTGTGGCTTGAGCTTGGGCAGAATCTGCTGTTCTTCGGGGTCAGCCTGATTGTCCTTTTGTTCACAATAGTCTTTGTTTTCCGTTTTTTTGTTTCCAGTCGATTACGGGTGATAACCGGACATTTTGCATCACTGGCCGAACGGGAGGAATACTCTGAGATTACCCCGCTGCCAGTAACCGGCGGCGACGAAATCAGTCTTCTGGTGAAAAATTTCAATGACCTTGCGGCCAAGTTGAAGAACTATTCCATCTCCCAGAAAAACCAGCTTGACGAACAGCAGAAGACCAATCTCAAACTGCTCCAGGAAATTGAGGAACGGAAAAAAATCGAAAAAAAATTACAGCGATGGGAGCATATTTTTCAAAATGCCCAATGGGGCGTGGCCATCGGCGGCGTTGAAAATCAGGTTCTCGAGTTGATGAATCCCGCCTTTGCCCGGATGCACGGCTATACTGTTGAAGAGTTGACCGGCACGCCGGTGGTAGACATCTACGCCCCGGAGGTGCGCGACAAGGTCAAAGAGCAGATCCGCATTGTTCATGAACAGGGACATTATACCTTTGAAAGCAGACATATTCGCAAAGATGGCACCGTGTTTCCGGTTTTGCTCGACATAACCGCGGTCAGGGACGAGCAGGGGAATGTCCTTTACCGGGTAGCCAACACCCAGGATATCACTGTCCGCAAACGTCTCGAGGAACAACTTCTTCAGGCCCAGAAAATGGAGGCGATCGGAAAACTTGCCGGCGGCATATCCCACGACTTTAATAATCTTCTAACCACGATTCTCGGCTACAGCGAAATTATTGCCATGAAAATGGCTGAAGATGACCCGCTCCTGAAACATGTCCAGGCGATCAACAGCGCGGGAATGAAAGCCGCCTCCCTGACCGGGCAGCTACTTGCCTTCAGCAGAAAACAGCTTCTTGAAATGAAGGTTGTCGTTCTCGATGATGTTGTCCTTGATATGGTGAAGATGTTCAGCCGCTTCATTGGTGAGGATATCAGCCTTGAACTGCTGTTCAGTGCCGGAAAATCGAGAATTTATATCGATCCCGGCCAGTTGCAGCAGGTACTGATGAACATTGTCATTAACGCGCGGGACGCCATGCCGGACGGCGGTCGTCTGACCATTGAGACCGGAACCGTCTATTTTGACAAGGAGTACACGGAAAGTGTGGAGATAACAGAGCCCGGCCCTTATGTCTTTTTATGCGTGACCGATACAGGACATGGGATGAGTCGCGAGGTCCGGGAAAGGATATTTGAGCCGTTCTTTACCACCAAGGAAAAGGGGAAAGGCACAGGGCTTGGCCTGTCCACGGTTTATGGTATTGTCAAGCAGCAGAAGGGACATATCTCCATATACAGCGAGCCGGATATCGGGACAGCCATCAAGGTCTATTTCCCGGAAGTGGAAGACGAAATCACCCATCAACACGATGTTCCACTGACAGAAATGCCCAGGGGCAGCGAACTCATTCTGGTGGTCGAGGATGAGGAGTCGATCTGCAAGCTGATCGTCGACACCCTGACCCCCCTGGGTTACCGGGTCATTACCGCTACCAACGGTATTGATGCCCTGAAGGTGGCCGAATCAACCTCCGAAAAGATTGATCTCCTCCTGACCGATGTCATCATGCCGAAAATGAATGGGCGTGATCTTGCCGACAAGGTTGCGGCCCTGCGGCCTGAAACAAAGATTGTCTTCATGTCCGGTTATACGGAAAACGTGATTGCCCATCACGGAGTGCTTGATCAGGGAATCCAACTGATAAACAAACCCCTTTCCCCGTCATCGCTTGCCAGGACATTGAGATCAATACTTGACGGCTGATCTGGATTTTACTTTTCATGAGGCCAGTCCCGGTTGGTGGTGGCCCCGGAAAGGTTCAACCGATCCCGTTTATCCTTCATCATCCGCCATTCCGCGGTTCGATATTCGAACCAGTAACGGTCAGGACCATCTTTCACGTGGCTACCGGAGCCTCCTACCCCCGTTTATGACAGAGAAGGCACCTGTTTTTCGGAGGATGGCCCTCCTTTAACGGCATGTTGTTTTCCGCGGAATGACACGTCTCGCAAATCTTTTCCGCCTCTTTTTTGTCCATGACCTGGAATTCCTGATGGTCGGCATCCACAGGGAGATGTGGGGTCGTCTCATCAGGCGCCCGTAGCAGAAACAACAAGAGCCCCCCGCACAGTGCGACAAAAAGTATATTGTAGAGCAAGGTCTTTTTTGGGGGGTGTGGGTTCATGACATATCCTTTTGGTATTTTTTATTACAGGGTAATAGCGGTTTTTTGCCTGGGCACGTGCGTTTTTTGCGGGGCCATTTCAAGACTGCTGAAGGGCAGAGCCCCAAACCTCAGGGCCAGAACAAGCAATTCCATGGTCGCGGTGCAGATAAAAGGGTTTTTTCCCGTAATGGAAATCATCTGACAGTGTCTTTTATGATTGGCGAGGACACAGTCAAGGTCTCTGGTGGGCGCATCGGGATCAAGAATACTTTTGGCCACGGTCTCACCAGAGATGATTGCAGGATACATTCCCTCGCCGGTAAGCCCGGACGCAAGGCCGGCCGCATCTCCTGCCAGAAATATTTTGCCGAACCTCCACCCTTGATAATCAAAATTAATCAGCCCGGCCCGGGGAGTTGACCGGCTCAAATCAATTCCCTGCAGGGCGGCCCACTCGACGAGCCTGGTCTGCATTTTTTTCGGGCCCATTTCCCTTCGGCTGCCGTAAATCCCAACCGAGGCGCACTCGGCATGGGGAAATATCCACGCGTAGCCGTTTCCAAAAAGAGATGTATTCAGATGCCATTCCATCCGGGTAAAATCGCCGGGGATCCGATAGTGGATACCAAAACCGACTCTCTCGCTGGAGAGCCCGAGGTGTCTCCTGACCAGTGATGCGCTTCCGTCGGCGCCGACCAGGTGGTGAAAACCGATTTCTTCACTCTCCGTTACTATGGAGTTGGCCCTGATTTGTAAAACCCTGACAGAAGTCCGCACCACCGCGCCCGCCTTAACCGCCTGAGTACACATCCATTGTCCCAACCGCTCGCGATTTACCGTGGCTATAATGGGGTCAGGGGAGGTGATCCGGGTTTTCTGCCAGGTGGAACGGATATGCTGGGTGGCAAAGGCCTTTTCAACCAGAGGGTCGGGAACCAGGCGTATCAACCCTCCCCAGGTGATTCCGCCTCCGCAGACCTTTGGCCCAACCCGCGCGTTTCTTTCCAGAACGAGCACGTCCTTGCCGTTTTCGGCAAGGATTCTGGCGCAGGCAAGTCCCGCAGGCCCGGCGCCGACGATTACGGCAGAAAAAGTCTCCATCAGTGAGTATTCTACAGAAGCAACGCGTTAATTTTTTTATATATTGCACATCTCCTGAATGGCAAAATAACTTCACTTGAAGTATAACCTCAAGATGGTTATCTGGCAACACGCATAGTTCCGTCCCTTATTGCAGAAAAATGTTGACTGATCACCTTGGCGCGCTATATATGGCAGCGATTCAGCGACATGGCCGCCCGTCAATCATGACGGCAGACTGATACGTACTTCCGGGTGGACGATTCAATGGAACGGCAAGGAAAACGGGAATTAATCGGCAATGAAGGCCTGGTTCTGCTGGACACCTTTCGCCGCCTCAATCGCCGGGGCGCGGTCGGCCACCTTCTTAAACTGCTCAGCAAAACCCATCCTGCCGATGTGGCCTGGGTTTTCAGGCATCTCACATCCAGCGAACGAAAAAGCATTTTCAACATTATCGCCCAGACCGATACAGTTGGTGAGTTTTTAAGCGAACTCGACGAGGCGATCATGCTCGCCCTTGTCGAAGACCTCACCCCCAAATACATGGTCGCGGTCATCTCGGAAATGGCATCCGATGACGTGGCCGATCTTCTTGAGGCACTGCCCGAGGAGATGGCCAATGAAATCCGTCGGCTCATGGAAAAAGAGGACCGTGAAGAGGTCGATGAACTGCTTCAGTATCACCCGGAAACCGCCGGCGGCCTGATGTCCCCTGACTTCATGGTCCTTGATGAGGAGTTAAGCGTCGAGGACGCCATCCGCAAGGTCCAGGAACGCAGTGAAGAAAAGGAGATGGTCTTTTATCTCTATATCACCCATGGAGAGAACCAGCTCGCCGGGGTTGTTTCCCTGCGGGAGTTGCTGCTCCATCCTCCGTACCGACAGCTGAAGAATATAATGAATCCAACGGTGATATCCGTGGCCACTGACACCGACCAGGAAGAGGTGGCGCATATCATCTCCCAGTACAATATCCTTGCCGTGCCGGTGGTCGATTCCTCCTATACCCTGGTCGGTATTGTAACGGTTGATGATATCATCGATGTTATCCGGGAAGAGGCTACCGAGGATTTTCTTCAGATGGCCGGTGCCGGTAAAGACCGGGAAATCCTCTTGAAGTCGACCATGGACAACGCCATGACCCGCGCACCCTGGCTGTTTGCCAGTTGGCTGGGAGGGGTTGCCGCCATGTTTATCATCGGCGCATTCGAGGAAGAACTGGCAAAAGTACTTGCCCTGGCTTCGTTCATACCCATTGTCATGGGGATGGGAGGAAATATCGCCACCCAGTCCAGCACCATCGTGATCCGGGGTATTGCCACCGGCAGGGTCAACATGCAGGAACTGTCCCGGGTCATCTTCAAGGAGATGCGGGTCGGGATTATTCTCGGCGTCATCTATGGCACGTTTCTTGGCATTCTTGCCTCAATCGGCTATCGGGACCATGCCCTTCTTGGCCTGACCGTCGGCCTGTCGGTCCTGTTCTGCATGTTCATGGCTGCCACGGTGGGGACCATCGTGCCCCTGACCCTCAAACGACTCGATATCGACGCGGCGGTCGCCACCGGCCCCTTTGTCACCACAACCATTGATATCCTCGGTGTCCTTGTCTATTTCCTGGTTGCCAAGCTTCTGCTCGGCCTCTGATTCTTTTTTTGAGCAGCCATCATTTGCCAAAAACTTTGGACCTGCCGTCTCTGAGCCTGAAAGCTCGAGAAGCTCTGGGTGCGGCAGCAAAACCGCCGACCCCTGAAGGGGCCGGGCATTACTCTCCCCGAAGCATTCGCCGCTTCTTGCGGGCAAATTCCCGCATATTGCTGGCCAGATCGGTTTCATCGACAATCTCCCTGCCCACGATCTCCTCGATAATGTCTTCCAGGCTGATTACCCCGGTAAAACTTCCGTACTCATCCACAACGACAAAGAGATGCTGCCGCTTCTCAAAAAAATCAAGCATCACCCGGTTAAGCGACGCTGCCTCGGGAACAAAATGAACCGGATGCATGAGGGAGGTCAGCGGGGTGTTGTCATTTCCTTCGATTGCGTGAAGAAAAACATCCTTGCGCAGGACAATGCCCACAATGTCATCGGGATCCGAATCATAGACCGGGGCCCTGCTGTGGCGATCCCACTGTCCTTGCATTTTCCGGGCCTCGCTCACGGTTGTGTGTTCGCTTAATGAAAAGGTTACCGTTCTCGGGGTCATGACCTTGCGGACGATTTTGTCCTGCAGTCTGACAATATTGGCGATCACCTTTTCCTGTTCCGGTTCAATAATACCTGATCTCCTGCTCAACGCCGCCACCGCCTGAATTTCGTCCAGGGAGATGTGACTGTCTTCCTGCCGGTTTGGAATGAGCCTGGTCACCGCCTGACAGAGCCAGACAATCGGCGTAAGAACGGTAATCATCCATTGAATCGGCAGTGCAACCCACGGGGCCAGGACCCTGGCATAGGCAACGCCCAAGGTCTTTGGAAGAATTTCTGAAAACAGGAGGATGCAGAGGGTGAAAACCATGGAAAACAGGCCAAGGTGCTTGACACCGAAAACAGCGGTAAATGAGGCGCCCGCAACTGCTGCGCCCATGGTGTTGGCAATGGTATTCAGGGTAAGGATGGCAATGATCGGTCGATGAATATCCTTTTTCAATTTTTTGAGTATTTTGCCGGAAAGCCTTCCGGATTTGGCCATTACCTCAGTCTGGCTGATGGAAACCGAGTAGAGCGTGGCCTCAAAAATACTGCACAGTGCTGAAACTAAAATGGCAAGTAGAACAGAAGCATACAATTGAAAAATCACCAGGAACCTCCTGTAAAGTGAAAAAATGCTCGCCCGAAAATGGTAAAGCAGGTATTTCTGATTTGGTCTGTTTTCAAGAGGACCAATCCAGGGACCGTGAAACAGCCATCCTTCTTAAAAAAATGAACACGCATTGTAGCGAATAGGATAAAAAGTCTAAAGGGAAAAGGAGTGTCCGATGATTAAACTTTCAGCGAAAAAACCGGAACAGTTTGCCGGAGATATGCTGGTCTACTGCGTCCGTCAGTCAAAGAACAAAAAAATATCCTGCAACAACAGGATTCTTGATCGTGTTGCGTCAACTGCTGCCTCATTGAAGGATTTCAGCGGCGCGGAAGGGGAGACCCTCCTCGTCTATCCCGAAAAAAAAGAAAAGGGTGCAAAACGGTTTTTGCTGGTGGGGCTCGGCAAGGAAGAACTCACCAGGGAACTCTTTCGCAAGACCGGAGGAACAATTTCGGGCTTTGCCCGGAAGATCAAGGCAGCTGACCTCATGGTGGTGCTCCCGGAAGAGCTCGAATTTTCCGTGAGTGAGATGGCCGAGTGTTTAACTGAGGGTCTTGTTCTGGGCGCCTATGGATTCAGAAAATATATTACTGACGAGGAGCCGGACAAAAAACCGGGGCAGATAAAGAGCATTCAGCTTTCTGTGAGAGAAACGGATCAGGCGAAACAGGGAATAAAAAAAGGAGTGGTGGCAGCGGAAACCGGTATTATCGCTCGGGACATGGCCAATGAGCCGGGCAATGTCTGGACCCCGACCAGTTTCGCCCGCTTTGGAAAAAAACTGGCCGCCCATCCCGGTCTCAGCTGCACGGTTCTCGGCAAGGCCGAGATGAAACGATTGAAGATGGGGGGAATCCTCGGGGTCAACAGCGGCTCGGCGCAGCCTCCGGCGATGGTCATTGTTGAATACCGTGTATCCCCCAAGGCACCTACTCTTCTTATGGTGGGCAAGGGGCTTACCTTTGATTCCGGAGGAATCAGCATCAAGCCGTCTAACGGCATGGAAGAGATGAAGTACGATATGTGTGGCGGGGCGGCGGTGCTGGCGGCAATGCAGGCGGTGGCCAGGGAAAAACCCAAAGGGGTGAATGTCGTGGCAATAGTGCCGGCCACTGAAAATCTTCCAGGTGAGGCGGCGCTCAAACCTGGAGATATCATTACCATTTATGGCGGCAAAACAGTTGAAGTGGTCAACACCGATGCCGAAGGCCGGTTGATTCTGGCCGATGCCCTGGCCTATGGAATCAAGACCTTCAAGCCGGACGCGGTGGTTGACCTCGCAACGCTCACCGGCGCAGTTGTCGTCGGCCTGGGTCATCATTACTCCGGGCTTCTCTCCAATGATGACGCCTTGACGGAAAAGGTGATCGCATCGGGCGAAAGGGCCGGGGAACCATCCTGGCGGCTGCCGCTTGGCCCTGAGTACCGGAAACAGATCAAATCTGAAGTGGCGGATATCAAGAATGTCGGTGACCGGTCAGGGGGAGCGATAACCGCTGCGGCATTTTTAAAGGAATTTGTCGGAGAGACCCCATGGGTCCATCTTGATATCGCGGGAACAGCGTACGGCTTCACTGAAAAATCATATATACCCAAAGGACCTTCCGGCATCGGGGCACGCACCCTGGTAGAGTTGATTCGGAGCTGGGAGTCAACGGCTACCGGCTGAAAGTCGATAGCTTGAAGCACATAGGCACGGAACTACAAACTAAAAAGGCACAGAGTGAAAGAATCATCGCAACAAAAAATTCTTTTAAAGCTTTGTACCTCTGTGCCTTTGCCACTTTTAAGATGGCCTTCATTTTTCGCAGGCCCGGTCAGACCTTCGGTGCCACCACCAGTAAAGGAGAGATGATGAGAATACAGTGTACGGTTCTGTTAGCTATTTGTTTTTGTGCCGTTTTAGCAGGATGCACGAAACAGATCACACCTTCAAAGCCACTGGACGCCGCGTCCTCCGCTCCTCAAGCGGAAATCCAGGAACCACCGGGGATTCCTTTCGGTCAGACCGCTCACCCCGACTCACCCCTGGCCGCACCTGCTGGCGTAACAGCGTCACAGGGCATTGCGGTTGGTGAAATTCTCATTAACTGGGACGAGGACCCTGATGCGGAAAAATATGTTATCTACATGCTGAACGAGAAGAGCAATACGTGGCAGGGGGTAGGCCAGGTCAACCGGCCACCGGCAATAATAAGTGATATCAGAACCGGCGAAGAGTACTTCTATGCACTTGCAGGTGTCGGGCGGGACGGCCGGCAAGGACCGTGGAGCACGGTGGTCATGGGATGGGCGGCATCGGAAAATCAACCCCCGGCAAATGTCCGTGCCTCCAGGGGAACCAACCAGGAGACCATTCTGCTTACATGGGATTCTGTTCCCGGTGCGATGGGCTATAAGATCTATATGTCTTCCGGGTCTGACCGGTATGATTATCTGCGCGACTGGCAGGGAACATCTGTGCGCATCCCTGTCACGGATCAGAAAAAACCGTATCGCTTTAAGGTATCCTCGATATCCGCAAATAAAGGTGAAAGTGTTCTCAGTGATTTCAGTGTGGGGTGGACCGCCGCGAGCTCAGAGCCATGTCCCGATGCCCCCACCGGTTTTTCCGCGTCGGACGGAGCCGGTAATGGCGAAATATTCCTGAAGTGGGACAAGGTCGAGAAGGCCACGCGCTATGAAATCCACCGCTCACCTTCAAGCGTAGGTCCTTTTGAGCCCCTTGCCATGGTGACCACCACAACATACACCGATAGAGGCGTCACCCCCTGGACCGGATTCTGGTATAAGGTTGCGGCGGTGGACCCCGCCGGCATGGAGGGGGATTTCTGCAACCACGATGGCGGGTGGAGCAGGCAATACAAGAATTAGTGTCCGTCCGGAAAGTCTATTTTTTCCGGACGGCTACACGTGGTTGTTTTCAATCTACCGTTCTTCAAGTTAACTCATATGCCATTGCGCTGGTTTAAAGAAAACAAGAGAAAAGAGTACCGGATCGATCTTCAGAAGGATCCTTCCTTTGCCATTGGCCTGGTGCGGGCGGCGTACATGGGAATTGTGCCTGGAATGCCTCTCAATATAAGCGCCGGCGGTGCTGCTGCCGCATTTTCCGAGAATCTTTCTCTAGAATTAAAGGCCAAGGAGACCGTAAACCTCCAGATCACCTTTTCCCACTCAGTGAAGGTTCTCACCATGCAGGCGCGCGTTCTGGTGAGCCGTGTTCAGGACGGCCATCTGCTCTGCCGGTTTCAGTTTCTCGAACCAGAAAAAATCCGCCCCTTTATCGAATACCCGGGAGAGCATGAATATCTCACCCGCCAGCACTGCTACCGGGTCGAGATGATCGAAGAGGCTACCATCGAGGTGGTACTCGGTCTGGGAAAAAACAGCCCCAGGGGGCTCCTCTGGGATCTTTCGATCACCGGCATGAGCATTCTTATCACCCAGAATGCAGCCGAAGAGCTTGCCGACAATACTCTGCTCAGGGCTTCGTTTACCCTGCCGGGAAGTACCACTCACCTGATCATGCGCGGGAAGATCGTTTTCCGGCGTCCGAAAGACAGTATGGTGATCATTGGGGTGCAGTTTGAACCGAACGAACGGGAAGGCAGGAACCAGGAGGAAGAGGCCATCGCCTCATTCATCATGCGCCACCAGCAGAAGATGCTGCAGAAAAGGGCACACCTCAGGTATTGACGGCAGACCGCTCATCGCCATGCCGGAGGAAGTTCCGCTGGTTGCGCCTGTACCGCAAGATCAAAGGCAGCGGCAAAAAGTTGCCGGGTATAGGGATGGGTGGGGTTCTGGAAGAGCGCGGCCGACGGCCCTGACTCGACAACCTTTCCCTGCTGCATAACCGCGACCTCATCGCAGATTGCCCGGATAACCCGCAGATCATGGGAAATGAAGAGATAGGTGATGCCATATCGCTTCTGGAGATCTCGAAGCAACTGAATGATCTGTCCCTGGATTGTCATATCCAGGGCGCTGGTTGGCTCATCAAGGACCAGGAAACGGGGCCTGAGGACCACCGCCCTGGCAATGGCTATCCTCTGCCGCTGGCCGCCGGAAAATTCATGGGGATATCGATCGGCCATTGCCGGTTTCAGCCCCACATCGATAAGACCCTTTTCCACCAGGCGACGCCTTTCCTTTCTGTTGGCGCCGATCCCATGAACCGTGAGCCCCTCGCTGATAATTCGTTCAACCGTCAGCCGGGGTGAAAGCGAGGAAAAGGGATCCTGGAACACCACCTGGAGCTCGCGACGAAGCGGTCGCATAGATCCGCTTTCATAGTCAAGAAGGTTCACCTCGTCATTTTCCCGAGTGCGATAGAGGATCTGCCCCTGACTGGCAACAAGGCGAAGGATGCACATGCCAAGGGTGCTTTTACCAGAACCTGATTCCCCGACAATACCGTATGTGCTTCCCTGCCTGATGGTGAGGGATACCCCGTCAACCGCCCGGATGCTGCCCACGGTTTTCTTGAGAAAACCCGCCTTGATCGCGAAATGACACTGCATGTTGTTGATGGTGAACAGGGAGGGAGCCTCTGGTTTGTCCTCCGGCGTTCCCGTGGGAATGCTCCCTAAAAGGTGAATGGTGTACGGGTTTCGCGGTCTGGCAAAAATAGATTCCGTGGGGCCGTGCTCGACTATCCTGCCGCGATGCATGATATGGACATGGTCAGCTATCTTGCGGACCATGTTGAGGTCGTGGGTTATGAGCAGGACCGCCATTCCGTATTCCATCTGGACATCCCGGATCAGTTCAAGAATCTGCGCCTGAATCGTGACATCAAGGGCGGTTGTCGGTTCATCGGCAATAAGCAGGGCAGGGCGGCAGGCCAGGGCCATGGCAATCATCACCCGCTGACGCTGTCCGCCTGAGAGTTGGTGCGGGTAGCTGGCAAAACGTGTTTCAGGATCAGGGATTCCGGTTCTTGACAGAAGTGAAATGGTCTTTTTCCGGGCCTCTTCCCGATCCAATTCCTGGTGCAGGACAAGGGACTCCATGATCTGGCTGCCAATGGTATAGACCGGGTTCAGAGAGGTCATCGGTTCCTGGAATATCATGGCAATGCGGTTTCCACGGAGGTCTTGAAGTGCCGCCTTGTCCATCTCGAGGATATCATCCCCTTCAAAGATGATTTTTCCCCTGTTTGAAACCGTGGCCGTATGTTCAAGAAGTCTGAGCAGGGAAAGGGCGGTAACCGATTTTCCGGAACCGGATTCGCCGACCAGGGCGACGGTCTGGCCGGAATCAATGGTCAGGGAAATGGAATTAAGAATCTTCTCCGGTCCGGTCTCGGAATGGATCTTCACCGAAAGCTGCTGGATCTCAAGAAGGCTCATTTTTCCTCCTTAACGACCAGGGACTGCCGGGGGTCAAAGGTTTCGCGCAGTGCCTCGCCGATGAAAACCAGAAGCACCAGGGTACCGACCAGGACAACAAAGGTCGAGAGTGACAGCCACCATGCCTCGATATTGCCCTTGCCCTGGGAAAGAAGTTCACCCAGGCTGGGGGTGGATGGCGGCACGCCCAGGCCGAGAAAATCGAGACTGGTCAGGGCAAGGATCGCGCCGGACATGCGAAAGGGCAGAAAGGTAAGCACCGGGGTCATGCCATTGGGCAGAAGATGGCGGAACATGATGACAGGGCTGGAGACCCCCAGGGCCTTGGCAGCGGTGACATAATCCATATTGCGGCCCTTGAGGAATTCGGCCCGCACATAATCGGAAAGCCCCATCCAGCCGAACAATGAGAGAAGAATAAGCAGAAGGGCAATGCTTGGCTGGAAGATCGAGGCAAAGATGATCAGGAGATAGAGCTCAGGCATGGCCGCCCATATCTCAATGAATCGCTGGAAGATGAGGTCGGTCTTGCCGCCGAAATATCCCTGAACACTGCCGGCCATGATCCCGAGCATGGTGCCGATAAACGTCAGGGCAAAACCAAAGAGCACCGAGAGCCGGAATCCGTAGATCAGGCGGGCGAGGACGTCACGGCCGCGGTCGTCCGTGCCGAGATAATTATCCCGGGTGGGTGGCGACGGCACCGGACCTTCGATATTCACGTTGATCGAACTGTAGCTATGGGGATTCAGGGGAAAGAGAATCCAGTTACTGTCGGTGGACAGTATTTCACGGATGTACGGATCGCGGTAATCCGTCTCTGTTTCAAAATCACCGCCAAACGTGGTTTCCGGATATGTCTTGAGAATCGGGAAATACAGTGAGCCCTGATAGGAGATGAGAAGGGGACGGTCATTGCTGATCAGTTCTGCGCCAAGGCTGAACATGAAGATCAGGGAAAAAAGGAGCAGGCTGTAGTATCCGCGGCGGTTACTGGAAAATCGGCGCCAGCGGCGCCGGGCCAGGCTGTTTCTTTTTACCTTCATCATTGCCCGTCCACGCTCTCAAAGGTGATGCGGGGGTCGACCAGCACGTAACTCAGATCGGAAAGCAGCCGGGATATAAGACCGATGATGGTAAAGAAGTAAAGGGTGCCGAGAACAACGGGATAATCCCGGTTAATAATCGACTGGTAGCCCAGAAGCCCCATACCGTCAAGGGAGAATATGGTTTCAATCAAAAGGCTGCCAGTAAAAAAGGCGGTAATGAACGTGCCGGGAAATCCGGTGATGATCGGAATGATCGCGTTGCGGAAAACGTGCCTGTACAGTACCTCATTCTCTCCCAGTCCCTTGGCCCTGGCGGTGAGCACGTACTGTTTTCTGATTTCTTCGAGAAAACTGTTCTTGGTGAGCAGGGTCATTACCGCCAGGCTGCCCACGGTGCTGGAAACCACCGGCAGCACCATGTGCCAGAGATAATCAAGGATCTTGCTCATCAGGCTCATCTGGGCCCAGTTATCGGAAACAAGACCGCGAAGGGGGAAGATACTCCAGAAGCTGCCGCCGCCAAAGAGCACAATGAGAAGAATGGCCAGGACAAAACCGGGAATGGCGTAACCAAAGAGGATCACGCTGCTGGTGATCATATCGAAACGGGAACCGTGCTGCACGGCCTTGGAGATACCCAGGGGGATACAGGTGCAGTAGACGATCAGAAAGGACCACAACCCCAGGGACATGGAAACCGGCAGTTTGGAGATTACCAGTGAGACAACGCTTTTATGATGATAATAACTCTCTCCGAAATCAAAAAAGAGATAATTTTTCATCATGGAAAAAAAACGTTCCATCGGCGGCTTGTCAAAGCCGTACATCGTCCTGAGCTCCTCAATCCGTTCCTGGCCGAGCCCCTGGGAACCCTGATAAAAATTGCCGCTTTCCCTGCCACCAACCTCGCCACTGCCGCCAAAAACCGTTTTACCGGCATGGCCTTCAATTTCAGCCAACATCCGTTCCACCGGGCCACCGGGAACGAACTGGGTAACCGTAAAGGTGATGAGCATGATTCCAAACAGGGTTGGAATCATCAGGAGTAAACGTCGGAGGATATAGGCGGTCATCGGGAGAGTTTCGGTACCATTAACGTTGGAAGTTGCCGTCAGCCAGGGTGCGGATAATGTCTGACTTGCCGATAACCCCCACCAGGTGCCCGTCAGCGACCACCGGCAGGGTATGGACCTTCTTTTCCGCCATGATGGTGGCGATCTCGTCCAATGGGGTGCTGTCTTCCACGGTGACCAGCTCCCGGCAGTAGATATCACCAACCGTGGTGCCGGCCATCTTGCTGATCTCCTTTTTCATCTTATCCTGGCTCTCGAGCAGGATCACCGAGTCCAGGATGGTGATCATCGTGGGGATGTGGACCTTTTTTGTCTGATCGATAAGATCGCTTTCCGTGACCACGCCGAGAAGAGCGCCGGAATCATCAACAACCGGCACCCCGCTGATCCGTTTACGCCAGAGCAGTTCGGCCAGCTTCTTGACCGGCATGTCCGGAGTGGCGGTAATCGGTTCTGCGGTCATTATGTCTTTAGCGGTTGTCATCCATATTCCTCCGGAAAATTTTTCGCATTCCTTGATCTCAAACAAAAATTCTGATTATTCAAGATGCCTTTCAGTATTGATTCATTTTACAAAGCGGTACGAATCGGCGCAAGTTCCATCAGGGTTTCCGGCAGTTCATCGGCCAGTTCGCCGGCAAGATACCCGCATGGGGCAAAACGGGCAAGGCGGTCACCTGCCAGGCCGTGGGCAAAAACGCCCAGGGAACAGGCATCCCAGCACGAAAGACCCTGGGCAAGGAGGCCGGAGAGCACCCCGGCCAGGACATCCCCCATGCCACCAGCCCCCATGCCCGGATTGCCGGTAGGGTTGATTGCCTGTCGTCCATCAGGTGACGAGATGATGGTTCCCGCCCCTTTCAACACGAGAAATACCTTGTTTTCCCGTGCAAATTTCCCGGCGATTGCCAGCCGGTTCTCCTGGATTTCCGTGGTGCTGGTTGACGCAAGGCGGGCCATCTCGCCGGGATGGGGGGTCAGGATGCGAGATCCGGCAGCCCCGGCTATTTTTTCGGGATGCCGGGAGAGAACAGTCAGGGCATCGGCATCGACCACCATGGGCAAGGGGATGTTTTCATAGAGATCGAGGACCAGTTCTTCAGTCTCCGGCGCGATCCCAAGCCCGGGGCCAATAAGAATCGCTTGTTTACCGGCACAATTTTCGATGATGCTTGCCGCGTCGTCGGCGGAAAGGACACCAGTGCTTCTTGCCAGTGGCACGGTCATCGCCTCCCACAGGGCGGTTTCAAAAATATGGTTCAGATCGTGGGGCACGCACAGGGTAACCAGCCCGGTGCCGATCCGAAGGGCGCCCAGTCCTGCCAGAAGGGCGGCACCCGTTTTTCCGCAAGAGCCGGCAATACAGAGAAGGTGACCGTACGTTCCCTTGTGGGCAGTGGTGAAACGGGGGGGAAGGAGAGTTCCGGTTCCGCGGTCAAGGAGTTCAAGTGCTATCCCGGATGCGTCCACCGCAGCCTGGGGAATGCCGATGTCAGCGACCACTACCTGCCCGCAGTAGATCGTGCCCGGAGGGATCACCTGGCCTATCTTGGCCAGGGCAAAGGTTACGGTCAGATCCGCCTTGACGCAGGCCCCCCGGATCTCCCCGCTGTCCGCATCAAGTCCCGAGGGTATATCCACCGCGATTCTCGGACAGGTAAACCTGTTGATCCTGTTGACCGCTGAAGCGAAATGACCGCTAAGATCACGCCCGAGGCCCGTGCCGAAAAGGGCGTCGACCACGGTCCAGGGTTGATAAAAAATTGGTTCGGCATCCTCAAGGTCGGAGGTGGATTTAATCTCATGCAGGGGGACGTCCAGTTTCCTGAGGAGCCGGAGATTGCGGCCAGCATCGCCCTGAAGTTTCTCCTGAGGGCAGAGGAGAAATACCTCGGGCCGCCCACCTCGGTCAAAAAGAAGCCGGGCAATGACCAGGCCGTCGCCGCCGTTGTTACCCGGCCCGGCAAAGATAATGCATTTTTTGCCCATGGGATCGCCAAAGGAGTTGACCATGGCCTCTACCGCGGACCGGCCGGCATTTTCCATAAGCTCCATTCCGGAAACGGAAAAAGCGGTGATCGCGGATTCATCAAGGGCCCGCATCTGGGCGGCGGTGCAGATCTTCATGGCCTCTCCTTATTGAGCATCATGTTTCCATGGGTCAAGATGTAATAGAGAATCGTATTTTGTGCAAGAAATATCAACAAGATATCCCATAACAGGGGAGCGGGTGGAGGGGGTGGCCGGTATGATCTCATCCGCAGAATCTTTAGCTGGCGTCC
>JBFHXP010000009.1:0-42038 GCA_041598875.1 Desulfobulbales bacterium
AGGACGCCGGCAGAAGCCTGTACCCCATGGGCGTTAAGGCGTTGACCACATAGTCCAGGATCACCGGATCATCGTCCACGGCCAGCACCGTTTTGCCATGCTCTCTTGATTTCATCTCTCCCCCACCTGACGGGCCAGAACACAAACAGCCGGGCCCATGATTCCTGATACGCCGGCCCCGGGGCATTCTCCCATTCCCCTCTGCCGGCCAACGTGCTTTGTCAAAATCTATTTATAGATACCAGGAAGCACAGGTAAAATCATCTGGAAAATTTGGGAGGGCGGAAAGAAGTTCTAGGGGATGAAACGTATCTGATTTTCCCTGATTACGTAAGATACCTGCGTATAATGAGAGGGGGGGGAATCCAGGGGATACCTTCCCTGGTTTTTTTGGGCTAATACCGGTTTGTACATGAATTTTGTTGGGGTTCGCGGAAGCTCACCCCAACCTACGAATGTGTACGAAAAACTTGTTGGGGTTCGCTGGGGCTCACCCCAACCTACTCTCATGTGCTGAATGGAGGGATGGGAAAAAAACCTATGTGTTTGTTGCAAAGGATATGCCATTTCAAGAGAATTGACATGAAGCCAGAATCAGCAAGGGGAAGACAGACGAGCGCACAATGTGTTTGATGGGATCTTTTCCAGTTTTCCGGAATAATGTAGGTTGGGGTGAGCCCCAGCGAACCCCAACAAAATCAACCCCCAACAATTTCCGCGCCCCGTCACTCCCCTTCCCGCCACCACAGCTTGCACACCCTGGCCAGCATCGCCTCCCTTGGCGAAAGCCCGAGCACCTCGGCAAAAAGCTCCATCGGCTTGACACCAGCCTTGCCCTGTTCGCTCCGGAGGACCAGCAAAAAGGCGTTTCCCCCTTGTTCGGAGATTTCAATAACCGGTCCACGGATATCTACCTGCCGCCCCCTGCCCTTGCGCTGCATGGTCATCGGATACTCTGTGCACCGCAGGAATTGCCCGAGCATCTGCCGGCGATCCGGGGTCAGAAGCTCTTCACCGATCTCGATCCGGTATCCGGTCACGACCTTGGCCGGGGTCCTCTTGCCCGCCCCCGGAGCCACACTGATCTCCCTCACCGCAAACCCGGCCGGGAGAGTTTGGTTCAGGCCGAGAATCACTGAGGCAGGGTCGCGAAGCGGCCCGGTCAGGTCAACATCCATGTACTCGGCAAGACTTTCAGTGCCAACCGGCAGGGCAGGACTGAACGAGACCTTGGGGGTTGGATTGAATCCCTGGGAAAAATGAAGGGTGAGCCCGGTGCGGCGAAAGGCCTGAAAAAACACCTGAAGCAGCTCGAGATGTCCGAAAAAACGGGCGTCATCAAGACGGGAGTAGGTGATCCGATAGTGATAATGGGAACTTGCAGGCGCAGTGGCCGCCGGGGCCGGTGCGGTTCCGGTCTGGGCAGTGAAATCCCCTTTCCTGAAAACCACCGGCTGTACGCTTTTAAAATCGCAGACCCCGCATTTCTGACAGCCATGGACCCGGCAGTCCGGGGTGTAACTCTCTTCAACCGAGCGTGCCAGTTCATCGCGGATAAAACCATCGTCAACTCCCGGGTCAAGATGACTCCAGGGCAGAATCTCGCTCAACCCGCGGCGGCGGAGATACCCTGCAAGGTCGATCCCGCAGGCCGTGCCGGCGGCAAGCCAGGTATTGAGTTTAAAGTGTTCGGACCAGCCGTCAAAACGGGCGCCGTTCCGCCAGGCCTCTTCAATAACCGTGGCCAGCCGGCGGTCGCCCCGGGAAAAGACACCCTCCAGAAAACTCTGGCGCGGATCGTGCCACTTCAGACGGCATCCCTTGCGGGGCAGCAGTTTTTTCAGCAGGTCGATGCGGGCGAACCCCTCTTCAACTGAAATCTGGGGTTCCCATTGGAAAGGGGTATGGGGCTTGGGAACAAAGGTGGCCACGCTGACATTGATCTGCGCCGGATACCTGCCCTCCCTGAGGGCCCTTTTTGCCAGATCGGCAATGGCCGCGACATCTTCTTCGGTTTCCGTGGGCAGGCCGAACATGAAATACAGTTTCATCAGCTTCCAGCCAAGGGAAAAAGCGGCCCGGCAGGTCTCAAGCAGATCCTCTTCGGTTATTCCCTTGTTGAGCACCCGGCGCAGGCGGTCTGTGCCTGCCTCCGGGGCAATGGTAAATCCGGTTTTCCGCACCCGCCGGATCTGGGCCATGATCTCCTCGGAGAGGGTGCCGACCCGCATCGAGGGCATGGAGACCGAGACATGGCTGTCAACAAAGAGATCCATCAGCCGTCCGAGAAGCCGGGGCAGGCAGTCGTAATCGCCGGTGCTCAGTGACAGGAGGGCCAGTTCCTCAAAACCGGCGGAATCGATTCCCAGCCGGGCAATCTCCTCGACTAAGGCCGGCGGCCGCTCCCGCACCGGCCGGTAGATAATACCGGCCTGGCAGAAACGGCATCCCCGGGTGCATCCCCGTGCAATCTCGACCCCCAGGCGATCATGAATAATCTTGGCCAGGGGCACAAGGGGAGGAAAGGGGCCGGGGGTTGCGGCAAGGTCTGACACAATCCTCCGCCTCACCCGGTCATACCCGGGCAAAAGGGGTCTGATCTCAAGAAGTTGTCCGTCTTCGCGATACCGGGGTTCAAAAAAGGAGGGAACATAGACCCCGGCCACGCCGGCAAGACGGCGGAGGACCTCGCCGCGGGCGGCCCCTTCACCCTTGGCCCGGCGAAGCAATTCGGCGATCTCGACTACCGCCTCTTCACCGTCGCCCAAGAGGATCGCATCGAAAAACTCCGCCACCGGTTCGGGATTGAAACTTCCCGAGCCGCCCCCCAGCACCAGGGGATGCGAGGATCCGCGATCCGCAGCCCGCAGGGGAATCCCCCCCAGATCAAGGACCGTCAGGATGTTGGTATAACAGAGTTCAAAAGGCAGGGTTATGCCGATGACGTCAAACTCCCCAAGGGGGCGTCGCGATTCAAGCCCGAAAAGGGGAAGGCCGGCGTCACGGAGTTCCTGCTCCATGTCGATATCCGGCGCATAGGCCCGGTCGGCGAGAAAGGGTTTATGGGAGTTGAGGATATGATAAAGAATCTGCAGCCCGTGATGGGACATGCCGATCTCATACATGTCGGGAAAGACCAGGGCAACGGTAAGTTCCGCATCCTGCCAATCCTTTTCCACGGCATTAAACTCATGGCCGATATACCGGCTCGGTTTACGGACAAAAGGCAAAACACGTTCAATTGCACCCACGGAAATTCTCCAAACAAAAAAAACAGGCCCAAAAGACCTGGGATTACACCTTCATCAACTATTGACAGGGCTGTAAACTACTATTACGTTTCAGAATCGTTAACAAGGCGTTACTTGGAAACGCCACTTTTCAAATAACGGTGACGCAACCGGCCCGGGCAAAAAAAACAGTCTCCGTCACCCAAACTTTTTCTGTTAAGGACATACCATGTTGCGACTCTGCATAAAACACATGATTGCACTTCACCTGGTATCGCTTTTTTTTCTCACCGGCACGGCCGGGGCATCCGATCTGGTCCTGAAAGATATTCAATTTGCCCAATCGGACCAGGGAGAACAGATCCATTTCATCCTCTCCTCCTACTCTCCGCCGGAGATCTTCGGCATTGAAGGATCAAAACCCCGCGTTGTCTGCGATTTTGCCAACGTCAAGCTGGCAAAAGAGGTGAAACGATCCATGGAAACCAGGGGAAAGATGATCCACAGCGTCCGCGTCGGCATCCATACCGCGCCGAAACCGATGACCCGGGTTGTTCTTGATCTCACTCCCGGACCGGACTACGACATCCAGCAGACCTATTCCACGGAAAAATCCCGCTACACCATCACCGTGGGCGTAAACAAGGACGCGACACCGGACAAGGGTGCTGCCGCCGGCCAGTAGTCTGCGACTATCGAATGAAAATCGATGGGCACACGGGCACCGAACTGCTGGCTTACAGAGGTACAAAGAGAAAAATTCGTCTCCACAAAAAATTCCTTAAAAACTGTGCGCCTCAGCACCACTGCCCCTTTGTGCCTGGATTAGCGGACCTCCACCGCCTGAAAGCCGGGCGGCAGGGGCAGGGATAATGTTTCTGCCGACACGTTTGGCGCGGGGGATTCAACCCTGTGCAGCTCAAGGATAACCCGCCCGTTATGGCGCAGGGCGCCCACCTCGATGACACCGGGCAGCTGGCACCCATTCCGGCCATTTTCCTCAAAATCACTGTAGCGGACATCCATCAGAACCTTTTCATAGCCGTCGTGCACGACCCGCTTTATGACCCGGCCGGCCGCAGGATCAAACAGAACCCGGCTCCGAACACCTCCGGCACCACGACGCGCCTCAAGCCAGACCCCCTCTTCCCCGGGGATGCGGCCAAGGACCCTGACCATGTCCAGATCCGGCGGTATCCGGCCGGTAAGCCAATAAAAGACCGGCTCATCCGCAAATCCGGCCGGGGCATACTCCTGCACCTTCTCGGCCGCCAACGGCCCCTCATATCCCTTGCCCTCATGCACGATTATGGTACGAAACCGTTGACCGTTGGAGGCAAAAAGGATCATGGGCTGACCAATGGGATTGACGCCGACAAATTTTATACTCGCGGGGGCTGCCGCCAGAAGATAGCCGAAAATCTTCCCCTGCCGGTCGCCGAAAACTGATGACGCTGACATGGTCACGTCAACCTCGGCATTGAAGCTGGCCGCGCACGCCTTCTCTCTCATGAGGGCAAAGGCAGCCATTACCGCCCGCTCCTCCTCTTCCATCACCGCAACAAACCGGGGTCCCCTCCCTGCGCAGGAGGAGAGAAGAACTAGAAACAGCAGACAGAATACGCTCAAGAACCTCTTTCCAGGCACACTCATCTCTCACGGTCCAGAGTTTCGAGTTTGCCACGCACCTGGGCTTTTTTGGCCTCTTCCTCGTAGAGTTCCAGCGCCTTTTCAAAGGCGCGGCGCGCGTCATCACGCCTTTCGAGCACCAGGTAGACCTGGCCGAGATGATCATGGATCACCGGATCGTCATCAATCATGCCGACAGACGCCTCCAACTCAACCAGTGCCCGATCAATATCACCCCGCCGGAAATAGACCCACCCCAGACTGTCCCGGATATACCCGTCATCAGGACTCAAGGAGATCGCCTTCTGGATGTACTCAAGGGCCAGGTCAAGATTAACCCCCTGGTCGGCCCAGGTATATCCGATATAATTGAGGGCCGAACTGTTTTCCGGCTCCAGGGCAAGGACCTCCTCCATCTTGACCAGAGCAGCGGCCTGGTCGCCGGTTTTTTCCAGGAAAATCGCGTACTCATAGAGAAACTCGCCGTTCTGGGGATACTCTTTCAATCCCTGCTCAAAGACCTGCCGCGCCCGGTCAACCTTGTTCTCTTCGCGAAGGAAAGAGGCCAGGATAACGTAAAAACTTTTTTTCCGGGTCTCCTTGCCGGCAATTCGGTCCCGCAGGAGCTGAATCGCCTGCCCCCTTCTGTTGTTTTCCCAGAGGATTCGCACCTGGGCGAGAACACTCTCTTCATACTCAAGGCTCTGGACAGGAATCGCCTTGAACACCTTCAGGGCTTTGTCTATCTTGCCGTCCCGATAGTGGGTATGCCCGAGCAGAAGCCGTGCCTCATGCTGCTCCGGATCTGCGTCAATTACGGCCGAAAGAATCGAGGCCGCCTCCTGGTATTTTTCGGTGGTAAAAAGAAGACGGGCAATGGAAACATCCACCCGCTGCGGGTCGCTGACATACTCGCGCAGCACCCACAACTCATCCAGGGCTTTCCCGGTCTCTCCCGCGGAAAGCAGAACACTGATCAGGCGGATACGAACCGCCTCGCTGGATTCGTCCTCTTCGAGAATACGGCGATACAGGGCGGCGGATTCGCCCAACCTGCCGACACCTTCATAGAACTCCGCCACCTCAAAGGCAAGGGGCAGCGACCAGTTGATCTCCATGGCCTTTTCATATTCCCTGACAGCTTCGGGAAACTGCCTCTGCTGACGAAGCAGTCGGCCGAGGTTGTAGTGGCCCATGTATGAATCCGCATCGCGGGTGATGATCCGATCCAGTATTTCGCGGGCCTTGTCAAAACGGGCATCCCGGGCATAAAGCGAGGCAAGCATCAGCATGGTCTGCTCATCCTCCCGCCTTGCCAGCAGGTACTCATACTCCGCCACCGCCTCCTCGGTCCTGCCCATGGAACTGTAGAGACCGGCCAGCAGAAGACGGGCATCACTGTCATCAGGAGTTTTCCTGACCAGTTCGCCCAGCCACCGGACCGCCTCCTCGCGACGATTCATTTTAACATGGACAATTGCCAGGTTACGGATGGTTTCAACACTGCCGTTGTCACAGAGGTGAAGTTTCTCATAGGCCTCAAGGGCCTCATCATAGCGATTGTCCAGTTCTGCTGATTTTCCCCAGAGGTAATAGAAATAGGAGCAGCTCAAATCAACCCCGATATCCTCGGGCGGGAGAGCTGCAACCGGAGCCTCGGGCTCGGCGACAGCCTGCGGGGGCAGTTGGGCGCAGGAAAAATTGACAAGGGACAGAAAGAGACCAATCCCGACCCGGCACAGTGCGGAGTGTCCGCGTATCTGGAAAAATTTATTCATACGCTACTACTAAATAGGCTTTCCGGTTTTTTTCAAGGGATTTCACGACAAAGGCCCCGGTCATCGAAAGAGGGAATCAACGCAGGCAAGAACGTTTCGATGCACCTGATCAACCGGCTCCTCGCCATTGATACGGCAAAAACCGGGACCGGCGATCATCGAAAAGATTTCCGCCACCCGGGCCAGGGATTCTTCCTGCTCAAAGGCGTTCAATGACTCCCCCCGCAGGCTGGTGATCCTGTGCACCCCCACCGCTGGAGAGAGTTCCAGCAGGATAACCATATCCGGCACCGGGGCAAACTCCTCGTTTCTTCTGATGATCTCACGGGGATCAAGGCCCGCGGCACCCTGATAGGCTGCGGTGGAGTAATAGTACCGGTCGGTGATCACCACCTCTCCCCGGGACAGGGCCGGCAGAATAAGATCTGCGACATGCTGGCGGCGGTCGGCAATAAAGAGTTCCAGTTCCTCTTCCAGGGAGACGCTGCCGCGATCGGTGTAAAGCCGCCGTATTTGCCGGCCAAACGCTCCGTCGGTCGGTTCGCGGGTCGGGACCACCTGATACCCTCTCCGGGCCAGTTCCCCGGCCAGCAGTTTTACCTGGGTTGACTTGCCGGTGCCGTCAATCCCCTCAAAGGCGATAAGCTTGCCCGCCGGGATCTGCCCCGGCCGCTCTTTACTCTCCATGGATATCTTCCCGGTGTTGAGTTCTGGCACGGCTCCTGTTCCCCGCTATCCCGGCAGCCATATTCCAGGCTGCATGCAAACTCTCCGGCGAGGCGAGGCCCTGACCCGCGATGTCATAGGCCGTGCCGTGATCGACCGAGGTCCGCACCAGGGGAAGCCCCAGGGTCACATTCACCCCGTTGCTGAAGTGAAGGAGCTTGAATGGTATCAGCCCCTGGTCGTGGTACATGCAGACCACCGCATCAAACTCTCCATTCACCGCTCGATGAAATACCGTGTCCGGCGGCAGGGGGCCAGTGACCTGCCAGCCCTCCTGCCGGGCCGCGGCCACTGCCGGAACAATAATTCGCTCTTCCTCGTCGCCGAAAAGGCCGCCTTCGCCGGCATGGGGATTAAGACCGGCCACCGCCAGACGCGGGGCGGCAATCCCGTAATCAACCGCAAGAGAGCGTCCGGTGATCCCGATAACCCGCAGCACCTCCCGGGGGGTCAAAAGCCCGGGCACCGCTGAAAGTGGCACATGGATAGTGACCAGCGAGACCCGGAGAACCGGGCCGGCCATCATCATCACATGCTGATCGGAGCTGGTCAACCGGGCGAGCATTTCCGTATGCCCGGGAAAGGGGTAGCCTCCCATGCGCAGGGCGTATTTGGAAACAGGACAGGTGACAATTGCCTCGATTACGCCAAGGGCGGACAGCCTTACCGCCTCTTCGATATAGCGGCCCATTGCCCGCCCGGTTTCAGCCGTCGGTTCTCCCCAGGCAAGTCCTGCCGGATCAAGGGTGGAAATCTCCATGACCGGCAGCGAATCGGAAGGAGGAAAATCTTCCCCTGGCCGCCATGGTACAATGTTACACTCCAGGGAAAGATGCACGGCCGCGCGACGGAGAACCCCGATGTCGCCGAGGACCACGGGACGGCAGGTATCATTCTGCGGGGAGGATAAGAAAAACTTGAGGATGATCTCCGGGCCGATGCCGACCGGGCAACCCATGGTAATACCGATGTAACGAGGAGGGGTCATTGTGCGGCTCCAGAAGCCAGAACGTACTCATCCGATAACAAAGGCGTTCCGGATCAGTTCGATTTTTGCCGTTCGCGCGCTGTCATCGCCCGGGGTCAGCAGAATAGCAATCACGTCAAACCGGGAGGGCTTTCCAGGGAAGTGGCCGCGGCCAAGATACTCCTGCGCCGCCCGGGAAATCTGGCGCTGTTTGCGCGGGGTCACCGCTTCCAGCGGAGAACCGAACCCCACCCCCCTGCGCGTCTTCACCTCAACAAACACCAGAGTGCCCCGCTCAACGGCAACAATATCAAGCTCGCCAACAGAGAGACGGCAGTTGCGCTCAACTATCCGATAGCCGACTCTCTCGAGATAGGCCGCGGCCAGTTCCTCTCCTCTCTTGCCAAGGGCAATCCTCGACTCGCTCACCGGGGACCTCCGTCTTGCGCCGTATTCACCGCCCGCCATCCATCTGCCATGAAACGTCACTCCCGGGAGATGACTCCCTTGAAGCTCCGCCGGTGGATGGGACAGGGTCCATGTTCCGCGATCGCGCGGCGGTGTTCTGCGGTCGGATAGCCTTTATTTTCCGCAAAGTTATAGTGGGGATAGAGCTCATGGTACCGTTCCATGAGCGTGTCTCGATACACCTTGGCAACAATGGAGGCAGCGGCAATGGAAGCGCTTTTTGATTCCCCCTTGATCAGGGTTCTCTGAGGCAAGGCCATGGGCACGGGAAATTTCCCGTCCACAAGGAGAAAGTCCGGCGGTGTTGGAACTGCCGCTGCGGCCCGCTTCATGGCGAGAAGTGAGGCCTGAAGGATATTGATCCGGTCGATCTCGTCTTCGGAGGACTGGCCGATTGCGACCACCGCGCCTATCCGGTCGAGCCGCTGGCGCAGTTCAACCCGGGCCTGGGCGGACAACTTCTTGGAGTCGATATAATCGAGATCAGCTGAGCCGTGCGGCAGGATGACACAGGCTGCAACCACCGGGCCGGCCAACGGGCCACGACCCACTTCATCTAGACCCGCGACCAGCTCATACCCTTGCCGCCGCAGGTCTTTCTCAAAAAAATAGGGGTCGTGCCCGGGATCTGGCCAGAGTTTCGGCGGTATCGCCTTCCCCAGGGCCATTGGCTGCCTATCGGCGGCCTCTCTCCTTGATCCGGGCGGCCTTGCCGCTTCGCTCGCGGAGATAATAAAGCCGGGACCGGCGCACCTTACCCCTGGTCACCACCTCGATGGTCTCCAGCCGGGGTGAATGCAGGGGGAATGTCTTTTCAACGCCGATACCGTGGGACACTTTGCGCACCGTAAAGGAAGCGCCCATGGTACCGCTCTTGCGGCGGATCACAACGCCCTCAAAAACCTGTACCCGCTCCTTGTTGCCTTCGATGATCCTGATATGCACTTTCACCGTGTCACCGGACCGGAAATCCGGCATATCAAAACGCATCTGCTCCCTATCGATCTGGTCGATAATCGTGCTCATATTTGTTTCATTTTCGGATTAGAACTGCTCAAGGGGCCGCAAATCCGAGGGACGCCTCCATATCGCCCGCCATAAAGTTATCGGCTTATTGTATATACGTTTCCGTACACTTCAATCCTTTTTTCTCTTTCAACTCTCTTCCCGACGGCCGAGAAGCCGGTCGAGAATAATAGACGCCGCGCTGCGAACCGAAAGGTGATTATATTCACCATCACCCATAATCGGAGGAAGAACGCCGTCCACCGTGTCCATCACCTCAGGGGCCAGGCCCCATGCGGTGCCCAATAATATGAGCACCGAACCTCCTGCACCGATGTGGCGCCGCAACCGGGAGAAGGGCCATTCTGAATCCTTTGCTCGGGCACTGGTGGCGATCACCAGCGGTCGTTCGCCATGGCGCGCGGTTATCTGCTCATAAAGCCCGGCAAGGTCGTCACAGACGCTTACCACGCTTAACGCCTCGCCGCGTTTTGCGTTATAGACCGACCCGTGGCCCTGCAGCCAGTGGTCAAGGATCTCGCGGGTCAGCTGGCGCTGGTCTTCATAGGGACTGACCACATAGAATCGCCCGGCCCCGAATGTCCGTGCCGCCCTGGCAATATCGTGGAGGTCAAGGTTGGTGACCGCCGAACCGATGACCTCGCCGTTCTTGTTGACCACCGGGTGGTGGACCAGGGCCAGATCAACCCTGCCCCGCTTCTTTTCGCCATCCATACCAAACCCGCTGACGAGAGACCCGCCGTATCATTTACGTTTTGCGGTTAACAGCTCGGTCTGCAGGCCGCTTTTCTTGAGAATCCGCAATTCCTCCCTGGAAAATTCAACCGTTTCCAGCAGATCAGGACGCCTCTGCAAGGTTGCGCGCACCGAGGCAACAAACCTCCACTCGGCAATGGCCTTGTGGTCTCCGCTCAGCAGAACCTCGGGCACCTCATGGCCGGCAAACTCGCGGGGCCGGGTATACTGCGGATTTTTCAACAATCCACGGCTGAAGGTGTCCTGAGTGGCAGATTCCGGGCAGCCCAGCACGCCGGGCAGCAACCGCGTAACCGAATCAAGCACAACCATTGCCGCCAGTTCTCCGCCGGTGAGGATGTAGTCTCCGATGGATATCTCGTCGGCAATATAATGGGCGCGTATCCGCTCATCCACACCCTCGTAGCGGCCGCACAACAGGACCAGATGGTCCCTGCCCGCCAGTTCCCGAGCCACGCTCTGGGTATAGGGCCTTCCCTGGGGAGAAAGAAAGACCACATGGCCGCCGGGCGCCTCGATCTCAATCTTTTCCAGAGCGGCGACTATCGGCTCTGGTTTCATTACCATGCCTTCTCCGCCGCCAAAGGGCCGGTCATCGGTCATGGAATGCCTGTCGGTGGCAAAATCCCGTATATCGTGCACCACGACCCGGATCAGACCGTCCTGCAATGCCCTCCTGGTCATTCCCTCCTGAAGGGGAGAATCCAGAAACTGGGGGAATATGGTCAGGATGTCAAAACGCATGCACGACATCTCCTGCCCGGGGTCAATCCGCTGACTCTTCGTTCATGTCCAGGAGGCCAGCCACCGGGGTAACCACCAGGGTCCGCTGCGGGTCCTCGGTAAAAGTGAGGTACTCGTCAATGACCGGAATCAGATACTCCCTTTCCCTGCCGTGGACAACCAGAACATCGTGCGCTCCGGTGGCAAAGAGTTCACTCACCACGCCAAGCGGCTGCCCGCTGTCCGTAACAACCGGCCGCCCGATAAGATCTTCCCAGTAATACTCGCCGGGCCTTAGTTCCGTTAAATCCCGGCGGTCTATCAGGAGTTCGCACCCGACCAGGGTTTCGGCATCACTGCGGGTTGCAATCCCGGCCAGGGCCAGAATAACATTTTCACCCTTGCTCCGGCAGCCCTGCATGGCATACCGCCTGCAGTCGCCTCGCTCCGGGCATCGGACAAAGAGCGCCGTATACCTTTTAAAATTGTCCGGTGACCGGGAAAAAGTATAGGCCCGCACCTCTCCTCTGATTCCCTGCGCCTTGGTGACCCTGCCCACAAGGAGGAGATCATCGCCCGGTCCGGAATCGCCTACTGGAGTCATTCTATTCCATTATCTCAAGCCGCATACGCCGGTTGATTCTCGCCGAAGCAGCAGCCAGCAGAGACCGCATGGCCCGGGCTGTTCGCCCCTGCTTACCAATCACCTTGCCGAGATCTTCCTTGGCTACGGTAAGCTCGATGACAACCATGTCATCCTGCTCCTTTTCATTGATCAGAACAGCATCGGGCTGATCTACCAGTGATGTGGCGATATGGGCAATCAGTTCTTTCATGGTTTTCGCACCGGCCTAGGCCGCTTCGGCCTTGCCGCAGTGCTTGAGGATCAGGCTCTTGACGGTCTGGGTAGGGATGGCGCCCTTGCCGATCCAGGAGTTAAGCTTCTCTTCGTCGAAATTTACCGCAGCAGGATCCTGGAGCGGATCATAGGTACCGACGATATCGAGAAATTTCCCGTCCCGCTTGGCCTCAATATCAGCGACAACTATGCGGTAGTACGGCATCTTTTTTCGGCCGAATCGAGATAAACGAATTTTTACTGACATCTTCTTGGTTTCCTCCTCAATCTATTTTCTGCAATTGCATGGATAGGCGCGCACGAATGCAGCGCCTCATACTCATCTTCTTGACAACCCCTTGGGCAGTTTCCGGCGTTTCTTGCCGCCGATAATGCCGGGAGCGCCCCGGAACTTCTTCATCATTTTTAACATCTGGGCATAACTTTTCAGGACCTTGTTGACGTCCTGCACTTCGGTGCCGCTGCCGCGGGCGATCCGCAGACGGCGGCTGGCATCGATAATCTGGTAATTCTGTCGCTCGCGCGATGTCATGGAGCCGATTATCGCCTCAATCCGCCCCAGTTCACGGTCATCCGGCTTGGCCACGTCCTTCATCTGCTTCAGCTTGTTCATCCCCGGGATCATGTCCATGATCTGCTCAAGGGAGCCCATCTTCTTGATCTGCTGAATCTGGTCGCGAAAATCTTCAAGGGTAAAGGCGTTCTTGCGGATCTTCTGGGCCAGTTCGGCCGCTTTTTTCTGATCAACGACCTCTTCGGCCTTTTCAATCAGGGAAAGGACGTCCCCCATTCCCAGAATCCGCGAGGCAAGGCGGTCGGGATGAAAGACCTCAAGGGCCTCAAGATCCTCGCCCACACCCACGAACTTGATGGGGCAGTTGGCCACTCGCTTGATGGAAAGGGCCGCACCGCCCCGGGCATCACCCTCCATCTTGGTAAGGATCACGCCGGATATGTCGAGATCTTCGTTGAACTTGGCCGCCACATTGACCGCATCCTGCCCGGTCATCGCATCGGCCACAAAAAGGATCTCAGCCGGTTGGACTGCCGCCTTGATCCTCTTCAGCTCTGCCATCAGTTCCTGATCAACATGGAGCCGGCCGGCGGTATCGATAATCAGGGTATCACGCTTTCCGATTTCCGCTGCAACCAATGCACTGCGACAGATGGCAACCGGATCTTCATTGGCCTGGGACGGATGGACCGGCACGCCAAGGCGCTCGCCCAGAACCTGCAACTGCTGTATAGCGGCCGGACGGTAGACGTCGGCGGGCACAAGATATGGCTTGCGCCCGCGGGCGACAAGCATCCTGGCCAGTTTGCCGGCGGTGGTTGTCTTGCCGGACCCCTGAAGGCCGGCGAGCATCACGATCACCGGTTGCCGCCCATCTAAGCGCAGTGATTCGGTCTGGCCGCCAAGGAGAGCTATCAGTTCCTCATGCACGACCTTGATCACCTGCTGGCCGGGCGAGAGACTGCCGATTACCTCACGGCCAACGGCCCGCTCGGTGACTGTCTGGATAAAATCCTTGACCACCTTGAAGCTGACATCAGCCTCAAGCAGGGCGACCCGGACCTCGCCCATCGCCTCCTGGATATTCTCTTCGGAGAGACTGCCGTGGCCGCGAAGGTCCTTGAATACCTTCTGTAAACGATCTGTAAGATTCTCAAACATTACCGTAGCGTCACTTTTCTCATCATCAAACTTCCTGATCGGAATACCGACCGGAACGGGAATTTTTTTTGGCCCTGAAAAACGCGAAAGAGTACCTGGATATCACCGGGATGTCAAGACCTATAATTGGGGCGGCAGGGAGTGAGGAGAGAGAAGAGAGAGAAGTGAGATGTAAGAGGTGAGACGAAGGGAAAAGAGGGAGGCATTCGTGGTTGTGTCCGCATTTACGTCTCTCGTCTAACGTCTCCCGTCTCACTTTCTTTGCCCCTCTGTCACTTTGTCACTTTGTCACTTTGCCACTTTGTCACTTTGCCACTTTGCCACTCTTTTTCTACTCCCCGAACAGACAGTGACGGACCCTATCAAGTTCACCGGCCCGGGCCCATGTAAATTTTTCCCAAAAGAGCCGGTCACTTGCGTAGTAGGCCTGGGATTTCTGGCGGCCAAGGAACGCCTTGAACTGGCCAGGGCCGCCGTTATACATGGCATAGGCCACCCGGACCAGGGTCTCATCGTCCAGCGGGCCCGGCTTGTTGAGAACGTAGCGATCGAGATAGGTCCGCATGATCTCGATGCCGGCCCTCATGTTGTAGGCAGGGTCCCAGCGCAGGGCGTCAACGCGATACAGACCGCGCCAGACCCGTTCATTGATCTGCATCAGCCCCACGGAGGAGTTGTTCCAGGAACGCAGGTAGGTAAGTTTTCCCTGGCTGCTCTTGAACTGACGGAAACAACTTTCCTGCCACGCCGTGGCAGCAATGAGGTCAGTAAAAAGCGCGCCCCGTTCGGCAAGAGGGGTACCGGGCAAAAGGGCCTTTTCACTCTCGATCCGGAGGGTGTCGCGCACCTTTGCGAGATAGTCGTCAAAATTCTTTTTATCGACCAGCCACAGCCTGAGCCCCTGGAGATCAGCAGGCGCGGCCTCCGAGGCAAAGGCCGGAGCAACGAGCCAATCCAGCCACCTGGCGGGATCATGCCACTGTTTTTTACCCTGAACGCCTCCTGTTTCGAGAAGTTCCAGATCTATCTCCTCGCCGAAAAAAACATTCCCGCCACCAGACGGTTCAGGACCGAGCCCCATGATCCGCCGCAGTTCCAGATCCACGGCATAGGAATAGGCCAACTCCACCGACGCCCCCTGTTCAGCCAGCAGACGGGCCAGGCGGACAAGACCGTCCCTGGAGATTTCAAGACCAAGGGTAGGCCCCACCCGATCCAGCACCACCAGGGCATCGCCGGCAGTCAGGTAGGCGAGGTAGGAAAGCTGGGCGGAGACCGTGTCATGGACGAGATATTTGCGAAAAAGCGGAGCCAACCCCTCCCAGGTCTCGACAAACTGCTGGCGGACCATGTCCGTGCCCGGACGCGGATGCTCCTCAGCCAGCTCGGCCGCCAGCTGATAACGGGCCTGAAGCAGAATCCGCAACACCTCGGCCCGCTCCTCGTCGTTCATGGCAAAAGATCCCATGCCGCGAATCTGGAGGGCGAAAAAATCATCCAGATCCTCCCAGCTGCGGAGAAAACGGTCCAGCTCTTCCGGGGTCAGGGGATTTTCCGCCTGCTGCATCACCGGTTCGGGCGCTGCGTCCTCCACGTCCATGAGCACTTCAGCCCTGATGCCATCGGCCAACACCCTGATCGGCCCGGGCCGCATGCTGCGGAGCAAGGCGGCGACCCGAGGCTGGTCCTCGGCGGCATAAAAAAGAGGCAGCAGTGATTCAAGTTCGCGAAGAGGCGGGGCCAGGCTGATAACCATCTGGTTGAAGTGGCTGTGCAGCCGACTCTTGACCAGGTTCCAGAAAAATTTATTCACCATGGTCCGGTTGCCGTCGATATTGCTGTAGCGCGAATCAACGGTTTCAACGCGCAGTTCCCAGTCCGGCATCTTCAGGGAAATCCGCTGCAGGAGGTCAACGGTCCCCTCCCATTCGACCGGCTTGTTGCACTGGTCAAACATCGGAACCCCGGCCCGGACACGGACCGTGGCCTTGATGCGCAAAAGGCCCTCTTCCGAATAAAACTGCGGATCGCGCAACTCCAGGAGCTGGCACCCGTCAAACTCGTTGATGATCTGGGCGGTGACGCCCGGCCCCGGAAAGAGCTGGGAGACGACCAGGGAACGGATAAAGGGGTAGTCGAGGTGAATTGGCAGGACAACGGTCTCAGCTGCAGCGCGATGGGCGGAGAACGCCAGCAGCAGAACGGTTAATAGGCCCAACAATGATCGCTGCATTCTCTTTTCCTCTCCCGGTCTCCAGCCGGATCTTTCGCCTGGCCACCGGGAAAACATGCTTGTCAGTAACAAAAACTATCCAAAAAACTTCAGGTGTCGGCACCTGAGGACACCACTGGGTTTTCATCCGGGAAGTGACTACTGCCATGGCGCCAGCGGCTCTTTCCGATAGCCGGCCGGCACCTTCATAAGCTCGGGAGATACCGGGTCGTTGGTAATCCGGCGAAAGGTCAGCGAACCGCTGTCACCCTGGGAGAGATTTCGCAGCTCAACCGGCACGCCTTTCAGCTCCCGGGCGGAAAGTGCGGGGATATTGACCCCGAACTGCCGGGCCACTCGCTGGCTCCTGCCGGCAAGGCGCTCATATAACTCCATAAGGGCGCGGATCGTTGCGTAATCGCCGTCATGGATCCCAAGGGCGGTTTGATCCGCCAGGCAGAGATCGGCCATGGCTGTCGCCCCCTGCATGATCCGCATCGGCCGGCACGTAACCCCGGACACCACCTTGTTCCGACCAATCGCCACCAGGGTGGTGGCCGGAGGGGGCTGGGCGGACTGGGCGATCTTGTCGAGAGAGATGCTCTCCCCGAGCAGATCCTGCCACCTCTTTCGCTCCTCGGGAGAGAGGCTGGCAACCCTCTCCGCCACCCCCTGGAGCAAAGGCTGCACCGTGCCGGCCTGCTGGTTCAGGAGTTCGACCTGCTTTTCATCCACAATGCTCACCGTGCGTTTACGGTGATCAATTACGGTGATACTTCCGGCCCAGCGGTCAAAGAGATACTCCGTGTCATTGCCACTGCCCGCGCCCTTAAAGAGAATCCTGCCGTCCTTGACAGTCATCGACTGGGTGACCGGCCTGCCCTTTGCCTCTTCCCGTGCCGAAAACTCGAGAACGGCATCCGCACGGCCGATGACCGGACTCAAGAGCATGATCACCGAGGCCAGTGATACAAGGGATCGAAGCATACCTCCTACCCCAGCTTTTCAAGACACTCGGCAAGACCCGCCGGGGTGTCGACCTGGCAGCAGAAATACTCGGTACCCCGGGGAACAATCTTCTTGACAAGCCCACTCAACACCGTCTTCGGCCCCACCTCGATAAAGGTCCGGACCCCGCGGTCGAGCAGGGAATGGATGGTATCGAGCCAGCGCACCGGACTGGCGACCTGCAGGGCCATGATCTCCCGAATCGCATCAGGGTTCCGCTCTTCCTGGGCGCTGACATTAAAGAGTACCGGGGTCTTGGGCGGATGAAAGGTGATCTCAGCCATGGCCTTGCGAAAATCGGGCACCGCATCTGCGAGCAGGGGGCTGTGGTTGGCAACCCCGACCTTCAGGGGGATGATCTTGCCACCGAGTTCATGGAGGGCGTCGCTGGCCGCATCGAGCCCGGCGAAATCTCCGGATATCACCACCTGCTTATCAGTATTGTAGTTGGCGGCAACGACCCTGCCTTTTCCCTGAACCGACCGCAACACCGCGTCAACTTCCCCGACGGTCAGCCCGAGCACCGCCCTCATCCCCCCGGGATTGCGGTCACCCTCCCGTTCCATCAGCCGGCCTCTTTCCGTCACCAGCCGCACGGTGTCCTCGGTGGAGAGAATTCCCGCGGCACAGAGGGCGCTGTACTCGCCCAGGCTGTGGCCGATAAAATAATCGCCGGTGATTCCGGCCCGGTGGACCGCCTGCCAGCAGATCAGATCAATAATGGTAATGGCCGGCTGCAGGTACACCGCCCGGGTCAACTCCTCCATCGGACCTTCAAGACAAAGGGTCCGCAGGGGGAAACCGCTTACCCGCTCGGCCATGTCCATCAGGGCCGCCGCCTCTGGGTCGCTGTCAATAAACTCGCGTCCCATGCCGACAAACTGTGAACCCTGGCCGGGAAACATAACCGCAATACCTCTCCCGCTACTCTGCATCCTGCTGCTCCTTGTTGCTGCCCGGCAAGGCCTTTTTCCTTTCATCGAACCAGGTCCCGAGGAGAAAAAGGGCTACCCCGACGGTTATGGCGGAATCAGCGACATTAAAGGCCGGCCAGTGATATGAATTGATATAGAAATCCAGGAAATCAGTCACCGCACCGTGGCGCAACCGGTCAATGAGATTCCCAATCGCCCCCCCGCCAATAAGCCCGATGGAGTAGGCGAACACCTTCCCCTGCTCCTTGAAATACCGGTAGCTTACCACCAGGACCACCAGGGCGATCACCGCCACGGTGACAAAAAACAGATGACGGGCAAGGGTTTTCTCGCCGCTCAGAAAGCCAAAGGCGGCCCCGGTATTAAAGGCCAGCACCAGATTAAAAAAACCGGGCACAACCGCTTTCACCTCATAGGGGTGGAAAACCGCGCGCACCCAGAATTTGCTCAGCTGGTCAAAAACCACCACCAGAATTACGACAAGGAACACCAGACGATCGGTTCCGGATACTTTCACACAGTCACCATCTCAGGAGTAATGCTCGGTAATCACGGTGGAGCACCGCTGACAGAGATCGGGATGGGAGTCGATTGCCCCCACCGTCTCGGACCGCATCCAGCACCGCTCACATTTCCCGGCGGAAAAAGGGGACACCGCAATAACAAGCCCTTCCAGCTCATCGCTCCGGTACGCGCCCTCGTTGCAATCCGCCACCTGTTTCAGGGATGAAACAATGGAGATTGACTGGAGAAGCTCCCACTTGTCTGCAAGAAAATCCGCCAGGTCACCGGTAACCGCCACCCCGACCTCAGCCTCCAGGGGATGGCCGATAACCTTGTCCCGGCGGGCGATTTCCAGCGCCCGGGTAATCTCGGCGCGAACCGCAAGCAGTCGCTTCCACTTGCCATCCAGCGCCTGATCGAGATGGGCGTCGTTGAGCGGCTGGAACAGGGCAAATGAGGCCATCTCCTCACGCCCCTTGACCGGAGGCAGAAACTGCCATGCCTCCTCGGCGGTAAAGCTCAGCACCGGAGCCATCAGGCGGAGAATTCCGTCAAGAATGGCGTAGAGCACGCTCTGGGCGCCACGTCTTGCCGGCGACGCAGTCGGCTCGGTATAAAGGCGGTCCTTGATCACGTCAAGATAGAGCGCGCTCATGGTTACCCCGCAGAACTGGTGGATCCCCTGAATGGCCACATAAAACTCAAACTGGTCATAGGCGGCCATCGCTTTACGCTTCAGGATCTCGAACTGATGCAGGGCCCAGCGATCGATTTCGTTCAATCGTCCATACTCGACCTGATCGGCGGAAGGATCAAACCCGGCAAGGTTGCCGAGGAGAAAACGGATGGTGTTGCGTATCTTGCGGTACGACTCGGAGAGCTGCTTGAGAATCTCGTCGGATATCTTGATATCATCCCGGTAATGCTCGCTTGCCACCCACAGCCGAAGGATCTCGGCGCCGTAGTTCTTGATGATCTCTTCCGGGGCAATGACGTTGCCCACGCTCTTGGACATTTTCTTGCCCTGGCCGTCGACCACGAAACCGTGGGTAAGCACCCCCTTGTATGGAGGGATTCCCCGGGTGCCGACCGCGGCAAGAAGGGAGCTCTGAAACCACCCCCGGTGCTGGTCGCTGCCCTCCAGGTAGAGATCAGCGGGCGAGGAAAGATCGTCGCGCTCCTCAAGCACCGCGGCATGGCTGACCCCGGAGTCAAACCAGACATCGAGGATATCCCGCTCCCGGACAAATTCATCATGGCCGCACTGGGTACATTGAAAACCGGAACCGAGAAAATCGCTGTTCTCGTACTTGAACCAGGCATCCGCGCCCTCGGCGCGAAAGAGTTCATCGATCCGGGCCACCACCTTGGCATCCTTGACAATGGCCGTACATTTTTTGCAGGTAAAAACGGTGAGCGGCACCCCCCAGGTGCGCTGCCGGGAGAGACACCAGTCGGGCCGCGACTCGACCATGCCGTGAATCCGCTCCATGCCCCATTTGGGAGTCCAGCCCACCGTGCGGATGGCGGCGAGCGCCTTATCACGGAGACCGTTTTCCTCCATGGAGATGAACCACTGCTCGGTGGCCCGGAAGATGACCGGTTTCTTGCACCGCCAGCAATGGGGATAACTGTGGCTCAGCGCCGCCTCTTTGAGCAGCGCCCCCCGGGCGGCAAGATCATTGTTGATCAACCGGTTCGCGGCCTTGATCTCCTGGCCGGCATAGGGGCCCGCCTCTTCGGTAAAGCAGCCGCTGTCATCCACCGGGGAGAGAATCGGCAGGCCATACTTCAGCCCGCTGAGATAATCCTCGCGGCCGTGACCAGGCGCGGTGTGGACGCAGCCGGTCCCTGCCTCCAGGGTGACATAGGGGGCAAGAATAATCAGAGACTCCCTCTCCATGAAGGGATGGCGACAGGCACGCCCCTCAATGGCCTGGGCGGAAAATGTTGCGAGTATCCCGTCGTGTTCGATGCCGCACTGGGAGCAGACACTCTCCACCAGACCTTCGGCCATCAGAAGGATCTCTTGTCCGACAGCAACCGCGGCATACGTAAAATCCGGATGAAAGGCCACTGCCAGATTGGCGGGCAGGGTCCAGGGGGTGGTGGTCCAGATCAGGGCCGACACCTTCTTGCCCGCCAGGGCGGGAACCACGTCACCGAGATCACTCTCCACCGCGAATTTGACAAAGATCGAGGGTGAGGCGTGGTCATGGTACTCAACCTCGGCCTCGGCCAGGGCGGTGCGGCATGAAGAACACCAGTACACGGGTTTCTTGCTGCGCACCACGCTGCCCGAGAGGAGAAAACGGTTGAACTCCCTGGCAATGGCCGCCTCATACCCATGGCTGATCGTAAGGTATGGATTGTCCCAGTCACCGAGAACTCCCAGGCGGCGGAATTCAGCCTTCTGGGTCTTGATCCACTTCTCTGCGTACTTCCGGCAGGCATTGCGGATCGACAGAATCGGAAGCTCCTTTTTCCTGGCCCCCAGCTCCTTGTCGACATTGTGCTCGATCGGCAGGCCGTGGCAATCCCAGCCCGGGACATAGGGACAATGGAACCCGGCCATTCTCTTTGACTTGAGAATAATATCCTTCAGCACCTTATTAAAGGCGGTGCCGAGATGAATATGGCCGTTGGCATACGGCGGTCCGTCGTGAAGGATGTAGGCCGGACGCCCGGAAGTCCTCTTCTGGACGTTGGCATAGATGTCTATCTGCTCCCAGCGCTTCAACATCAACGGCTCGTTCTGGGCAAGATTTGCCCGCATGTTGAACTGGGTGTGGGGCATGTTGAGTGTACTCTTATAATCCATTTTGCCTTCCTTACCATTATACCTGAAAAAGGTCTCGAAACCGGATGAGGGGAGAACCGGCCGGAGCCGGTCCTCGTTCCGGTGAATCCCGACCAGATGAATCTTCCCGACTGAGGTCTCTGCGTTTTTCTCCCGGAAAAGAAATTTCCCGGAGAAAAATGCACCCGGTAACATACCAACTGCGCTGCAAGTTGCAAGGGTAAATTTCTCCTTAAGCCCCGGTATCAGGCGGTGTTTGCATTTGACATCCTCCCCGCCCCTTCCTATAGTGTAGCGGATATGATACAGAAATTGGCACAGCGTGCCCGTCCTGAACCTGGGTCCTTACGGACGGACACCAATTCAGTCAACGACTATCGACTGAAAGTCGATAGCTTGAGGCACCAATAGTTACAGAGTGACAGAGAAAGTGAGACGTGAGATGCAAGATGGAATCTTTAAAAACTTTGTCACTCTGTGCCTTTGCCACTTTGTGCCTGAACAACGAACATGCCACTAACTGAAAGCTGACCGTCTGAAGGCAGTGGTTTTAACCTTGACGCGAGACTAATAAATCATCCCGAGTTCTCCAGGCAATGCAGGAGAACTCATCCCCAGAGAAATCCAGGAGACTGATCATGCCCAAAGTAATTGCCATGGCCGGCAAGGGCGGCACCGGCAAGACAACGCTATCCGCACTGCTCATCCACTACCTCACCAGCAACGGGCTCACCCCGGTTCTTGCGGTGGATGCCGACGCCAACTCAAATCTCAACGAGCTGCTGAACCTCAAGGTAGACATGACCCTTGGCCAGATCCGCAAGGAACTCAAGGGCGAAATGGAGCCGGGAGTCACCCGCGACCAGTACATGGAGATGAAGGTTCATCAGGCCCTGATCGAGGAGAGAGGCTTTGACCTGGTGGTCATGGGCCAGCCCGACGGCCCCGGCTGTTACTGCGCGGCAAATCAATATCTGGCAATGACCATGGATCGCCTGGCCGACAACTACCAGTATATTGTGGTGGACAACGAGGCGGGGATGGAGCACCTGAGCAGGATGAACATCAACCAGATCGACGTACTGCTCATCGTTTCCGACCCGTCGGCCCGGGGAATTCTTACGGCCAGAAGAATCGCCGGCCTGACCGGGCCCCTCGGAATCACAATAAAGAAACAGTGGCTGGTGGTCAACCGGGTCCCGGATCCCATGCCGGAAGGCCTGGAGAAAAAAATCACCGAGGCGGTCGACTCGGCGGAGATGGAACTCGCCGGGACCCTGCCTAACAGCGAAGACCTGATCAACCAGGAATTGCGCGGGGACTCCTATCTCCAACTCCCGGAAAAAAGCCCGGCGGTGGCTGCGGCCTTTGCGGTGTTCAAAAAAGTTCTTGCCTGAGGGATATGCCGTCCCTCCAGCCGGGGTTTCCGTCCTCTTCCCCTTAAATCAACAGCAAAATCTTGACCTCCGGAAATCCGAAGGGTACTCTTGAAACGTTTTTTGCTCACGGATTATTTGCCGGGGTTCCGATCTTAACCGAGGCCGGGCCCCATAAACCCGGTCGGATTTTCAGTACATCCAGGACATATCATGAGTAAAGTAGCGGTGGACCTGGTCAAGGTCACAAAAATCTATCCCCCGAATATTGTAGCGCTGGAAGATGTCTCGTTAACCGTGGCCAAGGGAGAAATGGTCTTTCTCACCGGAATGAGCGGGGCGGGAAAATCCACATTGCTGAAACTGCTCTGCTGCATCGAGACCCCGAACAAGGGACTGGTGGAAGTCCTGGGCAGGGATCTCACCAAGATCAAGCCAAGGGATCTGCCGCGCCTGCGCCAGAAGGTCGGGATGGCATATCAGGACTTCAAGCTCCTCCCCGACCGTACCGTTGCCCAGAACATCGGCATGGCCATGGATGTTGCCTTTGAAAATTTCCACAATATCCGCACCAGGGTCCGTGAACTCCTGGAAAAACTGAACCTTGAACACAAACATGATACTCTGGCCGCCAAGCTCTCCAGGGGTGAGCAGCAGCGGGTGTCCATAGCCCGCGCCCTGGCCAATTACCCCACCCTGATCCTGGCCGATGAACCCACCGGAAACCTCGACTCCACCTCCACGGGACTGGTGATGGACCTGCTCCATAACTACAGCCAGGCCGGCTGCACGATCATCATCGCCACCCATGATACCGCCATCTACCGCAAGACAAATCACCGGGTAATTGAACTGAGTTGGGGGCAGATCATATCCCAGGGCCCGTCAACTCCGTCCCAGGAGAAGCCATGAAATTTCTTGTGCACATCATTATTCAGACCGGACGCAACCTCCAGAAGACATGGACCACGCAGCTGATGACCCTGCTCACCGTGAGCCTGTCGGTTCTGATCTTTGCCTTCTTTTACCTGGTGTACACCAACGTGGTCCGGGCGGGTGAAAACCTTGGCGACCATCTTCGTCTCACCATTTATCTTGAAGAGGAGCCGGTTGCGGAGATGCAGGCCGAGCTGAAGAAAAAAATAAATGATTTCAACGAAGTCGAGAGTATATCCTTTACAACCAGGCAGGAGGCCTTCGAGAGGCTTGCCACCCAGCTGGGCGATGACCGGGAAATTCTTGACGACATGGATCCCCTCTTTCTTCCCCCTTCCATAGAGATCTATCCCCGCAAGGACCTTAACAGCCTGGCGAGGATCAAGGCATTCTCCCAATACCTGGAAACCCTTCCCGGCGCGACCAAGGTCCAGTACGGGCACGGCTGGGTGGAACGGTTTCACTACTTTACCAAACTGGTCAGGGTAATCGTCTTTCTGAGCGGCGCGCTTCTTATTCTTACCACCACATTCATGGTTGCCTACACCATCCGGCTGGCCGTCCTGAACAGACAGGCCGAACTGGAAATATTGCGGCTTCTCGGCGCCACCAACAATTACATCCGCACCCCGTTTCTCCTTGAGGGCCTGCTTCAGGGGCTGCTGGGCTCCGGCATCGGACTCCTCGCCCTGCATGCACTCTTCCGCTGGATCAAGATGCTTTTTACCGGCGAGGGCATTATCCATTTATTCGAGTTTTCTTTCTTCTCGCCGGCAACCAGCGGCATGATCATCATGGCGAGCGTTCTTCTCTGCACCGTGGGCAGCGTCTCGTCGATGCGGAAATTTCTGCGTATCTGACATGACAACCATTTTTGACTCAGTATATATCGTTATCACAAAACTCTGTCCGATATCCAGGGTTCTGTTCCCCATGGCCATGCTCCTGGGGTGGGCGGCCATCGCCCCCCTGTCGGCAGGGGCGGAAATTTTCCAGAACGCCGCCAGCCATCCCGAGGAAAATATCGCCGATAAAAACGAAAGAATCCAGAAACTCCAGGAAAGTATTATTGAACAGAAGCTGAAAATCCTCCATTCGAAAAAAAGAGAAAGAAACGTTGCCGCCGAGCTGAAGGCCATCAACAGCAAGCTCGAGGAACAGCGCAAACGCCTCAAGGGCCTGCAGGAGGAGTACGCCACCCAGGAACAGCTTTTTGATTCGGACCAGAAAAAACTGCTTCGGACCACCGTGGAAAAGGAAACCTTCAAACCCCACGTTGAGAAACGACTGGCCGCCTATTATCAGACAGGAACGGTCAGTCTGATGAACGTCCTTTTCACCACCAACAACCTCCCCGAGCTTCTCACCTTGGAAGAATATTTCCGCTTCCTCCTCCAGCATGACCGACGCGCCATCACCAACTACGGTTCCACCATTGTCGAACTGAAGGAGACCCGGATAACCCACGACCAGAAGAGACAGAAACTTCTCGATATCATGAAGGAAGTCAGCGCCGAGGAAAAGGCCCTGGCCGACACCCAGCGCTCCCAGGAAACGCTGCTCTCGCAGATCTCCAGGGAAAGATCCCTCTACCAGCAGGCTGCGGACGAAATTGAAAAGGCGGCCAATGATCTGGCCGACACCCTGCGGGCGCTGCGTTTGAGGGCCAACCCGGTGCTGGCGGCAAGCGGCCCGGCCACGCCGAAACAGGACACGGGCAACATATCGTCATCCACCCGGAGCGGGAAAGAGCAGATTCCGGAAAAAAACACCCCACAGTCACGGTCCGCTGAAAAAAAGACAGAGACAGCGCCAGAACCTCAGCCGACGCCAGTGCCCCCGGACAACAGTTTTGTCGGCAGAAAAGGTCTTCTTCCCCCTCCGGTCCCCGGGATCATCCTGCCGCGAACCACCACCATGCCGGACGGCAAGGTTACCGTCAATCCGGGTATCGACATCGTTGTGCCTGTCAATACCCCGATCAAGGCGATCCACGACGGCAGGGTAATCACCTCGGGGCGGATGAAGGAATACGGCAATCTGATGATCATTGATCATGGCCAGCAGTACTACTCGGTCATCTCCCGTTCGCACAGCTTCTACAAAAAAGAAGGCGAGCGGGTCAGACAGGGCGAAGTGCTGGGCCATACCGGCGATATCGCGGCAACTCCGGGCAAGGGCCTTCACTTTGAAATACGCCGCGGCGTAAACCCTGAAAACCCACTTGAGTGGATCAGGCTCACCGGAATGACGGTACAGGATCGGTAATCCCCGCTTCCCGCTGCGCAAACCAGAACAGGAATCAGTCGGCAACCCGTCCCCTTGCCGCGCGTCACTATTCTGTTGCCCGGGCCGCGGACACCGTGCTACAAATACTGAAACAGTAGAGTGCACTGATTCCAACTCCACATCAAGGAAGCACCAATGAACCAGAAAAATCGTTCCCTGATCAGAAAAATCCTGGTAACAGGTCTCTGTTTCTCATTCCTCTCCATTGCCCTTTTTACCGCCAGCGGGAGAGCCGGCAAGCTCCAGGACACCTATAAGAGCCTGGAGCTCTTTTCCAACGTGTTGAGCGAAATCGAAAAAAATTACGTTGAAGAGATCAATACTCCGGAGGTGATCAAGGGCGCCATAAACGGCATGCTCTCCTCCCTTGATCCCCACTCCTCATTTCTCACCCCTGATGACTTCAAGGAGATGCAGGTGGAGACCAAGGGGAGTTTTTCCGGAATCGGCATTGAGATAACCACCAGGGATGGGGCGCTCACCGTGGTCTCGCCGATAGAAGACACCCCGGCCTTCAAGGCGGGAATCCAGGCCGGTGACATCATCGTCAAGATCGGGGATACGATCACCAAGGGCATGACCCTGATGGAGGCGGTGAAGAAACTAAGAGGCGACAAGGGCTCCGAGGTGACGCTCACCATCCTGCGCGAAAACGGCACCGACACCCTCACCGTGACCATAGTCCGCGATGTCATCCCCCTGCACAGCGTCCGCGTCAGAAGCCTTGAACCCGGATACGCCTATGTGCGGATAACCAACTTCCAGGCCCATACCGCCGGGGACCTGAAAAAGGCGTTGCGGGAACTGGTTGCCGCTGGAGAAATCACCGGCCTCATCCTTGACCTGCGCAGCAACCCCGGCGGCCTCCTGGATCAGTCGATCAAGGTCGCGGACTTCTTTCTTCAGGAGGGCGTCATCGTTTCGACCCAGGGCCGCCTGGAGGACCAGAACATGGAATTCGAGGCGCACAGCGGGGGAGACAACTATGATTTCCCCATGGTGGTCCTGATCAACGGCGGATCGGCAAGCGCGTCTGAAATCGTGGCCGGAGCGCTCCAGGACCATGGACGCGCCCTGATTCTCGGGACCCAGAGCTTTGGCAAGGGTTCGGTGCAGACCATAATCCCGATGAGTGACGGCACCGGTCTTCGCCTGACCACGGCCCGCTACTACACCCCGAAGGGAACCTCCATCCAGGCCAAGGGTATTACCCCGGACATCGTGGTCCCCCTGAAGACAGGGGATGAAACGGCCTCACGGAAAAACAGCAGAACATTTCTCCGGGAAAAGGATCTGCAGCATCATCTGAAAAACGGAGAAGAGGAAGAACCCCGGGAGCAGCTTTCCGAGGAGGATGCGCAGGAGCCCCTTCCTCCGGCGGAGCCCGAGGAAAAAACCGGGGAACCGGCACCGGGCGACCCTGCTGACCAGAAAGATACTGCTCCTGCGGAGGATAACCAGCTCAACACCGCCCTGCTGATCCTCAAGGGGTCAACGATGATGGGCGACAAAACCCCGCGGAACAAATAACCGAACAGCTCCCCCCCGGAGACGGGGGGGAATCAGAAACCCAGTTCCTTTAAAAACCGGGGGTCGCGGCTCCAGTTCTTCCGGACCTTGACCCAGAGTTTTAGAAGCACCCGCTGGTCGAGAAGTATCTCCATGTCGTGGCGGGCGGCGGTGCCGATCCTGGTCAGCATCTCTCCCTTCCTGCCAATGATCACCCCTTTCTGGGAATCCTTTTCCACATAGATGTTGGCATGGATGGTGACCAGTCCCCTGGCCGGGTCCTCCTTGAAACTCTCCACCGTCACCGCTGTGGAATAGGGAATCTCCTGCTCGGTAAGGAGAAAGATTTTCTCCCGGATAATCTCGCCGACAATAAACCGCTCGGTGGCATCGGTGGGTATATCTTCAGGATAGAGCCGGGGGCCGGGCGGCAGCATGGATACCATCTGGTCGACCAGGACATCAGTCCCGCTGTTGTGCAGCGCCGAAAGGGGTATGATCGCGGAAAAGGGATGAACCGCGCTGTAGAGGTCGATCAGGGGAAGAACTTTCTCCCGGGGGATGAGATCGATCTTGTTGAGTCCGAGAATCGCCGGGCGTTTCACCCCGGCCAGATAACTCACCGCCTGTTTCTGTTTTTCAGGGAGCGGCAGCGACACATCCACAAGAAAAAGAATCACATCCACTTCGGTCAGGGTGGACATGGCAATCTTGACCATCTCCTCGTTCAGGGGCTGACGGGCCTGGTGCAGTCCCGGGGTGTCAAGGAGAATCATCTGATACTCCGGCCCGTTCATTATCCCGAGGATCCGGTTCCTGGTCGTCTGCGGCTTGGGGGTGACAATGGATATCTTCTGTTCGAGCAGGGTATTCATCAAGGTCGATTTCCCTGCGTTGGGCGGTCCGACAATGGCCACCATTCCGGTCCGGCACTTCTGCTCGTGATCCTCGTTCAGCATAGTTTTCTCTCTTTAGACCAGGGGGGCCATGAAATGGATTTCCACGACTACACACCCCCTGCGAACCATCATCATACTCGAAACCCGCCCGGTGATCAGTCAAAAATGATGACAAACAGTGCGATTCCTGTTAGATCATCCACTTTCTTGTCACCGATCTCCATGAATCATTGCCGGAAATACACCTTTCATCATGACCCTGCACGGAAAGCTGATAGAATATCTTGACGCCGGAAAGTTCATCTGCGCCCTGGTGCAGGAAGATACCGGGAAACGGCTCCGCATCGTCACCCAGAGCGGACGTGAGGAGAAACTGCCCCTTGCCAGAGTGGTCCACCAGGGCAGAAAGGCATACCCGTCTCCGCTTTCCCGCGAGGAGGCGGTCCGTCTCCTCAAAAAAGCCGATGAAACCCGGAAGGGCCTGATCGACTCGGTAAACCTCGAGGAGATCTGGGAACTTGTTATCGGCGAGAGCGGAAACGTCTTCACCTCCTCCTTTCTCGCCGAGCTCTCATTCGGCAAGGACCTTACCGATGATCACGAGGCCGCCTTTATCCGAAGCGTCTTTGCCGACACCCTCTTCTTCAAATACAAGCAGGGAGCCATTGTCGCCCACTCCGCTGAAACGGTGGAGCAGCTCCGGCTCCGCCGGGAAAAGGAAAGGGCGCAGGAAACCCTGCTCAGCGAGGGCGCCAGAGGCCTGAAGGCCCTGTGGGATGGCTCCCCCCAAGACGATTGGCCGGAAAGGGAATGCCTCGAACTTGTCCGTGATTACTATCTTTTTGACTCTGCCGCTCCGGAAAGCGCCCTTGCCCGGGAACTCCTGAAAAGGGCCGATCTCACCGGGCAGCACGCCCCCTTTCACCTTCTGGTCAAGGCGGGAATCTGGAATCAGGACGAAAACATCCCCCTGCTCCGCCAGGATATCCCCATTGACTTCCCCGCGGAGGTTCTGGCCCAGGCCGAGGCTATTCCCCAGCCCACGCCTGAAGACCTTCTCGGCCAGAGGCGCCGGGACCTCAGGCATCTGGACCTGCTGACCATCGACGGGCCATCAACCCGGGACTTTGACGATGCCCTGCACATTGAAAAGCGCGACAACGCCTTTCTGGTGGGAATCCATATCGCTGACGTGGCCTCACTGATCAGGCCCGGCAGTCCGCTCTTTGCCGAGGCGCTTCGCCGCGGGACCTCGATCTATTTTGCCGACCGTCAGATTCCCATGCTGCCCCCGGTACTGTCCGAAGGGATCTGCAGCCTCCACCAGGGAGAGATCCGGCCGGCCCTGAGTTTCATGGTCCTCCTCTCAAACGAGGGCGAAGTTCTTGATTTTGACATCATGCGGAGCGTGGTAACAGTCAAACGCCAGCTTCTGTACAGCGAGGCGGATCGGCTGGTTGCCAGCGATCAGTCCCTCTCCGCCCTGCACACCCTTGCCGGGAATCTCCGCAAGCGCCGACTGGAGGCGGATGCCCTGCTCCTGCCCTTTCCCGACGTCAACATCGCGATAAGGGGTGAAAACGATATTCAAATCACCCTCTCGGAATCCGACACCCCGGGAAGGCTGCTGGTTGCCGAATTCATGATACTGGCAAACACCCTGGGTGCCCAGTACGTCAGTGAACGTGAGGCCGCGGGCCTCTACAGGTCACAGGCAAAACCACGGCAACGCCTGGTCCGGGGGGAGGACAAAAGTCTCTTTGCCAATACCCTGCAACGAAAAAAACTGGCCCCGATGTCGCTGACCACGGCCGCCAAGCCGCACAGCGGACTCGGAGTCCCGCAGTACACCACCCTCACCTCGCCGATCAGGCGACTCCTTGACCTGATCATGCAGCTGCAGCTGGAAAACCTGGCTGCGGGAAAAGGCCTGCTCTTTACAAAAAAAGATATGAAGGAGTTTGCCCCGGTCATCCTTCAGACCCTCAACCGGGTCAATGGCGTCAAGTTCCTCCGCCATCGATACTGGATATACAGATACTTTGAATCCCGGAAGGGAGAAAGATTCCCGGCCCTGGTCATTGAAAAGGGCCCCCAGCGCGCACACCTTCTTCTCACCAACTGTCTCCTGGATGCCGACATGGCTACCAGCCAGCTGGGAAACACCCCGGCCGGGGCCACCATCATGGTTCGGATCACAAAAGTCAGCGCCCTGGACAATGTGCTCCAGATCGAACCTGCGCCCTAGTGTCCGTCCGAAAAGTCTTTTGTTGCGGAGGGCAACACCTATCCGTTTTCAATCCGGAAACAGACAATTTTGAAAAAGATCCAGGAGATCAAGGAAGTATGCGCAGGCGTACTGGAGTACGGCGAGCACATACTTCTGCGGATCAACTCCCGAGATTTTTAAAAAGTGGCGTTTCGGGATGAAAACGAATTCGGCGCACCACTTTACGCCCCCGGACCATAACAAATAAAAAATACCTCAATATAAGCAAGATAAGTCAACAAAGACCACCTTCCCACCCCATGCTCACCTTGATTTTCCTGCTCCATCCCCTCTGGAGGCATTCTCCACCCTCCATCTCTTCCCACCGGTAAGGGCAATTACCCCCCGGAACAAACCCACTTTTTTTCTTTTTACACCCCTGGAAAAAATACCACATATGGTACAAGAAAAATGTACAGACACCACATATGGTATGCCAACCCCGGACCCACCAACCACTCCATTTTGCAAAGAAAAATCTCCCCTTTTTTCCCTTGACAGGAACAGTCTGTTTCTATAAAAATGGAAAAAAGTGGTACAAAGTGGAGCGAAAGGGAAAAAAAGGGACCAAACCGGTATGGCCGACCTGAGCAGTTCATCGGAAAACAGATTCCGCAGCAGATCGGAACACAACATCGACGGCAAGGGAAGACTCAATATCCCTGCACGGTTCCGTGATATTCTGCACCGTGAATATGACGATAAACTGATTGTCACCAACTGGCACAAGTGCCTCAAGGCGTACCCGTTCAAGGTCTGGGAAGAGATTGAAAGCACCCTCCTCAGCCAGGGGAAAAAACAGCCGGGCATGGACGCCTTTATCCGCTACGTCATCTCCGGGGTAACGGAATGCCCTGTAGACAAACAGGGACGCATCCTGCTGCCCGCGACCCTGCGCACGGATTTCACGATTACCAGAGAAGTCATGCTCAACGGCATGCTTGATCACTTTGAGATATGGAATAAGGCTGAGTGGGATTCCGAGACCCAGCGGACCAGGGAAAATTTCCAGAATTTTGAAAGCAGCCTGTCCACCCTGGGAATCCTCTGAAAGGCATCTTGCCGCAGCGGCAACAGGCGGATGACGACCGGCCACGAGAAGCCGAGGCCCATGACCCTGCCCTCCGGAGCAATGAGATGCCAGCCCAGAACGTATCGTATCCGGAAAAAATCCACACCACGGTCCTGCCGGAGGAAGCAATCCACTATCTTGGTCCCAGGGATGGAGGGATATACATGGACGGCACCCTGGGACTGGGTGGACACAGCGAAAAGATTCTTGTCGCCTCAAGCCCCACCGGCAGGGTAATCGCCTTTGACTGGGACCAGCGGGCCATGGAGCTTGCCCAAAAAAGGCTTGCCGTTTTCGGCGACAGGGTGACCATGGTCCGGCGAAATTTTGCGGAAATCGACCTTGGGCTTAAAGAGGCAAAGGTTTCAAAAATTGACGGCCTGATTCTCGACCTGGGGCTCTCCTCCCTGCAGCTGGACGGGGCATCAGAAAGCGACCCGGGCCGGGGATTCAGCTTCAAGGGGAGTGAAACCCTTGACATGAGGATGGACAACCGGATGACCATGGGTGCCGCGGATCTTGTAAACAGCGCAAAGGAAGAGGAACTGGCGGACATACTCTTCCATTACGGCGAGGAAAAGCAGTCGAGGCGAATCGCCGCCCATATCGTGAAGGCACGGGCAAAAGGCCCCATCGCCACCACCGATGCCCTTGCCGAGATCGTCTACCACGCGATACCCCGACGGTTTCACCCCAAAAATATCCACGTCGCAACCCGGACCTTTCAGGCGTTGCGGATCGCGGTGAACCGGGAGCTGGAGAACATTGACACCATCCTGCGAAAGGCTCCATCCCTGCTCAACCCCGGGGCTCGGATCTGTATCATCTCCTTTCACTCCCTGGAAGACCGGATGGTGAAATGGGGGTTCCGGAACAATCCCGCATGGGAGATCATCACAAAAAAACCAGTCAGCCCCACCCCCGGAGAGATAGAGGCCAACCCCCGGGCACGAAGCGCCAGGATGAGAGTCGCAGAACTGCGAGACACAGCACGAGTCGCAACACGACCTGAAACGAGGTGAGACAATGATCAAGGACTATGCCGCCAGTTATTCCATGGGCGCCGGAATTGCTAACCACAGGCAGAGAATTTCGGCCAAATCACCCGGAGTCGCCACCCATAGCCTGATGATGAGAACCATTGGCGTGATGGTGGCCCTGACCCTCACCGCCGGCGTCACCTCAACGATCGTTTACGGGATGCAGATCCGCAGCGCCCTGGATCAGATCGGCAGCCGGTCCGAGGTCCGCTCCGGACTTGTTGAACAAAACCGGGAGCTTTCCATTGCCCGGGACAAACTGATGACCATTGAGAGCATAAAAAAAGCAGCGAGCCGGCTGGGGCTTTTCCCGCCGACACCCGACCAGATCCGTGGCCAATGAAAAAGCATACATGAAAGACACAGTCGAATCTCAAAATCACGCCCAGAAAAAGTGGCGGCGTCCGGCGAAACGGAAAACGAACTGGGTTTTCGTCGGCCTTGCCGCTTTTTTTGTTTTTGCGTGCCTTGCCGCTGTGGCACAACAGGAAAAGGATGTCATCACCTCGCCGATGCCGCGCCAGGAAGGGGCGTCCCTTGACCTTGAAATCGACTCCGGGGCCCGTGCCAACATTTATGACCGCAACCTTAAACTGCTTGCCGGAACCTATCCGACAACGGCAATTTATGCCCGGCCACTGGAGATCATCGATTTCCGCTTTACGGCAAAAAAAATCGCCGCAAGCCTGAACCTGAACGAAACGGAACTTCTGAACATCTTCAAATCGGAAAGGGCTTTTGTCTGGATCGGACGAAAAATCTCTCCGGAGGACGCGGCAAAAATAGAGGAGATCAATCTTCCCGGCATCTATCTGATCGAGGAGATGAACCGGACCTACCCCCACATGAACACCGCGGCCCACGCCCTCGGTTTCGTCAGCAAAAACCACGGGCTCGATGGAATTGAATTCTATTACGACTCGGTCCTTCGCGGCGGCGTTCCAGCCGACCGGATACTGCCGGCCCCCCTTGACCAGAACACCGGCAAGGTGCTTCAGGAAAAGGGAGGCCACCTCAGGCTGACCCTTGATCTGGCCATCCAGACCCTGCTTGAAGAACAACTCTCCGCGGTAATCAAAGAGACCGGCGCCAGAAGCGGAACCGCCATTGCCATGGATCCGGAGAGTGGCGCTGTTCTTGCCATGGCCTGTCTTCCCGGCTTCAACCCGAATCAATTCTGGGATTTCAGTGAAGAGGATCGCCGCAACCGGGCAATAGCCGCTGCGGTATTTCCGCCTATTCCCGCCTACTCAGAAGAAGAGATTCAGGTTGTCGAGACTGAAAAAAAAGAAGAGGAGCGGCAGCCGGCCAGCAATGGCATTCTGTTTCCGGAAAAGGTCAAGGTGGCCTTTGACGGCCCGGCTCTGCCGGAGGCAGACCCGATCTCCATTGATGAAAGTCCGTTTTTCCTTGCCGGCAGACACACCACCGTTGCCGGAAATCTTTCCGTTGATTTGCCGATGGACCCTCTGGGCACGGCCGGGAATGAGTCCGACCAGGGCCCTTCACTCCCGATGAACCTTTCCCCGCGATCCGCTCCGCCCCTTGCCGTGCTTACGGCCTTTACCTCGCTGGCCAGCCAGGGTCGCGCGATAACCCCTCACCTTCTATCCGGAATTCTCATTCCAGAGGATGAAAAGGAGATTCCCAATCCTGCAGGGGAAAACGCCGAGGCCCTCTTCCCCGCTGAAACCAGCGATCAGATTTGGCAGAACATGCTTGCCAACGCCATACCCGGCCCGTCGGATTCACTTTTCTTTGAATATCTCGACAGCAGCGACGCGGGAGAAGAGGCCAAGGGCCCTGCCCTCCACCACCGCCTCCTGCTCGGTGTCGCTCCAAGCGACAATCCCAGGATCACCTTTCTGGTGGCTGTGAATTTCGCCAAAGAGACGGCGCAGGCATCAACCAGTCGCGAACCATCGGCCTCGCCTCTGATCAGCATGGGAAAAAAAGAGGTGGGCAGAATTTTAAAACTTGCGGCCTCCGCCCCGCAAGAGCCCGGCCCTGGATTCTGGGGCCAGGAGAAGAGTACTGCCAAGGCCCAGGCAGGCGGACAGGGGCCTGAAAAAATCGCACCAAAAGAGCCAGCGGAAAAGCCGGAGAAATCCACCATGCCGGCAATCGCGGGAAAAAGTCTTCGCCACGGCCTTCAGGCGATCCAGCATATCGAGGCCCGGGTAAAAATTGTCGGCTCAGGGCTGATTGTCGATCAGCAGCCCCGGGCCGGCGCCAGGATACAGAAGGGTGACCTCTGTGTCCTTAAACTGGAAAACACCCTGTAGACAATGACAGCGCAACAACCCAGAAAACTTGCAGATATTCTTACCTCAGCGGGCGCGTCTTCCCCCCTGTTGCAGAATGTCACGGTATCCGGGGTAACAACGGATTCCCGTCAGGTCAAACCGGGAAATCTCTTTGTCGCTGTCCGCGGGGAAACCGTTGACGGGCATGATTTTGTCACTGATGCGATATCCCGGGGATCTGTCGCCGTCGTCATCGAGGGGCGGCAGAGGGCCATCTCCGAGGAAAAGGGCGTGATCAGGATTACCGTGCCGGACAGCCGCGAGGCCCTTGGGGAAATCGCCGCGTCATACTACGGCGAGCCGGCCGGGAAACTGAGGCTTGTCGGTATTACCGGGACAAACGGCAAGACCACGACCTCATACCTGGTGGAAAAGATCATCCGCGCGGCCGGGGGCAGTCCCGGAGTCATCGGAACCATCAACTACCGGTACACCGATAGGTCCGGCAAGGAAACAACCCTGGAGGCCCCCTTTACCACTCCGGAGCCCCTGCTGCTGCAAAAAACCCTGCGCGAGATGGCCGATGCCGGGGTGACCCATGTCATCATGGAGGTATCATCCCATGCCCTGGCCCTTGGCCGGCTCGGCGGAATCCTTTTTGATGTCGCCGTATTTACCAATCTCACCCGCGACCATCTTGATTTCCATCACGACATGGCAGACTATTTTGCCTGCAAGAAAAAGCTTTTTACCTCCCATCTCCATCCCCGTGGCCTGGCGATTGTCGTCCGGGACGAGGCCAACGGAGATTGCTGGGGAGAAAAACTGGTTCGCGCCCTTGACGGCAAAAGGGTTATCACCTGCGGCAACGGCCCCCGCGACTCAATCCGGGTACTCTCCTCATCCTGTGATCTCAAACGGGGTATCCGGGCGGAGATCCAGGCCCCGGGAGCCACCCTGTCGCTCCGCTCCACCCTGGTTGGTGATTTCAACCTCAAGAACATCCTCGCCGCAACCGGGGTCGGTGTGGCCCTGGAAATTGACGGCGCGAATATCAAGAAAGGACTGGCCGTCCCTGGCTCTGTCCCTGGAAGGCTTGAACTTGTCAGGCCGGAGGTTGGCAAATTGCGGCCCGCGGTCCTGGTCGATTTCGCCCACACCCCCGACGCCCTTCTCAATGTCCTCTCCACTCTGGACCGGCTCAAAAAGGGCCGGGTCATCTGCGTGTTCGGCTGTGGAGGAGACCGCGATCCGGGAAAAAGGGAAATCATGGGCGCGGTTGCAGGCCGGCTTGCCGATGTGGTCATCGCCACCTCCGATAACCCTCGCTCTGAAAACCCGAAGCAGATCCTTGCCGCCATATCCAGGGGTATCGAGGGTTCGGGCATGAAGAGAATCGATGCGGGGTTTCTTGGACGCGACACCCACAAAAAATATTCCGTCATCTCCGGTCGCCGGGAAGCGATCCGCCGGGCCATTGCCATGGCCGCGAAAAATGACGTCGTCCTGATAAGCGGCAAGGGCCATGAAACGTACCAGATACATGGTACGACAAGAAAATTCTTCAGCGACCGGATCGAGGCGGAAAAACAGCTTGCCACAAGCGGCAAGGAAGACCTCCCCTGGACCCTGGGTGACATATGCAAGGCGGCAGGCGGAGAACTCTTCTTTCAGGACCGCAATCATACAGCCCGTTTCAGGTCGATCAGCACCGACAGCAGGACGATTCTTCCCGGTGACCTCTTCATCGGCCTGAACGGGCCGAATTTCACCGGCGCGGATTTTGCCGAAGCAGCGACCCGGAAAGGGGCGGCCGGCCTGATCCTTGACCGCCTGCCCACGGACCCGCCTCAGGAATCATCTGCCTGGGCTGAGGTCCCGCTACTCATCGTTGCCGACACCCTCAAGGCGCTGGGCGATCTTGCCCATTTTCACCGGATGCGGTTAAAACAGCTCCAGGTACTGGCCATTACCGGGAGTTCAGGCAAAACCACGGTCAAGGAGATGACCGCTGCGATTCTCAGCCTGAGAGGAAACACCCTGAAGACAAGAGGAAATCTCAATAACCTGATCGGGCTGCCGGCAACTCTTTTCAGGGCAAACTCCCTTCACCGGGCAGCAGTGTTGGAGGCGGGGATGAACCGGCCAGGCGAACTGACCCGCCTGGCAGAAATTGCCCTGCCGGATATCAGCTGCATAACCAATATCCAGGAAGCGCACCTTGAAGGACTTGGCTCCATCGCCGGGGTTGCCAGGGCCAAGGGCGAACTCTTTGCCGGGACCGCAAAAACCGGAACCCTGGTTGTAAACTGTGACGACCCGCTGGTCCGGAAACAGGCATCGTATCACCCCATGCGGCAGATCACCTTTGCCTCCACCCCGGCGGGCCGCAGACACAAACCGCTGATCCGGGCGACAAAAATTACCCCCCTGGGAGAATCCGGGATCCGCTTCACCCTGCATATCGGCACAGACCAGGAACGGCTCACCCTGAACAGCCCCGGCCGCCACACGGTTGCCAACGCCCTTGCCGCCGCCGGCCTGGCCACCGCGGCAGGCGTGGGGCTTGCCGACATCACTGCCGGACTGGCAGGGTACAGGCCCTATGAAAAACGCGCCCAGATCTCAGCGCTTGCCAACGGGACCAAGGTCATCAACGACACCTATAACGCCAACCCCTCCTCCATGCGCGCTGCCCTGCAGACCCTGAACGAGGTCCGCCAGAATGGCCGCGCCATGGTCATTCTTGGCGATATGCTGGAACTGGGCGCAAGTGCCATCCATGCCCACCAGGAGCTGGGAAGGGCCGCGGTACAATCCGGAGTGGAGTATATTGCCGCCTTTGGCAATCTTTCCAAGGAACTGATTGCATCGGCGCGCAAAAGCGGAATGGGAGAAAAAAACGCCAGAATTTTCACAGACAAGGAGAAGCTGGCAGACTGGGTTCGGGAACTGATCGCCACGGGTGCGCTGGGCTCGGGAGACTGGATTCTCTTCAAGGGCTCACGGGGAATGAAGATGGAAACCGTGCTTGAAGATCTGCAGGGAGGGAGTCGCTGATGCTCTACCATTTTCTCTTTCCCCTCAGTTCGGTCTTCAGCATATTCAACGTCTTCCGCTATATCACCTTCCGGTGTTTCGGGGCTGCCTTGACCGCCTTCCTTATAATCCTCTTTCTCGGCCCCCCCTTTATCCGTTATATCCGGAGCCGGCAGATCGGCCAGGTAATCCGCGAGGACGGCCCGGCCTCCCATTTCAGTAAAAAGGGCGTTCCCACCATGGGCGGCTTGCTCATCATCTTCACCATTGTCAATTCCACCCTGCTGTGGGTCAACCTCACCAACCGATTTGTCTGGCTGATTCTGTTTATCACCCTCTGGTACGGGGCCATCGGCGCGGTTGACGATCTGCGCAAGATCAAGAAAAAGAACAGCAAGGGGCTGAGCGCCCGGGGCAAGATGGTTCTCCAGATTCTCGGCGCCTGCCTGGTGGGCTGGTATCTCCATGTCTATCCCGGTTTTGACGGCCACCTGAGCATTCCTTTTTTCAAGCATTTCAGCCCTGACCTCGGCTTTTTTTATATTCCCTTTGCCATTCTGGTGATTGTCGGCGCCTCCAACGCGGTCAATCTCACCGATGGCCTTGACGGCCTGGTCACCGGCCCGACGGTGATTACCAGTACCGTCTATATTGTTTTCTCCTACCTGGCGGGCCACGCGGTGCTGGCTGGATACCTCAGCATCCCGCACATAGTCGGGGCGGGCGAGGTCGCGGTCTTCTGCAGCGCCATTACCGGCGCATGCCTTGGTTTTCTCTGGTTCAACTCGTTTCCCGCCCAGATCTTCATGGGCGATGTCGGCTCCCTGCCGCTGGGCGCGGCCCTGGGCACGGTGGCGGTTATCACCAAGCAGGAAATCCTGCTGGCCATTGTCGGCGGGATCTTTGTCATGGAGGCGCTGTCGGTGATCATCCAGGTCGGTTTTTTTAAAATGACCGGCGGCCGGAGAATTTTTCTCATGGCCCCCTTTCATCACCATTTCGAAAAAAAGGGCTGGGCCGAACCCAAGGTGGTGGTTCGTTTCTGGATCGTCTCGATCGTTCTCGGGCTTGTTGCCCTGGCATCTCTGAAACTCAGATAAGCTGGAAAGAAAATGGATTCCCACAACAAATTAATAACCGCTGACACCCATGTCCTGGTGGTGGGTCTTGGAACACTCGGCCAATCCGCGGTTAAATTCTTCAAAAGCCGGGGCTGCAGGGTTTCGGTTTCAGAATCCCGCTCCCGCGACCAACTGGACCAGGAGCTGATCAGGGATCTGAAAAAAGACGGTATCTATCTCGAAACCGACGGCCACACCCCCAAGCTCTTCTCCACGGTCAACCTGGTCCTGGCAAGCCCCGGCGTCTCCCTGGACATTGAGGCAATCAGCGCGGCCAGGAAAAACGGCATCCCGGTGATCGGTGAACTGGCAATCGCCGCCCAGTACCTCAAGACCCCGGTGGTTGCGGTCACCGGCACCAATGGCAAGACAACCGTTACGACCATGCTCGGCGACATATTTACCGCCTCGGGGAAAAAAACCTTTGTCGGCGGCAATATCGGCACCCCGCTCTTCGATTACCTGATGGGGCCGCAGGACGCCGATGTCGCGGTGGTCGAGGTAAGCAGCTTCCAACTGGACAGCGCTGGCGGCAAATCGGGATTCAGACCCGACACCGCCCTGCTTCTCAATATCTCTCCCGACCACCTGGACCGCTACACATCCTACTCTGCCTATGTTGCCTCGAAATTCGGCATATTCACCGCCCAGCGGCGGTATGACTCGGCAATCATGAATGCCGATGATCCGGAAATCATGAGCCGTGAACATCTCTGGCCGGCCAGTCGCCGTTTTTTCTTCGGCCGAAACATGGCAGGGAAAATGGGCGCGGCCATTGATGGACGGCGGATTGTACTCAACACCGGAAGCGAGGCGGAAGAAGACGGTGAGCTCTTTGACCTTACCGGAAGCCTGATCGACGCGCCGCCCAATATCGAGAACAGCGCCGCGGCAATCCTTGCGGCCCGGCTGATGGGCTGTTCACCCGGCGGCATCCGGGAGGGTCTGGCCCGTTTTGCCCCTCTGCCCCACCGCCTTACCCGGGTTGCCGAAATAAACGGCGTCACCTATTACGACGACTCAAAGGCCACCAATATCGGCGCGGTTTACTCCGCGCTCACCGCAATGGATCACCCGGTGATCCTCATTGCCGGGGGCCGCGACAAGGGCGGCGATTACTCCATCCTTGATCCGCTGATCAAAGAGAAGGTCAAATGCATGGTCCTGATCGGCGAGGCCGCGGAGATCATGGCCCGCGCCTTTGCCGGTCACACCCGGATCGAAAGGGCAGCATCCCTTGAGGATGCGGTCCATGTCGCCGCAGGGCTTGCCAGTCCCGGAGACGCGGTCCTGCTTTCCCCTGCCTGCGCAAGTTTCGACATGTTTAAAAGCTACTCCCACCGGGGCGAAATGTTCACCCTGGCGGTCAAAGCCATGAAAGAAAAAAAGGAATCCTGAGAGATGGCCCAGGCAATACTCCAGAGAATGGTAGTCACCGGCGGCGGAACCGGCGGGCATCTCTTTCCCGGGATCGCCCTGGCCCAGGCCGTGCTCAGTGAATACCCGGATTCCTCGGTTCTCTTTATCGGGACCCAACGGCATCTTGACGGCACGACCCTGGAACGCCTCGGGTTGGCGACAACCTCCATCCCCTGCCGGGGGCTGAAGGGCACGGGAATTCTCTCCCGGATTCGCACCCTGCTGGAGTTGCCGGTATCTCTTTATGCCGCGGCCCGGATCCTCACAGGTTTCAAGCCGGATCTGGTTTTCGGAGTAGGCGGCTACGTCACCGGCCCGGTGGTGCTTGCCGCGCGGTTACTGAAGATCCCGACCTGCATCCATGAACAGAACTCCATACCCGGTCTCGCCAATCGCATGCTCGGACGAATTGCCCATGCAATCTTCGTTTCCCTTCCCGGCAGTGAACGATTTTTCCCTGCCGGCAAGACCGTGCGCACCGGGAATCCGGTCCGCCGGGAAATCCTCGAACTGGCGAAGATGAAAACCGATACCGGAAAGGAAAGCAGAACAACGCTGCTGGTGCTGGGCGGCAGCCAGGGCGCACACCGGATCAACACCCTTATGGTTGAGGCAATGGAGTGTGTGCGCGAACAGCTCCCCCCGAATTTCCAGGTTATTCACCAGACCGGCACCGCTGACGAGGAAATGGTTAAAGCCGCCTATTCCCGGCTGGGGATCGAATTCAGGGTGGGCGCTTTTTTTCAGAACATGGCCGAGGTATACGGAGAGTCCGACGTGGTGATCTCCCGGGCCGGGGCCACCACCCTGGCGGAGTTGATGGTTGTTGCCAAACCGGCAATCCTCATCCCCTACCCCTATGCCGCGGATAATCATCAGGAAGAAAACGGACGGTACCTCACCGAAAGCAACGGGGCCCTGATGTTCCGGGAGAGAGAACTTGACGGCAAGAAACTTGGCCGCGAACTGCTGGCCCTGATAGGGAACAAAAGTCTTCGCATCGAGATGGCCGGCGCCATGACCCGGCTGGCCACACCTGATGCCACGCAGAAGATCCTCAGGGAATGCCTCGAACTGCTCAGCAGGGGAAAAGGCCGTTTTGCAACGGCCGCGGGATAAGGAAAAAGCATGTATAAGAGAAACCAGAAAATCCACTTCGTCGGTATCGGCGGCATCGGCATGAGCGGTATCGCCGAGGTGCTGCTTAACCTTGGCTATGAAGTGAGCGGTTCGGACATCAGGGCCAGCAGAATCACAGACCGCCTCGCCTCCCTGGGTGGCGTAATCCATATCGGCCATGCTGGAGAAAACTGCAAAAACGCCGATGTTGTCGTCTATTCTTCGGCAATCAAAGATACTAATCCGGAGCTGGTGGCGGCCCGCAACGCCCATATACCGGTTATCCCCCGCGCGGAAATGCTTGCAGAACTGATGCGTCTCAAAAAATTCGGCATCGCCGTGGCCGGCAGCCATGGAAAAACAACCACCACCTCGCTCACCGGCTGGGTTCTGGCCCATGCCGGTCTC
>JBFHXP010000010.1:0-40904 GCA_041598875.1 Desulfobulbales bacterium
AGATGGTAATGCCCGGAGATAACGTCGCCATCGAAGGCACCCTGATCACCCCGATCGCCATGGAAAAGGAATTGCGTTTTGCCATCCGCGAGGGCGGCCGTACGGTTGGCGCCGGCGTAATCAGCGAAATAATAGAATAGGTAGACATACACAATGGTTACGACCGACAAAATACGTATCAAGTTAAAGGCGTACGATCACAAACTTCTGGACCAGTCCACCAGGGAGATCGTTGAAACCGCGAAACGCACCGGTGCAACAGTTGCCGGTCCGATTCCCATGCCGACGGTGATCAATAAATATTGCGTTCTTCGTTCGCCGCATGTTGATAAAAAGTCGAGGGAGCAGTTTGAGATGCGGACCCATCGCCGACTTCTCGACATTCTCGAGCCGACGCAACAGACCATTGATTCACTGATGAAGCTTGAACTGTCTGCCGGTGTGGACGTAGAAATCAAACTGCCATAGGCTGTTGAACCAGCATGGTTTTGATGGGTGCGATGTACAACTGGTTGCGCCAATAAATAGAGTATTGAGAAAAGACGGGTAGCACTATGCCGAAAATGAAAGGAATAATGGGAAAGAAACTTGGAATGACGCGAGTCTATTCCGAGGAGGGACGCTCAATACCTGTAACGGTTATTGAGGCAGGTCCCTGTGTGGTTCTCCAGAAAAAGACCGTTGACAGCGATGGGTATGCAGCAGTGCAGCTCGGTTTTGGCGCCAAGAAAGATGCGCGGATGACCAAGCCCGATGCCGGTCATGCAGGAGCGGCTGGCAAGGGTGGCTTCTACCACATAAAGGAGTTCCGGGTTCTTGATCCTGAAAATTACGAGGTCGGCCAGGAGCTGGTAATCAGCGATTATTTCAAGATCGGAGACCTTGTTGATGTAAGCGCAAAGACCAAGGGGCGCGGTTTTCAAGGCGTTGTAAAGCGGCATGGATTTAAGGGCGGCCGAGCCACCCACGGATCAATGTTTCACCGCCGTCCTGGTTCTATCGGGTGCAGTGCGTGGCCGAGCCGGGTCGTCAAGGGTAAGAAATTGCCCGGACACATGGGAACAAATCTTGTAACCAAAAGAAATTTGACCATCGTTGATATACGCCCGGAAGAAAATGTTCTGCTTCTTCAGGGGTGTGTACCCGGAGCGAAGCAAGGCGTACTGCGTATTTACACCAAGTAAATCGTGCGGTCCGCGGTAAGTGATCAACTGAGGAGATCTCTAAAAATGGCAGTTACATCTGTATATAACATCGGCAATGAAAAAGTCGGTGAGATTGAATTGAACGATCTGTTGTTCAGCGTTCCTGTTAAGGTTCACATCCTGCACGATGTCGTCCGTATGCAGTTGGCTAACCGTCGTTCCGGAACAGCGAGCACCAAAACCCGCGCTGAGGTAAGAGGTGGTGGAAGCAAACCATGGCGCCAGAAGGGAACCGGGCGCGCGCGCTCTGGAACCCGTAACTCTCCGCTGTGGCGGGGAGGCGGTGTGGTCTTTGGGCCAAAACCGCGTGATTACAGCTACAGCCTGCCCAAAAAGGTCCGGCGGCTCGGGCTCCGGATGGCGCTGAGCGCACGATTTTCCGAAGACAATCTCGTGGTGCTGGATGATTTTCAACTTGCAGACATCAAGACCAAGAATTTTGTCAAGGTAATGGACGCCTTGAATATCCCCAACGGGTTGATTGTCGTTGCCGAGAGTAATGAGAATCTTGAAAAATCTTCGAGAAACGTTCATGGATATAAGGTTATTCCCGCAGAGGGGTTGAATGTTTACGATATCCTGAATCACCGTAAAATAGTATTGGTTAAACCCAGTATTGGGAAACTGGAAGAGAGGTTGCTGTCATGAGTCATTTGTACGGTGTTCTCAAGGGGCCCTGCCTCACAGAAAAGAGCGACAAGCTCCGTGAAATGCATGGAAAGGTGGTCTTCAAGGTATCGCCAACCGCTAACAAAATTGAGATCAAGCAGGCGGTTGAGCAGAATTTCAAAGTCAAGGTTGCTTCAGTGCAGACCGCCAAGGTGCGGGGAAAAGTGAAACGGGTCGGGAAATACTCCGGCCGGACCGCTGACTGGAAAAAGGCAACAGTCACCTTGGCTGAAGGTAAAATAAATTTCCTTGAAGAGCTTTAAGCAGGTGGATTTACCCCCTCATGCTGAAATGAGGGGAGCGTTCACCGGGTAACGAATTCAGAGAGCTTGAATAGAATCGAATCGGGGTTGCACATGGCTATAAAGACATACAATCCGACATCTCCAGGTAAAAGAAACCATACATCGTTGGTTAACCCGGAACTGTCTAAGAAAAAACCGGAAAAGAGCCTTACCATAACTCTCAACAAGAGCGGCGGTAGGAATAATAACGGACGTATAACCTCCAGGCATATTGGTGGAGGGCATAAACGGAAATACCGGATCGTTGACTTTAAACGGAATAAAGTTGATGTCCCGGCCAGGGTTGCCTCGATTGAATATGATCCCAACAGATCGGCAAACATAGCCCTGCTTCATTATGCTGACGGTGAAAAGACCTATATAATTTCCCCCAATGGCATCAAGGTCGGCGATGTCGTTGAGTCTGGAGAAAAGGTAGATATCAAGGCCGGCAATTGCCTTGCCATGGGTAATATTCCCCTGGGAACCGTGATCCACAACGTGGAAATGAAGATTGGCAAGGGCGCACAGTTGGTACGCAGCGCCGGCGCGGCCGCCCAGCTCATGGCCAAGGAAGGTGAGCATGTTCTGGTCAGGCTGCCGTCCGGTGAAGTACGGCGTTTTCATCGGAAATGCCGTGCATGTATCGGCCAGATTGGTAACTCCGAACATGAGAGCCAGAATCTAGGCAAGGCTGGAAGAAAACGCTGGCTTGGGCGGAGGCCTCATGTCCGTGGTGTTGCAATGAACCCGGTCGATCATCCCATGGGTGGTGGTGAAGGCAAGAGTTCAGGCGGGCGGCATCCCTGTACGCCATGGGGTGTGCCGACAAAGGGCTATAAGACCAGACGGAAAAAATCTTCTGATAAAGACATCGTCAGAAGAAGATCATAATCAGGAGGAACGCTCATGGCACGTTCAGTAAAAAAAGGCCCTTTTGTTGATGATCATCTTCTTCAGAAGGTACTAAAGGCAAAAGAAAACAATTCTCGTAAGGTGATCAAGACCTGGTCCAGGCGCTCCGATATTGTGCCGGACATGATCGGGCTGACCTTTGCAGTACATAATGGCAAGAAATTCGTTCCTGTCTTTGTGAGTGATAATATGGTTGGCCACAAGCTTGGCGAGTTCTCTCCGACCCGGACCTATTATGGTCACGCCGGGGACAAGAAAGGCAAAAAATAATCCAGAGATAGTAACTTTTAAGGAGTTTAAACGCCATGGAATCAAAGGCGGTAGCCCGATATATCAGAATCTCTCCCCAGAAGGCACGATTGCTTGCCGATATTGTTCGGGGGCAGGAGGTTGGAAAGGCCATCAACACCTTACGGTTTATGCCAAAAAAAGGTGCGGAGATAATCCGTAAGATCATTGAGTCAGCCTTGGCCAATGCCAGTCAGAACCCGTCAATTGACGTGGATACGCTCTATGTCAAGACCGTGTTTATTGATGGGGGCCCGATGCTGAAGCGGATGCGGCCCAGGGCGATGGGTCGAGCTAACCGGATTTTGAAGAGAACCAGTCATATAACCGTTGTTCTCGACGAACAATAGAAGACAGAAAGACTGGCGTGTCTCTGTAGAAAACTCTATAGAATGGAGGGAGATTTTGGGGCAGAAAGTTAATCCGATAGGGATGCGGCTCAATATAACGCGGACCTGGGAATCAATATGGTTTGCAGGAAAGGATTATGCCAAGTTCCTGCAGGAAGATCAGAAGATCAAGAAGTATCTCAAGAAGCGGCTTTATCATGCGGGTATTGCCCGGATAAATGTAGAGCGTACTGGCGAAAAGGTCCGGGTAAAGCTGCACACCGCGCGGCCCGGAATAGTGATCGGCAAAAAGGGATCTGAGATCGAGTCCTTGAAGGCTGATCTGGACAAGCTGACCAGTCGCGACTGTATTCTTGATATTCAGGAGGTGCGTCGCCCCGAGGCAGATGCCCAGCTGGTGGCGGAAAATGTTGCCATGCAGCTAGAAAGGCGCGTTGCATTCCGCAGGGCAATGAAGAAAGCAGTAAATACAGCCTTGCGATTCGGAGTAAAAGGAATTAAAATAAACTGTTCTGGTCGTCTCGGCGGAGCGGAAATGGCGCGGCGGGAGTGGTACCGTGAAGGCCGCGTTCCTCTTCACACCCTGCGGGCAGATATCGATTACGGCCTTGCCGAGGCCAAAACAACGTACGGAATAATTGGTGTCAAGGTCTGGATTTTCAAAGGCGAGGTCCTCGATAAAGGCGATCTTGCAACCGAATAGTACGGGTTCTTGTTACGACGTACATAACTATCCGTAACGCGGTTTTAATAAAGAGGTTCTTGTATGCTCAGTCCGAAGAAGGTCAAACATAGAAAGCAGATGAAGGGGCGCATGAAGGGCGTAGCATTTCGTGGCTCTTCCATCAGTTTCGGTGAATATGCTCTCAAGGCGGTGGAGTGCGGATACATGTCAGCACAGCAGATTGAAGCTGCACGAATCGCTATCAACAGGAAGGTCAAACGTGGCGGAAAGATGTGGATCCGGGTTTTCCCGGACAAACCATTGACCAGGAAGCCCGCTGAAACACGTATGGGTAAGGGTAAGGGCAGCCCCGAACTGTGGGTTGCTCCGATCAGGCCTGGACGTATACTTTACGAGCTGGCGGGGATTGATGAGGAGCTTGCGGTAAAGGCACTTTCCCTTGCTGCTGCGAAACTTCCTTTTGCCACCAAGGTTATTATGAGGAGTACCAGTTTATGAAATCCAAAGAACTCCGCCTCAAGGTGCGGGAGATGAGCGAGCAGGAGTTGGCTGTCAAGGAACGTGAACTCCGGGAAAGTCTGTTTAAGCTCCGTTTTCAGCATGGGGTGCGTCGCCTTGAGAACACTGCGACTCTGCGCACCCTGCGCCGGGATATAGCCCGGATCATGACTGCGAAGAAGGCTAATCAGTAATCAGGTACTTTCGGCTCAGCGAATCTGCCACGCAACATAAATTCGAGAACATGACATTATGGAAGCAAACAAGACAATAAAGAAGACGAGAGTCGGCTCTGTGATCAGCAATAAAATGGACAAAAGCGTGGTCGTTCAGGTTGATCAGCGTGTTCGTCATAAGTTTTATGGGAAATTCATCAAGCGCCGTGTCAAGTATATGGCTGATGATCCCACCGGCGCCTGCAATATCGGTGACCGCGTGATGATCGAGGAGTGCCGTCCCATGAGCAAGCGTAAGCGGTGGCGGATCCGGACCATAATCGAGCAGGCTGTATAAGGCTTTTTTTCGTTTTAAGTGATGATCTGGTTTTTAAGACCAAGAATGTGAATGCCACGATATCAGGTGAGTTCGGCATTATACTATACTGAAAGTTGGTGATGAAATGATACAAACCGAAACAGTACTCGATGTTGCAGACAACTCCGGTGCCAAAAAGGTCCTCTGCATCCGGGTCCTTGGGGGAACAAGGCGACGGTATGCCAGGATCGGTGATATAATCGTGGTCACTGTGAAAGAGGCGATTCCTCATGCCAAGGTAAAAAAAGGCGATGTCATGCGGGCGGTGGTTGTGCGCACGGCAAAGGAACTCAGAAGAATGGATGATACCTCGGTCAAGTTTGACGGCAACAGCGCTGTACTGCTGTCATCTTCCGGCGAACCGGTCGGCACTCGTATCTTTGGTCCTGTTGCCAGAGAATTGCGGGCAAAGGGATTTATGAAAATTATCTCGCTTGCTCCAGAGGTTCTGTAACTATCTGGACATAATGGACAGAGCGGAGGAAATAAGATGGCTCAGGGACGTAACTATTTAAAGGTCAATGATCAAGTGGAGATCATCGCCGGCAAGGATAAAGGCCGTGTCGGTAAGATCTTGCGGATATATAAGAGTAAGGGCCGGGCGGTTGTAGAGCGCGCCAATATGATCAAGCGGCATACACGGCCGAATGCCGCAAATCAGCAGGGACAGATCGTTGAGAAAGAGGCGCCGATGCATGTCTCCAATCTCATGCTGGTGTGTCCCAAATGTACCAAGACTGTAAGGGTAAAGAGGAACATCCTGGATGACGGCTCCAAGGTGCGGGTCTGCAAGAGTTGTGATGAGATCATTGAGCCCAAGGCGTAAGCCTGAGATGAGCGGGCTATTGTGGAGGTTTTATAAATGACGGCCATAGTTGATTTTTACCGGAATGAATGTGTTCCCCAGCTCATGAAAGAGTTCGGATACACAAATATCATGGAAGTACCGCAGATAACCAAGATTGTTCTGAACATGGGTCTTGGCGAGGCGGTACAGAATCCGAAGATAGTAGATGTCGCAGCGGAAGAGCTAACAGCCATAGCCGGCCAGAAGGCGGTCATTACCCGCGCGAAGAAATCAATCGCGGGGTTCAAGCTTCGTCAGGGCATGCCGATCGGTTGCCGGGTGACCCTGCGCAAGGACCGGATGTACGATTTTTTCAGCAAACTTGTCCAGATAGCGCTGCCGCGGGTAAGGGATTTCCGTGGCCTCTCGCCGAACATGTTTGACGGCAGGGGCAACTTTTCCATGGGCATAAAGGAACACATAATTTTTCCAGAAATTGATTACGATAAAATTGACAAGATACGTGGTCTCAATATCGCCATTACCACAACGGCCAAGAGTGATGAAGAAGGACGTTTTCTGCTCAAGGTTATGGGTATGCCGTTCAGGCAGAAGAGTGTAGATCAGACTCCCGGCGAATCATTGTGATTTGTAGAGAAATGTAATATAGGCAGAGCGGAAATTGCCAGGTAAGAGCAACCCCAATCAGCCAAGGAGGAAGAGTTGGCTAAGAAATCATTGATCGCAAAGAGTAAACGGGAACCAAAGTTCAAGGTCCGTGCATATAACCGGTGTCCGCTCTGCGGTCGGCCCCGTGCATTTCTCCGTAAATTTGGTGTATGCCGCATCTGTTTTCGTAGCCTTGTGTCCAAGGGTGAAATGACCGGAGTGATCAAGTCAAGCTGGTAGTGGAAAATGGTGCTGCGGGACCCCCTTTATATCAAAGGATCTGCGGAGTATTTTTCATATATCGGAGACTTTGTCGGACAGCAGGTGGCCAGGTATCCATCTGGATGTTTTGATAAGACAAAAAAGTAGGCAAGGAGTGGAGTATCAATGTCCATGAGCGATCCCCTGGCAGATATGCTGACCAGGATACGAAATGCGGGAATGGTACGATTCGAAACGGTTAATATACCGCTGTCGAGTCTTAAGGTCGATGTTGCCAAGGTCCTGAAGGAAGAGGGCTTCATTAGTGACTATCATATCATCAATGAAGGACCTCAGGGCACACTTCGTGTTGACCTTAAATATGGTCCCAATAATGAAAAGGTATTAACCGGTCTTCGCCGGGTGAGCAAACCGGGTCTGCGCGTCTATGTCAAGGCCGGCCAGGTGCCCCAGGTGTTGAGTGGACTCGGGATATCGATTCTGACTACATCCAAGGGTGTTGTCACCGATCGTGAGGCCCGGCGCCTTGGAGTCGGCGGAGAACTTCTCTGCGAGGCCTGGTAATAGGAATAAATCAGCGTGGGCGACCGGCGTGTCTTAGTAGCCTGAGGCACTCACCTGTAAAAAAGGTGTCGGAAGTCACGATTTGGAGGAATGCATGTCCAGAATAGGCAACAAACCGATTCCGGTGCCGAAAGGCGTTACGGTTAATTTTCAAGGCGGCAAGGTCACTGTCAAGGGGCCAAAAGGATCTCTTGAGCGGGATATTCTCCCGGAAATGTCTCTGGCCATAGACGGTGATACGCTCACAGTCCAGACCAGCAATACCAGCCGGACCACTTTGGCCATGAAAGGGTTGACCCGCTCCCTGGTCAATAACATGGTGATCGGCGTGGGCAAGGGATTTCAACGCAAACTGATCGTCGAGGGCGTTGGCTACAAGGTCGAGGTCAACAACACGGTGTTGCAGTTGAATGTCGGTTTTTCCACACCGGTGATGTTTAATCTTCCTGAAGGTATCGTTGCGTCGGTTGACAAGACCAACACCATAACCCTGGAAGGGATCGATAAGGAACTGCTGGGACTGACTGCCGCCAGGATACGCGACGTGAAAAAACCCGAGCCTTATAAGGGCAAGGGGATTCGTTACTCTGACGAGCATATAGTTCGCAAGATTGGAAAATCAGGTTCAAAATAGCACTGTTTAACTGACGTGCCTCTGGTCTTTGAACAGGGGCTTCAAAAAAGAGCAGAAACATACTTAACAGGTGCTTGCAAAGAGCTACAGGAAACGGTAATGGCAAAAACAGACTCTACAGTTATCGCGCGACGGAAGCGCATCAAGCGCATTAGAAAAAAAATCAACGGCACGGCCGAGAGGCCTCGACTTCGTGTCTTTCGCAGCGCCAGTCATATATATGCCCAGATCATAGATGATACCAAGGGCAGCACCTTGCTCTCGATATCCTCATTGAGCAAGGAAGTTGCCGGGCTTGAAGCGGAAAACAAATGTGCCCGCGCCGCACTTGTCGGAAAAATGCTCGCTGAAAAGGCAAAGGCCGCTGGTATTACCCGGGTTATCTTTGACCGCGGCGGCTATATATACCACGGCAGGGTGAAGGCCCTGTCGGAAGGTGCCCGCGAAGGCGGACTTGATTTCTAACACGTTCAACAGGAACAATTTCCCGTCGCCGTTGTGCGGCACGAAAGAAAATTAAAAATCGTTTGGGGGTGTGCTTTGGCAGACTTTAAACAAGGGAAGAGCGAAACAGCGTCTGACCTGATTGAGAAAATTGTCCATATTAACCGGGTGGCCAAGGTGGTCAAAGGTGGCCGCCGCTTCAGCTTCAGTGCAATTGTAGTAATCGGCGACGGCAAGGGCAAGGTCGGATATGGGCTTGGCAAGGCTAATCAGGTGCCTGAGGCTATCCGCAAAGGTGTAGAAAAGGCCAGAAAGGATATGCAGACAGTTTCATTAGACGGAACGAGCATACCCCACGAGATTAAAGGAAAATTTGGTGCCGGTCTGGTTCTTTTGAAGCCCGCTTCAGAGGGAACGGGAGTTATTGCCGGCGGCGGCGTGCGTGCCGTCCTTGAGGCAGCCGGAGTACAGAACGTTCTGACCAAGTGCATCGGCTCACATAATCCCCACAATCTGGTCAAGGCCACACTCGACGGGTTGCGGAATTTGCGGAGTCCGGAAAAGATTGCCTCTCTCAGGAACAAGACAGTAGAACAGATTATGGCGTAACCTGAGAAGGATGCGGTGAATATCGATGGCGATAGCAATACGTGTCGCCCTGACCTTAAGAAATTGTAACAGAAGGTAAGAAAATGGCAGAAACATTACGCATGACCTTGACCAAGAGCATGATCGGGAGCACCAAGAAGGTTCGTGCCACCCTAACTGGCCTGGGGCTGACCCGGATGCAGAAAACCGTGGTCCGGATGGACACCCCGGAAATTCGTGGCATGGTCAGAAAGGTTCAGCATCTTGTTACTGTTGAGGAGGAATAGATATGTTGTCCTTGAGTAATCTTTCGCCGAATCCGGCGTCGCGGAAACAGAAGAAACGCCTCGGGCGTGGACATGGAAGTGGCCATGGCAAGACTGCCGGTCGCGGTCACAAGGGTGCCAATGCCCGCTCCGGCAGGGGAGTGCGCATGGGATTTGAAGGTGGGCAGATGCCCCTTCAGCGCCGTTTGCCCAAAAGAGGCTTTAATAATATTTTCAAAAAGCAGTATGCGCTTGTTTCCTTGAGTGATCTTGATACCTTTGAATCAGGTGCTTCAGTCGACCGTGCCGCTCTGCTCGCAGCTGGATTGATCGACAAGAATGCTGCGTTGATCAAGGTCCTTGCCAACGGTGAAATAACCAAAGCTGTCACTGTTACCGTGGATAAGGTCAGTGGCGCCGCCCAGGAAAAAATTGTGGCGGCCGGCGGTAAGGTCGTGGGCGAATAAATGCTCGGCGGGGGATTTAGAAATACAGCCAATATACCCGAGCTTCGGCGTCGGGTAATATTTACACTTTTAATGCTCGCGGTTTACCGGGTCGGGGTCCAGATTCCCACCCCCGGCATCAACGGTGAGGCCCTGGCCGCATTTTTTGTCAAGAATGCAGAAACCATTTTCGGAATGTTCAATATGTTTTCCGGTGGCGCGCTGGAGAATTTCTCCATCTTTGCCCTGGGAATCATGCCCTATATCAGTGCCTCGATTATCATTCAGCTCCTGACTGTTGTCGTGCCTCAACTTGAGGCGTTGAAAAAGGAAGGAGAGTCCGGTCGGCGCAAGATAACCCAGTACACCCGATATGGAACGGTCGCGCTCAGTCTGGTGCAGGGAATGTTCATCAGTGTCGGCCTTGAGAGCATGACAGGTCCTGGAGGGGAGGCTATTGTACTGTTCCCGGGCCTTCAGTTTAAACTGATGACCATAATCACCCTGACCGCTGGAACCGCGTTTATCATGTGGCTTGGCGAGCAGATGACCGAGCGGGGAATCGGCAACGGAATATCCATGATAATCTTTGCCGGAATTGTTGCGAGAATGCCCGCTGCAATTGCCAATACCTTCCAGCAGATAGCCACGGGCGCCGGTGGTGTGCGCCTGGTGTTTATCCCCATGCTGATTGCCTTTATGGTTCTGGTCATAGGAATAATTATATATTTTGAGACCGCGCAGCGAAGGATACCGATCCAGTACGCCAAGCGCGTAGTCGGACGCAGGGTGTATGGTGGGCAAAGTTCCCACCTGCCACTGAAAATAAACGTGGCCGGTGTCATCCCGCCGATTTTTGCTTCGTCCCTTATGGTTTTTCCGGCAACGGTCGGCGGATTCATTCAGGTGGACATGGTACAGAAGATTGCTGCACTGCTTTCACCGGAATCTATATATTATTATGTCCCTTATGTAGGGTTCATCGTGTTTTTCTGCTTCTTTTATACGGCAGTGACATTCAATCCGGTGGATGTTGCCGAGAACCTAAAAAAACATGGTGGCTTTATCCCTGGAATACGGCCAGGAAAAAAGACGTCTGATTTTATAGACAAGGCGTTGACGAGGCTGACCGTAATCGGGGCCGCCTATGTCAGCGCGGTATGTGTTTTGCCAAATATCCTGATTTCCACTTTGAATGTACCCTTTTATTTTGGCGGCACTGCATTGCTCATCGTGGTCGGAGTTGCCATTGATACCATTTCCCAGATTGAGTCCCACCTCGTGATGAGAAATTATGAGGGTTTTGTGAAAAAAGGCAGGGTCAAGGCCCGACGATAAACAGGGTGAACAGTTTGAGGAGTTGACCCCTGTGATCCAGTCAGTCCGGCTGGGTAAAAGGGTGGGCGGATGATGCGAGGAGATAAATGACCGGGAGTAAGGCAGCAGCTGTAGCCAAGCTGATAACCCTGAAGAATCCCGGTGAGATTACCCGCCTGCGGGCCGCAAACAGAATAGTTGCGAAGACCCTCAACATGCTGGCAGAGAGGCTTGAGCCCGGCCAGAGTACATGGCAACTTGACCAATGGGCGGAATCCTGTGCCCGCGATCATGGCGCGATTCCGGCATTCAAGGGGTACCACGGTTTTCCCGGCAGCCTCTGCGTATCCATCAACGAGCAGGTGGTTCACGGCATACCCACAAAAAAAGTAGTGATCCGGGAAGGAGATATCGTCAGCCTGGATTTTGGAGTATGTCTTGATGGATATTACGGTGACGCTGCCGTAACTCTGCCGGTCGGCAAGGTGGAGGGGCGGGTACGTGATCTGCTCCGTGTTACCCGGGAATCCCTGTATAAGGGTATTGAGGCTGCCAGGGTAGGAAACCGGATAAACGATATTTCCAGGGCAGTGCAGACCCATGTGGAAAAGCACGGCTTTTCCATTGTCCGGCAATTTGTCGGTCATGGAATCGGGACCGCGCTTCATGAGGGTCCTGAGGTGCCGAACTATACAACGGAAGCCGTCACCCCCCGACTGCTCCCTGGGATGGTACTGGCTATCGAGCCCATGGTAAACCTCGGAAAATATGAGGTGAAGGTTTTAAAAGATGGCTGGACGGTGATAACTGCTGACCAGCTCCCGTCAGCCCATTTTGAGCATTCGATAGCGGTAACGGATGACGGGCCAGAGATCCTGAGCAGTGATATCAGATGGTAGGAATCTCTTTTTTGATATAAAAAAACTGTCAATTTTTTTTAAAGTAGAGTATAAAGACACGTTTTACGGAATGCGACAATATACCTTTCTGCAAAGAGGGGCTGTTGTCGATTATAAATTACGATGTAAGAGGAAAGGTGCAGGGCTTATGGCCAAGGAAGAGGCGATCCAGGTTGAAGGAACGATCATCGAACCATTGCCCAATGCCATGTTCCGTGTTGAACTGGAAAATGGACATAAAGTCCTTGCCCATATCTCCGGTAAGATGCGAATGCATTTTATCAAAATACTGCCGGGCGATCAGGTAACCGTCGAATTGTCTCCCTATGATCTCACCCGGGGCCGTATTACCTTTCGGGCGAGGAATAAATAGGCAATACTTCTCGATGCCGACGGACAATGAACAGGTGATGAAATGAAAGTGAGATCTTCGGTAAAAAAGATTTGCAGTGGCTGTAAAGTCTTTAAAAGAAATGGAATCGTGCGGGTTACCTGCAAGGTTAAAAAGCATAAGCAGCGTCAGGGATAATACCCGATAAAGATTCTGTATACGTGGAGGATATAGACCTTGGCTAGATTAGCAGGCGTTGATTTGCCGAAGAACAAACATATGGATATTGCCTTGACTTATATTCATGGCATCGGTCGTACATCGGCACGGAAGATACTTGATGAAGTGAATCTTCCATACACGACGAACAGTGATGTGCTCACAGAAGTAGATATATCCAATATCAGGAAGATACTTGAGACCAAATTCATGGTTGAGGGTGACTGCCGGCGGGAAGTATCAATGGATATTAAACGTCTGATGGACGTCGGGTGTTATCGCGGCCTTCGGCATCGAAAAGGACTGCCCTGCCGCGGGCAGCGCACCAAGACCAATGCACGGACCAGAAAAGGCCCGAGACGTGGTCCGAGCGGCCGCAAGTAATATACAGGCTTTATCTGATTTTTATTCTCCCTTCATTACAGGGATCTCAAGGAGAAACCCATGGCAAGTCCCAAAAAAGGCGCCGGGCGCGTAAAGCGTAAAGAAAAAAAGATGATACCCGAGGGTATTGTCTATATTCAGTCGACATTTAACAATACGATTATATCCATTGCCGACAGGCAGGGAAATATTGTTTCCTGGTGCAGTTCCGGTTGCCTTGGTTTCAAGGGGTCGCGAAAAAGCACACCATTTGCCGCGCAGAATGCGGTTGCCGAGGCAGCAACCAAGGCAATGAATCAAGGCATGCGCAAGGTCGAGGTTCGGGTTAAAGGGCCTGGTCCGGGACGTGAGGCGGCACTGAGAGCCCTGCAGGTAGCCGGCTTTGAGGTCAGCAGGATTTCCGACGTGACCCCTTTGCCCCATAACGGATGCAAGCCACCCAAGAGAAGGCGTGTATAGTGCGGTTGCAGTAGGTGCGCAGAAAGATATTTGACCGATAAGCTTGCCCTGGTCTTCAATGCCGGCGAGCTTATCTTGTTCCATAAGTATAGTTCATCGAAGATAAAAAGGTTTTGACGGAGGTTTAAATTGGCCAGATATACAGGTGCTTCCTGCCGGCAGTGCAGACGCGAGAATCTCAAATTGTTCCTGAAGGGAGACAGATGTTATTCGGACAGGTGCTCTTTTGAAAGACGCGCTTATGCACCAGGTCAACATGGTCAGATGCGATTCCGCAAGGTATCTGATTATGCTGTTCAGTTACGCGAGAAGCAGAAGGTTCGACGAATTTACGGAATGCTCGAAGGCCAGTTCCGTCGGAGCTTTCAGTCCGCCGAGAGCAGCAAGGGTGTTACCGGCGAAAATCTGCTGATGCTTCTTGAACGACGACTTGACAGCACTGTTTTCCGGATGGGATTTGCCTGCTCCCGTGCCCAGGCGCGTCAGCTTATAAGGCATAATCATATCACCATCAATGGAAAGAAGGTCAACATACCCTCTTATCTTGTTTCAGATGGGGATGTGGTAGCGCTCAAGGAAAAAAGCCGTAAGAATCAGGCCATAATAGATAACCTTGAGTCTGTTGCGCGTCGTGGAGTTCCTTCCTGGCTTGAGCTTGACAAGGCGAATTTCCAGGGCACTGTCAAGAGTGCGCCTGCTCGCCAGGAAATGACCATGCCGATACAGGAGCAGTTGATCGTCGAGCTCTACTCGAAATAACAGCACTGCTTCGTGAACAGGATCATACCGGATTCATGCCGCTGGTTAGGAGTTGGCGGGTGATGACGATGATGTAATGATTGTGATGAAAGCTGTTAACCACATCAAAGGGAAATAAAAGAGCCATGACACAAGAACAGCGAGAAGAAGCTCCCTTTTATAAAAACTGGCGTGACCTGATTCAACCGGAACGACTGGAAGTTGAAAAAAAATCCCACACCGAGTCGTACGGGAAATTTGTCTGCCAGCCGCTCGAGCGAGGATTTGCCACCACCATCGGTAACTCCCTGCGTCGTATTCTTATGTCCTCAATTCAGGGCGCCGCTATAACATCAGTGCGGATTGATGGGGCCCTTCATGAGTTTACCACCATCACAGGCGTGCTTGAGGATGTAACTGAGATTATTCTCAATCTTAAAGAAGTACGGCTCAAGCTCAACACCCCTGATACCGTAACGGTACGGATCAAGAAAAAAGGCCGAGGCCCGGTGGTCGCTGGTGATATCATCACCGATGGCAAGGTTGAAGTGATGAATCCCGATAAACTCATCTGCACCATCACCGGCAGTGATACCAAGTTCTCAGCCGAGCTTGAGGTGAGCTGGGGGAAGGGATATTCCCCTGCGGAGATGAACAAGAAGGAAGATCATGCCATTGGCGTGATCCCGATCGATGCCATATATACGCCGATCAAAAAGGTGCAGTATATCGTCTCCCAGGCCCGGGTCGGTCAGCAGACCGATTATGACAAGCTTACATTGGAGATATTTACCGACGGCAGCGTTACCCCGGAAAATTCCCTTGCCTATGCCGCCAAGATATTGAAAGAACATATGACCATCTTCATCAATTTTGATGAGGAGAACGCCGAACCCAGCGAAGAGCAGGCTGAAGCAAGTGACATGCCCGCACTGAACGATAATCTGTACCGGACTGTAGAGGATCTTGAGCTCTCTGTCCGCTCCGCAAACTGCCTTAAAAACGCTGATATCAATTATATCGGCCAATTGGTGCAGAAAAGCGAAGCAGAGATGTTGAAGACCAAAAATTTCGGTCGCAAGTCTTTAAATGAAATTAAACAGCTGCTCTCTGAGATGGAGTTGTCCCTTGGCATGAAGATAGATGGGTGGGAACCTCCTGCCGCTGCCAGGGTCCCGGCTGAAGAAGAAAATAGCTAACCGAGGAACTACCGATGAGGCATCGTAAATCAGGAAATAGACTGGGACGTACATCTTCGCACCGCGAGGCGATGTTGCGAAACATGGTTACCTCCCTTCTTGAGCATGAAAGAATTGTGACCACCACCCCCAAAGCCAAGGAGGTGCGTCGGATCGCCGATAAAATGATTACCCTGGCCAAGCGCGGGGATCTCCATGCCCGGCGGCAGGCCCTGGCCGTGGTCCGGAGCAAGGAAGTCGTGGCTAAACTGTTCGACAAGCTCAGGGACGAATATATGGACCGCAACGGGGGGTATACGCGGATCATCCACACCGGTTCCCGGCTGGGCGATGCGGCACCCATGGCCATAATCGAGCTTGTCAACTATTCCGAAGATAAAGAAGAACCAAGCGAAAATTAATTTATCCCGCCTCTTGAAGCGGTGGTCAGCAGATAGAAAAAGACCGGCATGAAGAAGGTGTTCATGCCGGTCTTTTTTTTGGAGTAATTTCACCGTTTCACCGGGTTGAAAGGAGTATGAGGAAATGGCGGCAGGGTTGAATTTTTCCGGAAAGATATTTCCCGAGGGCATGGAACCCCTGGGCGGCGCATCCTTCAATTTTTCCTGTCATCCTGGTGTGCCGTGTTTCAATGCCTGCTGCCGCAAGCTCGACATGATCCTTTACCCGTATGATATTATTCGACTCAAGAGAAGCCTTGGCATACCCTCGGGTCAGTTTCTGCAGCAGTACACCCGTCTTGGTAAAGGGGCGCATCCATATTTCCCCTCGGTGATGATGCGGATGACAGATACCCCTGAGGAGACATGTCCCTTTCTGGGCGAGGTCGGCTGCACGGTCTATGAGGACCGGCCCGGATCCTGCCGGACATATCCGCTTGAGCGCGCAGTCGACAGAACGCCGCAGCGCGGACGTCCCTCTGATTACTATTTTCTCACCCGGCACCCTTACTGTCTCGGGCACCAGGAAGATGCGAGTTGGACCGTTTCCTCCTGGCTCCGCGACCAGCATCTGCTTCATGATAATCTCCTGAATGATCTGTGGGCGGAGGTTGACACCCTCTTTTCCACGAACCCCTGGCAGGGTGAAGGCGCTGCCGGCCGTCGGCAACAGATGGCCTTTATGGTCTGCTATAATTGCGATGAATTTCGGCGGTTTGTCGAGGAAAATCACCTGTTGTCACGCTTTCGCCTTGACAAGGGGCGGGTTCGGCTCATCACCGGCGGTGATGACGAGGCCCTGCTCAAGTTCGGATTTGACTGGCTGCGCCACGTGCTTGGCGGCCTTCCAACCCTGCAACCCAGGTAAATACAGATTTCCCAGGAGCAGCAGGGTGAGGCGGACATTCCATTTTCTTCATTCATTATGTCCAGCATGGCGTGTTGTTTCTTGCAATAACACTGGGTAAGTGGTATACAAATTAGTTTTTTACGGCGCGGGATCGGCCAGGAGCACTCTCTCCTGCTGGCAACGCATACTATTAACGATTGGTACGAATACGCACATCCCCTGTTTAAATCCCTTTGGTGCCCCGTTGCGGGGTCGGGACGCGGGATGGAGGAACCAACCAAGAACTCGGAGGAAACAAAATGGCTTACGTAACAATGAAACAGATGCTCGAGGCAGGGCTCCATTTCGGCCACCAGACCAGACGGTGGAACCCCAAGATGAAGCCGTATATCTATGCGCCGCGCAATGGCATCTATATCATCAATCTCGACAAGACAATGCGGCTGTTCAACCGGGCCTATGAGTATGTCGTTGAAGAGGCATCGCGCGGAGGCTCGATCCTTTTTGTCGGTACCAAGCGTCAGGCACGGGTGGCCATCAAGGAAGAGGCCGAGCGCTGCGGCATGTATTATATAAATCACCGCTGGCTTGGCGGAACGCTGACCAATTTCCAGACGATAAAAAAAGGCATTGAGCGGCTCAAGAGTATTGAGACCATGCAGGAAGACGGTTCCATAAACCGTTTCCCCAAGAAAGAGATATTGCTCATGGGCAAGGAGCAGATCAAGCTTGATCGGAATATTGGCGGGATCAAAATGATGAAGGGGCTTCCTTCCGTGGTTTTCGTGGTAGATCCCAAAAAGGAGCAGATCGCAGTCAGTGAGGCGGTCAAACTCGGTATCCCGGTTATTGGTCTTGTTGATACAAACTGTGACCCGGATGGTATCACCCATGTCATCCCCGGTAATGATGACGCGATCCGGGCCATCAAGCTGATTACCTCCAAAATCGCTGAAGCCGTTCTCGCTGGCAGGGCACGTCATTCCGAGGATGGCGGTGCCGGCGAGGAGATGATCGCGGCCATGGAGGCCAGTGGAGCCGGTGACGCTGGTGCCGTTGCCTCTGAAGGCGCCGCTGAATAATATTGGCATACCCGCACGAGAGATCTGATCGTGACGCTTAGTTGGTGTCCGTCTGCTCTTTTTTGAAAACAGGCGGTTACAGGCTAATTTACTCATATTAAGGAGTCAGGAAGTGAACATTACAAGCACAATGGTGAAGGAACTCCGGGACAAGACCAATGCCGGGATGATGGATTGTAAAAAGGCTTTGACTGAGACCGGCGGAGATATGGAGAAATCGGTAGACCTTCTTCGGCAGAAGGGTCTTGCCGTGGCCCTGAAAAGGGCGGGGCGCGCGACCAGTGAAGGTGTTATCGAGACCTATATCCATGCCGGCGGCAAGCTCGGTGTCATGGTCGAGGTTGGCTGTGAGACGGATTTTGTCGCAAAAACCGATGGATTCCGCGAGTTTGCCCGCGATATTGCCATGCATATCGCCGCATCGAATCCAGTGGCGATCAGGCGGGAAGACGTGCCGGAGGAAATACTCGCCCGCGAGCGGGAGATATACAAGCAGCAGGCCCTTGATTCCGGCAAACCCGAGAATATTGTAGATAAGATAGTGACCGGCAAGATGGACAAGTATTATTCAGACATCTGTCTGCTGGAGCAGAAATTTGTTAAAAACCCCGATCTTTCCATTCAGGACCTCCTGAACGAACTCATTGCCAAAATGGGTGAGAATATCGGTATCAAGCAGTTTTCCCGTTTCCAGATCGGCGTGTAGGATTATTGGTCTGGAAAGGCATCGGTTGGCGGCACAGCGGGAGAGACCTCCCAGCCTCATCAGCGAGGACTCTCCCCAGCCCACCAAGTCTACTCTCTATTACCAACCCCGAGGCGGTTTAAATGGTGGATACAGCCAAGTACCAGCGCGTCCTGCTCAAGCTCAGCGGTGAGGCCCTTATGGGCGCCACCTCTTTTGGAATCAGCACCGAGGTCCTTGAGTATGTGGCCGATGAGATCAAGAAGGTGATCGAACTTGGCGTACAGGTCGGTCTGGTGGTAGGGGCCGGGAATATTTTCAGAGGGGTCGCCGGGGCCTCGACGGGCATGGATCGCTCCGCTGCTGACAACATGGGCATGCTGGCCACTGTGATCAACAGTCTGGCCATGCAGGATTCCATGGAGCGGCGGGGGGTCGTAACCCGGGTTATGTCCGCTTTTCCCATGCCCAGCGTTTGTGAACCCTATATCCGTCGCAAGGCGATACGTCACTTTGAGAAGGGCAGGGTCGTTATTTTTGCGGCAGGTATCGGCACGCCTTATTTCACCACCGACACCGCGGCGGTTATCAGGGCCCTTGAGATAGACGCCCAGCTGATATGCAAGGCAACACGGGTGGACGGGGTATATGACCGTGATCCGCTCAAGGAGAAAAATGCGGTTAAGTTTGAGACATTGACCTACAGGGAAATCCTGCACCGCGGGCTCAAAGTGATGGATGCCGCGGCGATTTCTCTGGCCATGGATAATAGGAAACCGATAATCGTTCTTGATATGAACAAGCCCGGCAACATCAGGGGTGCGGTGTGCGGCGGGCGGAATGGAACTCTGGTTAAGGGGGGGGATGATGAATAATCTGCTTGAAAGTTTATCAGCTAAAATGGAAAAAAGTCTTGAGGCTTTTCGCAACGATCTGTCTAAGATCCGTACAGGGCGAGCCTCCCTGTCGCTTCTTGACGGAGTATCGGTGGATGCCTACGGGTCGTCAATGCCCCTGAATCAGGTTGCCACGTTGACCATTCCCGAAACCAGGATGATAGTTATCCAGCCATGGGATCCACAGCTGCTCGGGGCCATAGAAAAGGCGATATTGAAATCAAACCTGGAACTGACTCCTTCCAATGACGGAAAGGTCGTGCGCATCAATATTCCCCAGTTCACCGAGGAGCGCCGCACGGAGATGGTCAAAAGGGTAAAGAAGATCGCTGAGGAGTACCGGGTGGCGGTTCGTAATCTGCGACGGGAGATCAACGATTCCCTGAAGAAGATGAAGAAGGACAAGGAACTCACCGAGGACGACATGTTCAAGGGACAGGACGAAGCGCAGCAGACGACCGACTCCTTTATCAAAAAGATTGATGATGCGGCGAATGAAAAGGAAAAGGAGGTCATGGAAGTGTAACTCCTTCCCAGGGGTGGCACCTTCGGCCGGCCGACTGGCCCCCTTTTTCGCAACTGGGCGTTGAGCAGTCCCTATCGGGCGAACCAACCCCGGAAATCGTGACGGTGATTTAAGGTATGTATGCATTCGCAGCAAACGCATGTTTCTCCTCTTTACCTTTGCGGCCTCTTCATACAACCCGTGTGGTGCGGGAACACCCCCCGGCATCGCCGCCGGGCATACTCGCCCCTCATGCGGCTCCTTTTTCCACACCAGAAAACATGACCGGAAGAACCCGTTTTCGGCTATGGTGCGTTTCCATCTGCTCATGGGGGGATAATGGCAGAGATTCCTGAAATAGACCTGAAGAATATTCCCCGGCATGTTGCGATCATCATGGATGGGAACGGTCGCTGGGCCCGGGAGCGCAACATGCTCCGGGTCATGGGACATAAGGCCGGTGCCGAATCGGTACGCACAGTCATCGGTGTTGCCAGGGAACTGGGAATCCGCCATCTCACCCTTTATGCCTTTTCCACCGAGAACTGGAACCGACCGGCCCTTGAGGTTCAGGCCCTGATGGGCCTTCTCAAGAGTTTTCTGCTTGACGGGTTGAACTCACTCAAGGAAAACAGGATCCGGCTCTGTTGTCTCGGGGCCATAGCTGAGATGCCAGCGGACGTGCAGGAGATTCTGGCCCGGGCCATGCGGGAAACAACCGCCGCAGCCGGGGATTCACCGAGTCTGATTTTGAATCTGGCCTTGAATTACGGGTCCCGGGGAGAGATTGTCGCTGCGGTGCGGATACTGGCTGCCAGGTGCCTGCGCGGCGAGATAACCCCGCACGAGATAACTGAAGAGATGGTGGGCAATCTTCTCTATACCACCGGACAACCTGATCCCGATCTCATAATACGTACCGGAGGCGAATCCCGCCTGAGCAATTTTCTTCTCTGGCAGGCTTCATACTCGGAAATTTATATTACCGACACGCGATGGCCGGATTTCCGCAGGGAAAATCTTGTTGCCGCAATAGCCGATTTCCAGAGCAGGGAGCGGAGGTTCGGTAAAACCGGAGAACAGATACGGCAGGGTACCTGATGAAGAGAATTCTTACCGGGGTTGTCTTGGGGGGGGCATGGCTGGCGCTTGTGCTGTATGGGTCGTCTACCGGTTTCTGGCTTGCTGTGGTCCTGCTCGGGATGCTGGCCCTGGGTGAGTATTCGATTGTGATTCTTGCACGGACCGCGCGGTTGCCGGTATTGTGTTGTGCGCTATTCGGGATCGCCCCCCTGATAGGCGCCGGGGCCGGCTCGCTGGCCGGGGCTGGTGGGGGCCTTTTTTTTTCCTGGTTTCTCCTTATAGCCTTTCTTCTCCTTAACCATCACCGGCCGGACTTTGACATCGATATCGTGGCCCGTATGGGAATGGGGTACTTCTATGTCAGCTTCTGCGCCGCTCATCTGATACTGATTCGGGATCAACCCGGAGGAGTCTGGTGGGTTCTGGTTTTAACCGGCATTATTGCCGCCTCGGATACCGGGGCATTTTATGCCGGCAAGATGTTCGGCAAAAAAAAACTCTGCCCGGGGATCAGTCCTGGCAAGACGGTGGAAGGTGCTGCTGGCGGCCTTTTCCTTGGTGTCCTGACCGGGATGCTCCTCATGGGCTGGTTTTTTCCCGGACTTGAACTGGTTTTATCCGCCGCTCTTTCATTTCTGCTGGTCTGTGTCGGGGTGATGGGTGATTTGCTCGAGTCTGCGATAAAACGTTTCGCCGGGGTCAAGGATTCCGGGACCTGGCTTGCCGGTCATGGCGGACTTCTTGACCGGGGTGACAGCATCCTGCTGGCCGCGCCGGTCCTTTACTATCTCATCTGCTTCGGCGGATTCAGTGTCTAGCGGCCATGGCTTCTGTGAAAAAAATCGCTATTCTCGGTTCCACCGGCTCAATCGGCCGGAATACCCTTGACCTTGTCAGTCGTTTCCCCGATCGTTTTCAGGTGGTGGCCCTGGCTGCCGGGCGTAATATTGCCCTGTTGCGCGAGCAGATTCTCCGTTTTTCACCCGTGCTGGTCTCTGTGGCTGAGCCTGAGATGGCTGGTGATCTCGTTGCCTCCCTTCCCTCCACCTGGAACGGCGAGGTGGTTTCAGGGCCTGCCGGTAATGAGCGGGTGGCAACCGCCCGGGGCGTTGAACTGGTTGTATCGGCAATTGTCGGCGCTGCCGGACTGCTTCCGACCCTGGCGGCAATTCGCGCAGGCAGGGACGTGGCCCTGGCCAACAAGGAAACCCTGGTCATGGCCGGGTCCCTGGTTATGGAGGAGGCCCGGCGGCAGAAGATCAGAATGCTGCCGGTGGACAGCGAGCACAGCGCGGTGGCCCAGGCATTGCAGTCCGGTCGGCGGGAGGATGTCGCCCGGATTATCCTTACTGCCTCAGGCGGACCGTTTCGCGAATTTTCCTCTCAGGAGCTGGAAGATGTGACTCCGGATCAGGCCCTGGCCCACCCCAACTGGGACATGGGCGACAAGATCTCCATCGACTCTGCAACCATGATGAACAAGGGACTTGAGGTCATTGAGGCCCGCTGGCTTTTTGACATTGACCTTGACAGGATCAGCGTGGTTGTACACCCGCAGAGTATCGTTCACTCCATGGTGGAGTTTGTCGACGGTTCCGTTGTAGCCCAGATGGGGGTGCCGGATATGCGTGTGCCTATTGGTTATGCCCTTTCCTGGCCGGAAAGGCTTGACTCGAACCTGCCCCGTCTCAATCTCGTGGAGTGTGGAGATCTGCACTTTCATCCTCCGGATCTGGCGCGATTTCCTGCCCTTGCCCTGGCATCCGAGGTCTGCAGGCAGGGGGGAATTCTGCCCGCTGTGCTCAATGCGGCCAATGAGGTCGCGGTCGCCGCCTTTCTTGAAAGGCGGATTCGGTTTCCGGAAATTATCCGTGTGGTCAGAGACACGGTCTATTCCACCCCATGGGAACAGGCCTCAGAGGTGCGGACAATCCTGGCCGCGGATCTCGCGGCCCGTACCAGGGCCGAGTCCATTGTCGACCTGCTCGCTGTTTAAGAGAGCGTGCCGGTTTTAATAAAATTCGTGTAACGGAAAAAATGACAACCCTTGTTTCTTTTATAATTGTTTTAGGCCTGCTGATCTTTGTCCACGAGTTCGGCCATTTTCTTCTGGCAAAACTTTTCGGGGTGCGGGTGCTCAAATTTTCACTCGGTTTTGGCCCTTCCCTGGCTGGGACGAAAATCGGAGAAACCGAGTATGTGCTGAGCGCCATCCCCCTTGGCGGTTATGTCAAGATGTTTGGCGAAAATCCGGCGGAACAGGATGTCGATCCTGCCGATGTCGGCGGCTCTTTTGCGGCCAAGCCTGTCTGGCAGCGCTTCCTGATCGTGGCCGGCGGGCCGGTTTTTAATCTCTTGTTTGCCGGGTTTCTCTTTTTTGTCATCTTTTCGATCAACGGGCTTCCGGTGCCGGTGGATACCACAAAAATTGGCGCGGTGAGCGAAAAAAGCCCGGCGGCCGAGGCCGGGTTGCTGGCCGGAGACGAGATCCTCGCCTTAAGCGGGACAGCTATCGAGCGCTGGGAGGAGCTTTCCGAACGGATCAGGGAGGGCAACGGCGAGCCGGTGATTTTTCAGGTTCGCCGTAATGATGAAGTCCTTGAGTTTTCCGTAACTCCCACCATGAGCCCGGTAAACAACATCTTCAATGAAGAGGTGGAAAAGCGCTATCTGGTGGGAATCACCAGGGCCGAGGAGGTGGTCTACGAAAAGATCTCCCTGGCCCGGGCGGTGACCGCCGGCGGGGAACAGGTCTGGTCCTGGATCTATCTCACGGTAATGGGGATCGTCAAAATCATCCAGAAGGTGGTGCCGGCCTCGGAACTGGGCGGGCCGATCCTGATCGCCCAGCTCGCCGGAAAGCAGATGGAGGCGGGTTGGGTAAATTTTCTCTATTTCATGGCAGTGATCAGCGTTAATCTCGGGGTGTTGAATCTCCTGCCGATTCCCATTCTCGATGGCGGTCATCTGGTCTTTTTTTCCGTAGAGGCGATTCTCCGCCGTCCGTTAAGCATCCGGGTCATGGAAAGATTTCAGCAGGTCGGGATGATCATGCTCGGCGCGTTGATGATTTTTGCCTTTTACAACGATATTGCCAGGTTTTTCCGTTGATCGGCCGGATGTGCCGGACCGGGAGATCACCGCGGGAGAAGCGATGATGAGAACAGATAGTTTTGTTCGCCCACCTTTTTTTCTGTCTGTTCTCCCTGGGTGACGGTCATGGTTCTGAACAGGAAGGAACAAAAAAAATCCCAGCCGAAAATCCTTGCTCTCGAGACCGCTACCATGTGCGGCAGTGTGGCGGTGATGGCCGATGATCTCTGTGTTGCCGAGTATTCTCTTGTCTCGCAGCAGACCCATTCCAGGCGGCTTCTCTCCGGGATTGACCGGCTGCTCGTTGACGCGGAGATCTCCTGGAGGGACATTGACGCCATTGCCGTCAGTCTCGGGCCAGGGAGTTTCACCGGGTTGAGGATCGGGTTGAGCACTGCCAAGGGGTTGGCCTTTGCCACGGGAAAACCGCTCATCGGCGTGGGTACACTCGATGGACTGGCCGCACAGTTTTTCAAGGCCGCCGGGTTGATCTGCCCGGTACTTGATGCGAGGAAAAAAGAGGTTTATGCTGCCCTGTACCGCGCGAGCGAGTCAGGGGTCTGCGAGCGGCAAAGCGACTATCTCGTGTTATCGCCGGAAAACCTCTGCCGCCGGATCGACGAACCGGTTCTTTTTGTCGGTGACGGCGCCTCGCTTTATAAAGAGAAATTCACCGATCAACTGGGCGAGCGGGCGCTGTTTGCTCCGGCTGGATGCTGTTACCCCCGTGCCGCGGCAATCGGCATGCTGGCCGTTTCCATGTGGAAAGAGCAGGAATTTCTCGATCCGGCTGAGGTCGTTCCCTTATACGTCCGGCCTTCCGAGGCGGAACTTCTCTTTGTCAGGGGCTGAAGATAATGAGACCTGCACGGCGAAAGACCAGAGAGATACATGTGGGACCGGTGGCCATCGGCGGCAACGCGCCCATCGCGGTTCAGTCAATGACCAACACCGACACCAGGGATGTCGAGGCCACGGTGGCCCAGATTCACGGCCTGGAAAAGGCGGGTTGTGAAATTATCCGGGTGGCGGTAGTTGATGGTGACGCGGCGCGGGCGATCCGGTCAATCCGTGACCGGATAACCATCCCGCTTATCGCTGACATCCATTTTGACGCCCGCCTTGCCGTGGCCGCAATGGAAAACGGTGCCCAGGCGATCAGGATAAATCCCGGCAATATCGGCGGCCCGGACAGGCTTGCCCGGGTTGTTGACGCGGCCAAGACACATAAAATTTCCATCCGGGTTGGGGTTAACAGCGGTTCCCTGGAAAAAGACATTCTCAAGAAACATGGCCATCCAACGCCCACCGCCCTGGCCGAGAGCGCTTTGCGCAATATCCGGCTTCTGGAGGATCTGGGATTCAACGAGATCAAGGTCTCGCTCAAATCGTCGGACGCCATGACCACGGTGGACAGTTACCGCGAGCTTGCCGGTCGGTGCGATTATCCCTTTCATCTCGGGGTTACCGAAGCCGGTGGCCTTATCGGCGGTACGGTGAAATCAAGCGTTGCCCTCGGCATTCTTCTTTATGAGGGGATTGGAGACACCTTCCGGATCTCGCTGACCAGGGATCCCCTCGAGGAGATCCGGGTCGGCTACGAGTTACTGCGGGCCCTTGATCTCCGCCACCGCGGCCCGGAAATGATATCCTGCCCCACCTGCGGCCGGTGCGAGATCAACCTTTTCTCTCTGGCCGAGGAGGTCGAACGCCATGTCCAGGCAATGGAAGAACCGTTGAAGGTCGCGGTGATGGGCTGTGTGGTCAACGGCCCGGGCGAGGCCAGGGAGGCTGATATCGGGGTGGCCGGAGGCAAGGGGGTGGGAATTATTTTTAAAAAGGGAAAAATTCTCCGCAAGGTTGCAGAAAAAGAGTTGCTGCCTGTATTTTTAGCGGAGATTGATGCTCTGGCGGCAGAGCGGAAAAAGTGTCAATAGACCTTTGCTGAAAATCGAACTCTGCAAGGTGAAACAACCCCAGTTGGTATAGAAAGGAAGAGATCATGCGTTTTTCAAAGCTGTTGTTGCCCACGTTGAAAGAGACACCGTCGGAAGCGGAAGTGGTCAGCCATCGCCTGTTGCTGCGGGCCGGGTTTATCCGCAAGCTCACCTCCGGAGTCTACACCTATCTGCCCCTGGGACTTGCCGCGATCCGCAAGGTGGAACAGATTGTCCGCGAGGAGATGAACCTGGCCGGGGCCCAGGAATTGCTTATGCCGATGGTCCAGCCCGCCGATCTCTGGCAGGAGTCCGGCCGCTGGGAAAAATATGGCCCTGAACTGCTTCGCTTCAAGGATCGGCACAATCATGAAAGCTGTCTCGGGCCGACCCACGAGGAGGTCATAACCGACCTGGTCCGGCGGGAGATTCACTCCTATCGGGCGTTGCCGGTTAACCTGTATCAGATCCAGTCCAAGTTCAGGGATGAGATCAGGCCCCGGTTCGGGTTGATGCGCGGCCGGGAGTTCATCATGAAGGATGCCTACAGTTTTGACGCCGACGAGACCGGCGCCGAGGCATCATATCGGGCCATGCACCAGGCGTATCACCGGATTTTTACCCGTTGCGGCCTCAAGTTCCGGGCGGTGGAGGCGGATACCGGGTCGATCGGCGGCAGTTTTTCCCACGAGTTCATGGTGCTTGCCGAGACCGGCGAGGATACCATTGTGGTCTGCAGGGAGTGCACCTATGCCGCGAATATGGAAAAGGCCCGGGTGCGTGCTGCTGAAGACAGGAGCAACGATGACGAACTTCTCCCCCTGGAGAAGATTGAGACCCCGGGAAAACGCAAGGTGGAGGCGGTCACCGGGTTTCTCAATATTTCCGCGAAACAGCTGGTCAAGACCATGATTTATATGGCGGACGGCGCGCCCGTGGCGGTTCTTGTCCGTGGTGATCGGGAGGTGCAACCGGTAAAGCTGAAAAACCTGCTCGGCGCCATCGAGGTGGAGATGGTGGATGATGACCGGGTCTTTGCTGTAACCGGGGTGCCCACCGGCTATCTCGGACCGATTGGTCTTGCTATCAAGGTGGTTGCCGATCAGGAGGTCATGGCGATGAAGAATTTTGCCATTGGCGCCAATGAAAAGAATTACCATTTTGTAAACGCCAACATGGGCCGCGATATCACGGTGGCGGCAAGCGCGGATCTTCGTCAGGTCACTGCGGATGACCGCTGCGTTGCCTGTGGCGGAGAACTGGAACTGACCAGGGGAATTGAGGTCGGCCACATCTTCAAGCTGGGCGACAGCTACAGCAAGGCCTTGAAAGCGACATTTCAGGACAGCAGCGGCCAGGAACAGACCTTTGTCATGGGGTGCTACGGTATCGGCGTCAGCCGGGTGGTTGCCGCTGCCATCGAACAGAACCACGACAAGGATGGGATGATTTTCCCCCTGCCCATCGCCCCCTTTCAGGTGATTCTGCTCAACCTTGGCCTGAAGGATGAGGCGATATCCGCCGCGGTTGAGGAGCTGTACCGCGATCTGCGGGACAGGGGCATCGAGGTCCTGATGGATGACCGCGACGAGCGGCCGGGAAGCAAATTCAAGGATGCCGATCTGATCGGCATTCCCTGGCGGGTTACCGTGGGCAACCGTTTTGCCGAAAAGGGCGAGATCGAAATACGCAACCGGGCAAACGGAGAGACGCGGGCAGTACCCCTTGCCGGTGCCGCTCAGGAGCTGGCGGCGACTATCCGGGAGCGGCTTGCCCAATCTTTACCCTGATACCCCTATGCGGCCATGATAACGTTTGCGGATATAACCGAAAAGGCGCGAGGCTATCTTGAAGAAGAGGAGCTTGCCCCCCTTGCCCGGGCCCATGAATATGCGGTCAAGATATACAACGGCAAGAAGCATCGTGTCTCCGGCATGGCATATATCGATCATGCGATGGCGGTCTGTTATATTCTCGTCCAGATGCGTCTCGATATGCACACCCTGCTGGCCGGTCTTCTCCACGGGGTGCTTAAGGAGGACCCTTCACTTACCTTCCGTGAGTTGAGCGATCTCTATGGCGTTGACGTGGCGAACATCGTCCGCGGCGCCACCCGGATCACCAGCGTCCGTTTTGACAGCAAACTGGCATACCAGGCAGAAAACGTAAGAAAGCTGCTGCTGGCCATGGCCTCGGATCTCCGGGTTCTGCTGGTCAAGCTTGCCGACCGGCTTCATGACATGCGCTCTTTGACCCTCAAGGATCTCGAGGTGCAGGCCGCCCTGGCCCAGGAGACCATGGAACTCTATGCGCCTCTGGCCAGTCGACTTGGTATCGACTGGATGAAACGTGAACTGGAGGACCTCTCCTTTAAATTTCTCCATCCCGATGAGTTTGCCGATCTTGAGTCGCGGGTGGTCAGCTCGACCGCTGACCGTGAGGCCTATGTCAAGGAAGTTATAAATATTCTCCACAAAAAACTTGCCGAAAACAACGTTGTTAACAGCAAGATCATCGGCCGCCCCAAGCATCTTTTCAGTATTTACAAAAAACTGCTCGCCCAGAATATTCCCCTGGAGAAGGTCTATGACAAGGTGGCCTTCCGGATCATTGTCGGCTCAGTAAAAGAGTGTTATGAGGCCCTGGGGGTGGTCCATGCGAACTGGGCCCCGGTTCCGGGGCGGATCAAGGATTTTATCAGCAGTCCCAAGGCCAACAATTACCAGTCGATGCATACCACGGTGCTCGGGCCGCGCAGCGAGTTCATGGAGGTGCAGATACGGACCCATGAGATGGACCGGGTGGCCCAGGAGGGAGTTGCCGCCCACTGGGCCTATAAGGAGGGCCAGGAGGTCAGCGACCGCGATGCCAAGGTCTTCAAGGGGCTCAAGCAGCTGGTTAAATGGTTGCAGGAGCTGAAGGACCCCGGGGAGTTTCTCGATTCGGTCCGGGGCGAACTCTATGAGCCGGATGTCTACTGCCTCACTCCGCGGGGCGAGGTCAAGGAACTGCCCCTGGGCAGCGGTCCTCTTGATTTTGCCTATCTGATTCATACCGAGGTCGGCAATCAATGCACCGGGGCCAAGGTCAACGGCCGGATCGTGCCATTGAAGTACCAGTTACAGAACGGTGATATGGTGGAGATCATCACCTCGCCCAAGCAGAAACCCAGGCGGGGATGGCTCTCCATGGTCCGGACGAGCCGGGCCAAGTCGCGGATCAGGCACTGGCTCAGGAACGTGGAGAAGGAAAAGGCGGTCAATGTCGGCCGTGAGATCTGCGAACGTGAACTGCACAAACATGACAGCAGTCTGAAGAAGCTGATCCGCACCGGCCATCTCAAGAAACTGCTCAAGGATCTCCGCTTCAATTCCCTGGAAGATCTTCTGGCCCGTGTAGGCTCCGGCGGGATTACGATCAGGACCCTGATGCAGCAGCTCCAGCCCGAGGAGATCCGTGCCGAGGAAGAGGCCAGGGCTTTGAAGAATATCCCGGCCGAGGGCGAGGAACGGCCGTCGCGGGCCTCGGGTGAAGAGGCGATCGTGGTTCAGGGCGTTAATGACATGCTGGTCAAGATCAGCCGTTGCTGCTCGCCGGTTCCCGGGGATTCGATCATGGGTTTTATTACCACCGGCCGGGGAATATCGATTCATAAATCTACCTGCGTCAACCTTCTTGCAACCGATCCGGTACGGAGGGTTGAGGTGGACTGGGGGGCCAGGGGGAAGACCGTGCACCGGGCCCATATCCGGCTGCTGACCGAAAACCGCAAGGGGATGCTTGCCGAGGTCAGCGGACTGATCAGCAAGGAGGATGCCAATATCCTTGAGTTTACCGCAAAGCCCAGGCCGGATAACCTCTCGGTCAGTGATATCGTACTCGAGGTGGCTGATCTGGAGCATCTTCGGATCATGCTGGTCCGTCTCCGCCAGATCGACGGGGTTCTCGAGGCGCGCCGGGTATGAGTGGTTTTGACCTGCGCACTCCGGTGGTGGCGATTCTCCGGGGGATTGATCCTGGTTTTTTTTCCGAGCTTCTTCCCGAGCTTTTTGCCGCAGGCCTTGATGCGGTAGAGGTGACCATGAATACTGATGGGGGTCAGGAGATGGTCGCGGCCGGCGCCTGCCGTGTGCCCTCTGGAAAATTTCTCGGCATGGGAACGGTCCGGGATATCAATGAGGCGAAACGGGCGCTTTCCGCCGGCGCGATGTTTCTCGTGACCCCGAACTGTGACAGTGAGGTAATCTCCTTTGCCCGGTTACACGAAGTTCCGGTGATAGCCGGGGCCCTGACTCCCACCGAGGTGTATCGGGCCTGGAAGGCAGGGGCAACGATGGTCAAGGTTTTCCCCTGCGGCTCCATGGGTGGTCCTGACTATATTCGGGAGCTGCGCGGGCCCTTTGACCATATCCCTCTGGTTGCCGTGGGTGGTGTCTGCGCCGGCAATGTTGCCTCTTATTTTGCCGCGGGATGCCGGGCTGTGGGAGTCGGTGCAACGGTCTTTGGCAAGGAGGCCCTGGAACAGAGGGACGTGACCGCGGCGGTCAATGATTTGAAAAAATTTCTCGCCTGTTGTCATCATCGCCGGGATACGGTATAACCGAATCCCGGGATCGTGCGGGTTGACCTGTTGATCAACCCGTATTTTTGTTTGTTTTGCTTGGATTGCGGAGATGGGCTGATGGTGTCCGCACTGGGGTCTGTTTTCGTGCTTATTGAAGAAATTTGAACAGGAGAGGGAAATCATGTTCAGGCCGGAAATCAAGGTGATTGACTGTACGGTTCGCGATGGCGGACTGATGAATAAGTGGCAGTTTGACGATGCGTTTGTCCGCGACGTCTATACCTCGCTGTGTGACGCCGGGGTCGATTATATGGAGATCGGCTACCTCAGTTCCGAGGGCGCCTTCAGTCGCGATGTGTATGGACCATGGAAGTTCTGCGCGGAAAAGGATCTGCAGCGGATCATCGGTGACGGGGAGAAGCGGATAAAGTTTTCGGCCATGGCCGATATCGGCAGGATCGAGTACAAGGATATCCCGCCGGCCTCGGAAAGTTCGTTGGATATGATCCGGGTGGCCTGCTACGTCCACCAGGTGGATTCCGCCATTGCCCTGGCCCACCACTGCATTGACAAGGGCTATGAGACGACCATCAACCTGATGGCGGTTTCCACCGTGGGACTGCGTGATCTCAACGAGGCCCTGGAGGATCTTTCCAAGAGCCGGGTGCCGATCATCTACCTGGTGGACAGTTTCGGCGCCTTTTACTCCGAGGATATCGACACCCTGGCTGCCAAGTATTTTGAACGACTGCCGGGCAAGACCATCGGTATTCACTGCCACAACAACCAGCAACTCGGATTTGCCAACACCATTGCCGGGATCATAGCGGGAATCAATTTCCTTGATGCAACCCTCTATGGAATCGGCCGCGGCGCTGGCAACTGCCCCCTTGAACTGCTGCTCTCCTTTCTCAAAAACCCCAAATTCCGGGTCCGGCCCCTTATTCAGTGTATCGAAAAACAGATTTTCCCCTGGACCAGGAAGATCGATTGGGGCTATTCGATTCCCTATATGGTCACCGGTGTCCTTAACCAGCACCCCCGGGCCGCCATGGCGGTTATGGAGTCTGATAAAAAGGAAGAGGTTACCGAGTTTTATGATCTGGTGACCTCAACCCCGGATACGGTATAGGCCATCTTGAATAATTGTCTTTCGAAGTCTGCGTTTATCTCGCTCGATCTCTGTGTAACGAATATCCTGATTATTCTGGACACCCTGGAGTTTATAAAGAAATCTCGGAAGGGGAGTAAAGAGAGTGCAAAAAAAGGCGGCGCCGGGTGGCATCGCCTTTTTTTATCATGGAGAGATGGAACGACTCTTGGGCCAGAGTAGTGTCAAATAAAAAGGTAGAGTCAGAAGACTCTGCCTTGTGACAACTCTTCTGAAAGGTGACTATTCTTTCTTCTGACTCTGCTGCCAATTAATCCAGCCAGGCCCGAGCCGAAGAGGAGCAGGGCTGCAGGTACAGGGACCGGATTGACAACAACAAGATTGTCCAGGGCAAATGCGTTACTATTGGAAGTCGTCGACACATAACTACCTCCATTTCCGTAGAAATATACGCTTTGAAGGTTAGAGAATCCCGTCAGTGTGACTTTCTGGAAGTCCGCGATCCCGCCAGGTCCATCAAACAGGCCGTCCAATATCACAACCTGACTGACGAATCCGCCACCGGAAAGGTTGCCGATGACCGTCAGGAACCGAGGGTACCTATCAAAAGCAACACCATAAGAAAAATCTTCGCCAAGGTCAAATGAGAGCAACTCAAAGGGGTTCCCGTCAATACGACTCATGGTTGCCTGAGAATGGGCGAAGTAATGGGTCGTATCGTTAAAGGCACCATCTGCGTTGTTCTCAGTGCCATTAAAAACTGGTGAGGAGAAATTATACCCGCGAGATACCTTTGGTCCGCTAGTGCCACTACCTGCAGCAATGGCAATGTCTTCAAAATCAATGACAGTGGTGGCTGCTTTCGCCGTAGTTGTCGTGCCCAGCATCGGAACCATAAACAGACATGCGGCCACTCCTGCTAAAAGTTTCTTTTTCATCTTCTCTCCGTGCCATTATGTGGCAATATTTGTGTTTCAATAGGTTTTGTGGGACGAGCACTGATATGCATCGTCTTGAATACTGTTTTCAATATCCGTGCCAGAGTGCCTGGTTATTTGTAGGGAAAAATGTGGCGAAAACGGAGATTAATACCAGGATAGGGGTCATAATTGAGCGGGGATAGGGACATAAAAAACTAATATTCCGAGTTTCCGGAAAAGTGTGTCCGGAAATCTTGAAATGGAATTAGCTGATTCTAAATGGTAAATTTAGTAGCCGTGGAGCGAACTCTCTCGTATTCCCGAAAATCGAAAAAAATATCATTGGATGAGGGCTCGGCTACGCGGCCCTGCGCGCCGCCATCCGGGCCGCGCTCTGAACGATCCCCTGTACCGTGGAGACGCCGAGGATTGAGATCGCGTTTTCCACTGTATCGATAGCTGGAGAGAATTTTTTGGCAATATCAACAACTTCAGAGCAGAGGTTTTTGGTGTGGATGGTGAGGTAGAGATTAAGGGTCAAGGGGTCGTTCTGCTTCCAGAGTGATGCGGCCGGTGATCTGTCCATTTTTTTCCTCATATGGTCTTTGGGGTGGAAATCCTTAACTCCTTTTTATGTATGTCGGCTGATCAGCGGATTTTGCTTAGTAAGTTTTCATAAACCCATCACCTCAGGTGGTGGACCCGGAAAGGTTCAACCGATCCGGCGAAAAATGAGATTTTTGAAACCGCAGAATATCGAACAGGCAATGTCGAATATCGAAGTGAACACCATAAAATTCAAATAAGAAGAGCTATCATGGAAACAGTTCACTCCTTAAAACGATGAAGGAAAGATCTATCTGTAGTTATCTGTTTTATCCTTCACCATTCGACATCCTGCGGTTCGATATTCAAATCTGTAGCAGTCTGGCCCTCTGTTAGGGAACTACCTGAGGCCTCCGCTCCGCGAGAGGAGTCTCACTCTGAAAAGCGGGTCTTATGCCGAGAGTGAAGTGTCGGAATCAGGATAGCTTGCAAGAAATTCTTCGAGGATTGCCGGAAAATTTTCGGAAAATCCGGGTACCGGCGGGAATTGCGCGTGGTGATGGGCCAAAAACAGATCATCGACCCGCAGTGCATCTCGGGAGGCGGTATGCAGGCCAAGGGTGTTTTCAAGCCAGTTGGCCAGGTTGACGATCCGGTGGACCAGGGGGGCATCCTCGCTGAGGTGCGAATCATGGTGATTGGAAACAGCATGGGTGATGGTCGGAGGCAGCTCCCAGTGCGCGAGAAGCGCGGCGCCTACCTCCGGATGATCGGTGCCAAGAAGTTTTCTTTCATAGGCGAGAAGGGTCATTTCCGGTGTGGAGTCCGCGGATTCGAGCATTGCTGTTTGCAGATCCCGGTTGAGGATGATTTTTCCCACGTCGTGGAGCAGGGCAGCGGTGTAGAGGGCTGGGAGATCATCAACCAGGCTGTGGCGTCCGATGATCGCGGCCAGGAGCGCCACGGCGTAGGAATGGTTCCACAGTTCCCCGGGTTCCAAATTATAGGCCTCCTGGGGATTTTTTAAAAGGCTGACCGTGGCGCTGGAAATGGCGAGCATCTGCACGGTTGTTATCCCCAGGCGGACGATGATTTCCCTGACCGAGTTGATTGTCCGCATATGGCCGAAGAAGGCGGAGTTTGCCAGCCGGAGCATGTTTGCCGTCAGGCTCGGGTCTCTCTCGATCTGGGTTGAAAGCAGAGGTATGCTGCAGCGGGGGTCCATGGCCATATTGAGGGCCTTTAAGGCTATTTCCGGCCTGGGCACAAGCTTGTCCACAGAATGGATGTATCTGGCTATGATGTCCACGCAGGTTCTTTATCCTCTCTTTTAGAATAAAAAAGCGGCGCAGAGATTGCGCCGCTTTTTTTGTCAGGGATTCAGGCTTCTTCTATTACAGATGCTTCAATGGGAGGCCAGCCTCTCTCCATGCATCAATTCCGCCCTTGAGATTATAAACCTCTGGCCAGCCATATTTGACCATCAGCTGTCCGAGTCCAAGGCTGCGTCCCCCAACTGCGCAGATGAGCATAACCGGGCGGTCCTTGGGTATGGACCGCTTGCCCTTGACGATTTCCCACATCGGGATAAAGGTCGAACCCTCGATATATCCCGCCCCCAGTTCGTCGGGATTCCTGAGATCCACCAGGAGGAGATTTTTCTGGTTTTTTATCAGGGCATCCGCCTCCTGTGGGGTCACAGTGGAGAATTTTTCGCCCGCAGTCACCTGGCTGTTTTTTGAGGCGCTCATGGCGCCCTGGGGAACGGTGACGGCCAGGATCATCAGGGACAAAAGAAAGAGAATACTTTTTTTCATTTTTCAAACCTCACTTGTTCTGCATATAAAAGATATCGAGTCAACTCTCTCCGGCAAACAGGTATCGTGCCGGATAAATCTTGCAGTATACACTGTAACTGATAAAAAAGCCAGAATGGCGTATTGCCCTCCTGGCCAGGGGGATCTCACAGGGAAAAGGGAGCGTCAGGGTGAAATGCTATCTGCTGGCCGGAGCCGAATTCGTGGTCTGGCCGAGCTTGTCCAGGTCGATATCTCCGGTGTACTTAAATGAAAGGGACCGCAGGGCAGAGGTGTGCAGTTTTCCCGAGAGCCGGTAGTCAACGGTTTTTTTACCCTCTTCCCGCAGGCTGTTGAGCTGGCGAATGATCGAGAGCAGGGTGCTGGTGGCGGCCACTTCTATGGTGGTGCTTCCCAGCCGGGGGATCAGGGTTTCCGTGCTTGAGAGCCCGGTGGCAAAATGCTTGCCGTTTATCTCGAGATCGAACTTCAGGCCGGTGACCGGGATGTCCACATTGTTCGGGTTCTGCACCCTGAGGATTGCAAGAAAATTCTGCTCAAAAAGTGTTGACTCCTTCATCTCCAGGTTGGCCAGATGAATTCGTGGAGATTCCATGCCGAGAAAAAGGGATGAGCATGAGGCGGTGATCAGTGCGATTAACAGTAATGTCAATTTCCTCATAGTATTCTCCCATGGTTTTGAAAGACATTGCGGCTGGCGGCTGACTATTGCAGTAAGGAGTAAGAAGTAAGGAGTAAAAGGACAAGACAAATGAAATAATTTTGTTGTTATCTCCTTACTCCTAACTCTTCACTCCTGACTTTTCTTAAATCAATCCCTTGTCAGATGCCGGTATTTGATCCGGTGCGGCTGGTCCGCTGCAGCACCTAGCCTGGCCTTGCGGTCTGCCTCATATTCAGAATAGTTGCCGTCAAACCATTCCACATGGCTGTCTCCCTCAAAGGCGAGAATGTGGGTGGCGATCCGGTCGAGGAACCAGCGGTCATGGCTGATCACCACCGCGCAGCCGGCAAAATTTTCCAGCGCCTCTTCCAGGGCCCGCAGGGTATTGACGTCAAGATCATTGGTCGGCTCGTCAAGCAGGAGAACATTGGCCCCTTCCTTGAGCATCCGCGCCAGGTGGACCCGGTTGCGCTGGCCGCCGGAGAGGAGCCCCACCTTTTTCTGCTGGTCGCTGCCCGAGAAATTAAAACGGCCGACATAGGCGCGGGAGTTGACTTCACGGTCGCCGAGCTGGATCACATCCTGGCCCTCACTGATCGCCTGCCAGATGGTGTGTTCCGGGTTGAGGACATCGCGGGACTGGTCGACATAGGCCAGCTTGACCGTTTCTCCCACCCGGATGGTGCCGGAATCGGGCTGCTCCTGCCCGGTGATCATCCGGAAGAGGGTGGTCTTGCCGGCACCATTGGGGCCGATCACCCCGACTATGCCGCCCGGAGGCAGGGTGAAGGTCATGTTTTCAACCAGAAGCCTGTTGCCAAAGGATTTGTTGATCGCCTCGGCCTCAATAACCACCTTGCCCAGCCGCGGGCCAGGCGGGATGAAGATCTCAAGTTCCTTTTCCCGGCTTTCGTTTGCCTGGGCCAGGAGCTGCTCGTAGGCGGTGATCCGGGCCTTTGATTTGGCGTGCCGGCCCTTGGGCGACATCCTGATCCATTCCAGCTCGCGCTGCAGGGTCTTGCGGCGGCTTGATTCCTGTTTTTCCTCAGTGGCAAGTCGTTTCTCCTTCTGCTCGAGCCAGGAGGAGTAATTGCCCTTCCATGGGATGCCGCGGCCCCGGTCAAGTTCGAGAATCCAGCCGGCGACATTGTCGAGGAAATAGCGGTCATGGGTCACGGCGATTACCGTACCGGGATAGCGCTGGAGATGATGCTCGAGCCAGGCCACGGATTCGGCGTCAAGATGGTTGGTCGGTTCATCGAGCAGAAGGATGTCTGGCTTCTGCAGCAGAAGCCGGCACAGGGCCACCCGTCTTTTTTCACCGCCGGACAGGACCTTGACCGGGGTATCTCCGGGCGGGCAGCGCAGGGCGTCCATCGCCATCTCCAGCCGGCTGTCCAGTTCCCAGGCCTCAAGATGGTCGAGTTTTTCCTGGACCGCGCCCTGACGCTCGATCAGGTCGTTCATCTCGTCATCGGACATCGGTTCTGCAAATTTTTCATTGATGGCATTGAACTCGTTTAACAGGTCAACGGTCTCCTGGACCCCCTGCTCAACGATGGCCCGCACCGTCCTTTCCTCGTCAAGCAGGGGTTCCTGCTCGAGAAAGCCGATGGTGTGGCCTGGAGAGAGGCTGATCTCGCCGTTGAATTCGGTGTCAACCCCGGCCAGGATCCGTAAAAGTGAACTCTTGCCAGAGCCGTTCAGCCCCAGCACGCCGATCTTGGCGCCGTAGAAATAGGAGAGGCTTATGTTCTCAAGAACCGGTTTCTTGTCAAAAAACTTGCTTACCCGCATCATCGAGTAGATGATTTTATTGCCTTCGTCGCCCATGGGGATTTTAGCTCCTTTACTGTTTATATAATGGCCGCAGCCGTCTTGTTGATTTAGTAGCAGCCGAATCTACCATATCCGGGCCGCTCCTGTCACCCATGATCAGCCTCTTCCATTTCTTGACGGAACCCTTCGGGACCGCTACAGTCTTTATTCACTGTATTGATTTATCTTCTCGGCGGGGATCGAGAGGGAAAAGATTTTTATTGCAGAAGGGGAAATTATGTGGAGTTCCAAGGACGTATACTACATTTCCGATGGTACCGGCATTCTGGCCACCAATCTGGGCCAGGCCCTTATCTGCCAGTTTCCCGAGACCAGTTTCAATGAAGAGCGTTTTCCTTACATCCGCACCCTGAAGGAGGCGGCTGAAACCCTGGAATATATTCGCAAGCGTTCCGGGGGGCGGCGTCCGTTGATCTTCAGCACCATTATCGACCGCGAGGTGCGCGGGGTTTTCGATGTGCCGGATGTGGAGTTTTTTGACGCATTCGGCGGAATGCTCGAACGCCTCGAGTCCTCGATTGAGGCCAAGGCCATCCGCGAGCCGGGGTATGCGCACCATATCAATGATGTGGCAATGCATCGCCGTACCGAGGCAATCCACTACTGCCTTGCCCATGACGACGGCACCAAGCCCGATGAGTATGACAGCGCCGAGATCATCCTTCTCGGGGTCTCCCGCTCCGGCAAGACTCCGGTATCGGTCTATATAGCCACCCAATTAGGGCTCAAGTCGGCGAATTTCCCCCTGACTGCGGAATATCTCAACCGATACCGGCTGCCGGAACAGATCCGGATGAATGTCAAGCGGGTTGTCGGCCTTACCACCTCACCGGACATGCTGCACAGTGTCCGGGAAAAACGGTATCCAGGCAGCAAATACGCCAAGATGTCTACCTGTATTGAAGAGATTCAGTCGGCCCAGCAGATTTTTCAGAAGAATGCCATCCCGGTGGTCAACACCGCGGGCAAATCCATCGAGGAGACGGCAACCCAGGTGCTGCACTGCCTGGGGATAGCACGGAAACCATTGCTGTAAAACCGGTTACAAAAAGGAGAGGGACATGAAGATCTATGTTGGAAATATGTCGTACGAGGTCACGGAGCAGGATTTGCAGCGGGCGGCAGAGGCGTTCGGCAAGGTTGAATCGGTCACTATTATAAAAGATAAGGAGAGCGGCAAGTCAAAGGGGTTCGGGTTTGTCGCGATGGGTTCCGCGGCAGAGGGGCAGCTGGCCATTGAAGGGCTTAACGGCAAGGAACTGAAAGGAAGAACCCTTACTGTCAATGAGGCCCGCCCGCGCGAAGAAGGTGGCGGCAAAAGAGGCCCCCGTGGTGGGGGACGGGGTGGTCCCGGCGGTGGTCGGGGCGGGTATGGTGGAGACCGTGGGGGACAGGGAGGCGATCGGGGAGGATATGGCGGCGGTCGCGGCGGTCAGGGAGGTGAACGAGGTGAGAAAGGAGGTGGCCGCGGCGGCAGACGCGACCGATGAGGAGCCAGGAGTGGAGTTTTCTTGAGGCACTGAAAACACTGCTTTGTCCCGGATTCAGGCGGGACGCAAAATCAGAACAAAGGAGGTACAGCAATGAGCATGATCCAGGAGTTCAAGAAATTCGCAATGCGGGGCAATGTTGTGGACATGGCCGTTGGTATCATCATCGGGGGCGCCTTCGGGAAAATCGTTTCCTCTTTTGTCGCTGATGTCATCATGCCGCCGATCGGGGTTCTCATTGGCGGTGTAAATTTCTCAAGCCTTGCAATAACCATTAAAGAAGCCGTGGGTGAAGGTGTCGCGGTTACAATCAATTACGGTAAGTTTATTCAAACTGTTTTTGATTTCATTATAATTGCCTTTGCCATCTTTATGGCTATTAAGGCAATGAATTCATTGAAGAAAAAAGAGGAAGAAGCCCCCGCCGCCCCCCCTGCTCCGTCAAAGGAGGCAGTGCTTCTTGCGGAGATACGGGACCTGCTGCAAAAGAAATAGGTGAACGCACGCTTCATGTGCCGGAAGAATACTTGCCAGAAGAACAGAGGAGATCAGGGTGCTGAGGATGGCGGCTGGCAGGTCTATCTGGTTCGCTGCCGGGACAACAGCCTCTATACCGGAATCGCCGTCAACGTATCGCGCCGGGTTGCCGAGCACAACAGCTCGGCAGCCGGCGCTCGCTACACCCGGGGGCGGCGGCCGGTGGTCCTTGTCTATCAGGAAAGCGTCTCCACCCGTTCCGCTGCGTTGAAAAGGGAGCATCAGATCAAGAAGCTGCCCAAGACGGCCAAGGAGGCCCTGGTCCGCGGGATGTAGATGGCCTATTTTCTTTTTTTTTCGTGCAGCAGGCGGCGGTATGCCTCAGTCAGTCTGACGAATTTTTCCTTGTCTCCCCCCTTGTCCGGGTGGTGTTCATGGGCCATTTTGCGGTAGCGCCGGGTCAGCTCCCGGTGGGTCATCTTCTGTAATTGGTCTCCCGGCATTGCAAACAGCCCGGCGGTTTCTTCAGGTGAAACGGAAGATGGCGGCGGAGGTGGTCTGTGTTCACGTCTGCCGTTCATAAAGGAACGGATATACTCTTCATCCATCATTCCCTGCCTGTAGGTGTTGTCAAAGTACATGACAAGGTAGCGGACCAGATAGCCTGGGATTCTCTCCTGCCGCGCGAACCCTTGCCAGAATTTCTCATCTTCGGCCAGGGCGCACAATTCCATTTCAAAAAAATCATCCACCCTCTCCTGATCCAGGGTCAGGGGAATGGTTCTGGCAAAGGGGCCGGAGAAAAAACGCTGGATATCAAAGATCGCATAGGCATACAGCTTGCGCTCGTCGGAGTTCAGGACCGTCTCCATGGCGAGAAAAAACTGTTCCAGCTCGTCCCGGGATTTTTCCAGAAGATTTCGGAAGAAAACAGGTTTGATCCTATAGATGTCCCGCAGGTCTGGTGAGCCGGTGCGCAGATAAAGCTGGCGCCGTTTATCAAAGATATGGAGTCTGTGGATCGCCTCCTCCTGGTCCCTGGTCAGTGGTTTTTTCCGGGGTGTTTTTCTTCTGCTGAAATCATTCAGGGTGGTCCGGATATTCCGGTCAAGAAAGGGCAGGAAAAGCCTTTCCAGTTCCTCGGCACAAGAGTCCGGACTCAGCTCCTCCATCCGGTCGCAGAGTTCGGGGTCAAGATAACAGGCATTGCCTCCGGGGTATTTCCAGAAAGATCCGGGAGACGGCCCGACCTCGATGATCTCTCGGCTGGTCAGGGTGCCGGTTTTTTCATCGACGTAACTTTCCCTGATA
>JBFHXP010000011.1:0-40288 GCA_041598875.1 Desulfobulbales bacterium
AGCTTCCGGTAGTCCAGCACTGACTGCAGCTTGAATGATGTCATGACTTTGCCCCTGAAGGTTTATTAGTCTCGCGTCAAGGTTGAAACCACCGTCTTCAGACGGTCAGCTTTCAGTTAGTGGTATGTTCGTTGTTCAGGCACAAAGTGGCAAAGGCACAGAGTGGCAAAGTTTTTAAAGATTTCGTATTACATCTCACGTCTCATTTCCTCTGTCACTCTGTCACTCTGTAACTATGGTGCCTCAAGCTATCGACTTTCAGTCGATAGTCGTTGACTTTCCGATTGAAAACGGATACGTGTTCCCGCGCGGAACAGGGGACATTCCGGATGGACATTATCTCGGTCTTTCCCGCCGGTCGGCAACAAGATTCTGCAGGTCGGTAAACGTCTGGTTCAACTCCGCCCGTTCGTTCATTCCCTGGCGCAAAAATCCGTTTACCGCATCGATTCTTCGCAGGGTGTAGTCGATTTTTGGGTTGCTGCCATGGGCATAGGCGCCAATATTGATAAGGTCCTCGGATTCTTTGTAGATGGCGAGTATCTCCTGTACCTTGCCGCTCAGTTCGATATGTTCGGGAGGGACGATGTCCCGCATCACCCGGCTTGTGGAGTTGAGGATATCAATTGACGGGTAATGGTTTTTTGCGGCCAGATCGCGGGAGAGGACGATGTGGCCGTCAAGGATTGAGCGTACCGCGTCGGCAATGGGTTCATTCATGTCATCGCCTTCAACGAGCACGGTATACAGCCCGGTTATGCTGCCAGCCCCCTTGAAGCTCCCCGCCCGTTCAAGCAGCTTGGGCAGGGTGGCGAAAACAGTAGGGGTATATCCCTTGGTTGTCGGGGGTTCGCCGATGGCAAGCCCAACCTCGCGCATGGCCATGGCGAAACGGGTTACCGAATCCATCATGAAAAGAACATCTTTTCCCTGGGCGCAGAAATACTCGGCAATTGCCGTGGCAACAAAGGCGCCGCGCATCCGGAGCAGTGGCGACTGGTCTGATGTGGCAACCAGCAGCACCGACCGGGCCAGACCTTCAGGGCCCAGGTCCCGTTCAATGAATTCACGGACTTCGCGGCCCCGTTCGCCGATCAGGGCAATAACGTTGACATCGGCCCGGGTGTGTTTGGCCATCATGCCGAGCATGACGCTTTTTCCGACTCCGGAGCCGGCCATGATTCCCATTCGCTGCCCTGTGCCGCAGGTCAGCAGGCCATTGATCGCCCTGATTCCGAGATCAAGGGGGTCGGTTATTTTTTTTCTCTGCAGAGGGCCGGGCGGCAGGGCGTATATGGGCCGTTCTTCGGTGAGGTGAAGGCGGGGGCCGTCATCAATGGTGTTCTCCATGGCATCGATGGTCCGGCCGAGCAGGGCGTTTCCCACCTTGACCGTGGCGCTGGTCTGCCGGACCCGGATCAAGCTGCCGGGGCCGAGTCCGCGCATTTCACCCAAGGGCATGAGCAGGCCCTGGCCGCCCCGGAAACCAACCACCTCGGCGGGGATGGGCGGGCCGCCGTTCAACGGGGTCAGTTCACAGAGCGTTCCAACCGAGGCGTGGGGGCAGTATCCCTCGACGATCAGGCCGACAATCTTGTTTACCTTGCCGTGTACACGGAAGAGAGGCAGTCCTTCGAGGCTGGCGACCAGGTTTTCCATGGCGTCATCCCTTGTCACTGGAGGCGCTGAGGTGCTGATAGATCTCCTCAAGCTGGGTTTCCACCGTGGCGTCGACCTTGCCGTAATCGGACTCAATGACGCATCCGCCCCGGCTGATCCTGGGGTCTGTTTCTATGGAAATATTCTTAAGATCATTTATCCGGGACATGAAGTCCGCCTTTGCCGAGGAGACAAACTCCAGGTCGTCGGGATGGATTCTGACAACGCACTCATCGGATCTGACGGCAACCTGGAGCGCCTCTCCCAGGGTGTTGACAATGATTTCCGGCTGTATCGAGATCTCGGTTCTGATCACCTGGCGGGCAATGGCGATTATCAGCCTGATCATGTCTTCACTGCTGTTTTTGAGGATATCCTCACGCAGCCGGTCGATGTCGCCGAGGATCGACTGCAGGGACTGGAGGGTGGCGAGGAACTGCTCTTCAGCCTGCTTCAAGCCGTCCTGCAAGCCCTTGTCATAGGATTCCTTCTTGATGGCGTCAATGCCACGAGGCACGGAAGCCTGGCCGTCTCCTGCCTCTGCCCCCCCGCCTGATACATCCTGGGAATGGTCCGGGGATTGAGGCTTGACGAACAGGGCGCCGCTGCTCCAGTCGCTGATCCCTTCAAAATCTCGGGCGAGAAGGCGCGCCGGCCTGAACTCCTTGTCTTCCTTGAAAACCTTAGACGAGGACATCGCGGCCTCCCCGACCAGGCAGGATGATTGTGCCTTCGTCCTCAAGACGGAGCGCGGTCTTGATTATGGTCAGCTGCATCGCCTCGACATCGGAGAGGCGGGTGGGGCCCATGACCTCGAGGTCCTCCTCGATCATCTCCGCGGCCCGCTTGGATATGTTGTTGAAGATCTTGGTCTTGAGTTCCTCGGACGCTGTTTTGAGGGCCATGGTCAGGGTGTCGGTGTTGACCTCTTTGAGAATTTTCTGCAGGGCGCCGTCATCCACGCCGACCAGATCCTCGAAGGTGAACATCTTTCTTCGGATGGTCTCGGCGAGGTCAGGGTCGATCTCTTCCATCCGGATCAGGATGTTGCGGTCCACGCCCTTTTCCATTCTGGTCAGGATTTCGACAACCTTGTCGATCCCCCCGACCTGCTGTTGCTCCTTGGTGACCACCACGCCGATTTCCCGCTGCAGCGCGGTCTCGATCTCTGAGATGACATCGGGTGAAACCTTTTCCAGCTTGGCAATTCTGTGCATGACGTCGGACTTCAGTTCCTCGGAAAAATATGACAGGATCTTGCCGGTGTGATCCGCCTTCTGGGTTGAGAGGATTAGGGCCAGGGTCTGGGGGTGTTCCACCTCAAGGATGCTTGCCACCATCCGGGGTTCCATCATGGCGATTGTTTCCAGGGGGCGCGACTCGGTGCCGGAGGTGACCTGTTCCATCAGGGCCTTGAAACGCTGCTGGTTGGCGGCGCTGGAAATGGCTTTTTTGGTGAACTCATTTCCCCTGACAAAGATCCCGGTAAACTCCTGCTGGGCCTTGTTGTAGGCGGAGAATATCTGTTTGGCCACATCGGCGGGCACAAAGTCGATACTCATCATGCTCCGGGTAATCATTCGCACCTCGCTGTCCGAAAGCTGGTCAAAGACCTTGGCCGTGGCCGCTTCACCGAGACAGAGGAGGAGGATCGCTGCTTTTTCCGATCCGGTCAGTTTTGAAAATTCCATGATATCCCTTTTTTAAAAAATCTTGGTGTTGATCCGCAGAAGTATGTGCTCGCCGTACTCCAGTGCGCCTGCGCATACTTCCTTGATCTCCTAGATCTTTTTCAAAATCGTCTGTTTCCGGTTTGAAAACAACCACGTGTAGACATCCGGAAAAAACAGACTTTCCGGACAGACACTAATTACTGTTCAGCCAGCTGCGGATGACATGGGTCGGCGGCGTTTCTGCCCGGAGTATTTCCTCGCGGATCCGCTGGGTTGGATCCTTATAGGCGATAAGCCGTTCCTCGGCGGCAAGTCCTGCCTCAAGCTCGCCCACGGTCGGATACGGTGTTTTCGGTCCCTGCAGGCTCTTGACCATCGGCCGGATCAGGACAAGGTAGAAGACAATGACACCCAGGGCCAGCAGCCCGTACTTTACATAGGGAAGATAATCATAGATTGAGGGTTCCGCTACCGGGGTATCTTCCAGGGCAAGACTGAAAGTGTCGACAAACGGCATGGAGACGACCTTGATCTGATCGCCGCGCCCGGTGTCGAGCCCCAGCGCGCTGGTCACCATGTTTTCAATGGCCAGAAGCTCTTCGGCGGTTCGTGGTGTTGTGGTCGGTTCCTGGCCCTCTCCTGCGGCCGGAACCTCCTTGTCACCGACCAGTACCGCGACGGAAAGGCTCTTGATTGACCCGACCGGCGCAACGGTGCGGCTGACCACCTTGCTGATTTCATAATTGATGGTTTCGGAAGACCGGGAAGAGTTCTTGGAGTTGCTGCCGCCGGCCGCGGCCCCCTGGAGGTTGGACTGGGGTCCCGGTATGCCGCCTGCGCCGGAGTCGGTGGTGGTTTTTTCCTCGGAGACCTGTTCGCTGCGCGGCACCGAGCTTTTGGGATCGAAAATCTCCTCGGTTTTTTCAACCTGGGCAAAATCGAGATCCGCCGTGACCTTGACCAGGGAGTTGTTTACTCCCAGGGCGCGGTCAAGCAGGGACTGGGCCCGCGATTCCAGTCGTTTCTCCATTGTCTGCTGGTGGCTGGACATCCCCGGGGTCATGGGGTCATTGGGGTCGGTTGAACTCTTTGGCGAGAGGACCACCCCGTTGGAGTCGATGACCGTCACGTTTTCCGGGTCAAGACCCTCGATGCTGTTGGCTACCAGATGGATGATACCCTGGGTCTGGTTCATCTTCAACTGCTGGCCCTGGCCGAGCTTGACAATAACCGAGGCGGTGGCCTCCTTCTGCTGATCCTTGAAGACCCTTTTTTCCGGCAGGGCAAGCATGACCCGGGCCGCCTCCACCGGTGCCAGGGATGAAATGGTCCTGGAGAGTTCGCCCTGCAGGGCCCTCTGGTAGTTTACCTTCTGGGCAAAATCGGTGAGGCCGAAGCTCTGCTTGTCAAAGATTTCAAAGCCGACTCCGCCTCCCCGGGGAATACTGAGCCCGGCCAGTTCAATGCGGGCCTCATAGACTTTGTCCGCGGGGATGTGAATAGCCTTGCCGCCCCCTTCCAGTTTATAGGGGATCTTCTGGTCCTTGAGCCACTGGATGACCGAGGAAGCATCGCCTTCGGCAAGATTGGCATAGAGGAGGCGGTAGTCTGCAACCCGGCCCTCCATGATGATCAGGGAAAAAACAGTGATCGAAAGCAGGGCCACCACCGCCAGGCTGATCTTGCGGGCAAGGGGCCATTCGTTGATCATTGCGAAGAGTGATTTTTTTTCAGCCATGGAGTGTCCTCACGATGCGTTCCGTGTGTTAATGGTTGTTGACTGTGTCGGAAACGTGGTTCTCATGTCATCATACCGACATCCGCATGATTTCCTGGTAGGCCTCAACCACCTTGTTGCGCACCTGAACCAGCATCCGCATGGAGATGTCCGCCTTTTCCAGGGAGAGCATCACCTCGTGCAGGTTTTTCGCCTCGCCGCTGTGCAGTTTTTCCACCGCCCGGTCCGCCTCAACCTGGGCCCGGTTTGTCGAGTCGATCATTCCGTTCAGGGCCTCCTGGAATCCCGTGCCGCCGGTGTTTTTCGCGGAGACCGAAGTCCCCGGTCCTTTCAGTGAATGCAAATGGTTTGCCAGAGTTATATCTTTCATGGTGTGCACCCTGTTTTTTATTTACCGATTTCCAGCGCCTTGAGCGCCATACGCTTGGCCGACTGGATCACGGTGACGTTGGCCTCGTAATTCCGGGAGGCGCTCATCATGTCGGCAACCTCTTCCAGGAGGTTGATGTTGGGCAGTGCCACATATCCGTCTTCCCGTGCATCGGGATGGGACGGGTCATAGATGGTTTTCGGTGGGCTCTGGTCGGTGACGATCTCCTCCACCTCGACTCCCTGGCCGGTGACCCCCATGGTGCGGTCAAGATGGCCGGCAAAGGAATCGGGCTCAGTGGGCCTGAAGACAACCGCCTTTTTTTTGTATGGACCCCCTTCCGGCGTCCGGGTGGTTTCAATGTTCGCCAGATTGGAGCTGATGGTGTTCAGTCTGATCTGCTGGGCCTTCAAGGCCGAACTGCTGATTTTCATTGTCTGGAAGATATCCATTGCACCTCTCCTTATCGTCCGCCCTGGACAACATACTTGAGCAGGCCGAGTTTCTTGTTGAGCATCTGGGTGGCGGCTTCGTAGAGCAGCTGGTTTTCGGCCAGGGCGATCATCTCCTGGTCCCTGCTCACCGAGTTGCCGTCTCCCACGGAAGATTTTTCTTCCTGGATCACGTCGGGCCTTACCTCCTCGATCCGGCTTGCGGAGATCGGGATATGGCCGGGGTGGGTGGCGGCGGCGCCGCTCTGTTCCTGCCTGATCGCGTTCTGGAGTTTTTCCTCAAACTCGAGCCGAGACGCGGCGTACCCCGGGGTGTCGGCATTGGCGATGTTGGAGGCAATGACCTGCTGGTTCTGCACCCGGATGTCCAGAACCTTTTTTAAAAGGATGGTGGTCTGGTCGAAATAGAGTGGGCCTGGCATGGGTCTCCTCGGTTACCGTGATGTCTCGAGTTCAGCGTTGATGGCCAGGGTCTCTGCGGCCATTTTTTTCCATAAAGGGCTCTTTCCTTCTTCGGCCAGTCGCTGCAAAAGCTTTACTCCCTGGCCCCGTTCCTTTCGCGCCAGATGGATCTGGGCCGCCCGATACAGGGCCTGGTCGGCCTGGTCGGGGATATCAATAAGAAAGGTGAAAAACGGCAGAGCCTGATCCGTTCTGCCGGTCTTGAACAGGGACTCGGCGCGCAGGAATATATCCCCGGGGTCCGCGCCGCTCAGGTCGGTTCCCATGTTTCGGGATAGATGCTTCTCGACCAGTCCATACTCCTCCAGATCCCAGAAGATCCGGGCGGCCAGGGAGTTAAGCGTTCTGCTGGTGGTGATGTCGTACTGCTGGATGATATCGCCCGCCTGCCTGGTTTTGCCGCTTTTATGGAGGGATTCCGCCCGCAGGCGCAGGATGTCCGTAAGATCATGTCCGGCAGGATAGTGCTTCAGGTAATGGGTGGCATAGGCCTCGACCTGATCGTGGGACTCGCTTGCCAGAAGGACCTCGATCAGAGGAAGGTAGGCCCCTTCCTCGGCCGGGGTTCCCCTGGATATGTCGAGGATATAGCTGTAGACCCGGATCGCCCGGTTCCAGATGCAGAGCCCGGCAAAGGCAAGACCCAGTTCGCTGAGAAAATCACTGCTGATCTGGCCGCTTACCAGAAGATCGCGGTTCTGTTCGGCCAGGACCAGGGCCTTGAGATACTCTTTTCCGGAAACCAGCTCGCGGACCGTTACCGGCAGGAGTTCGATCATCATGGTCTGGCCGTGAATACTGAGAGGCCCGCTTGCATAATCACGGATAAAGGATTGAATCAGGTGGGCGGCCCTGACCAGATCGCCGGACAGGTACATGGTCAGGGCCTCTTTGAGGGCCGCTTCCTCGCGGAGCTGGCGCAGGGGGGCGATTGCTGATATCTCTTTGTATTCCGCCATCAGATGATGAAGTTTCTTGTTGTCCGTGTCAGCCAGGACCGCGAGATCGGCCGTCTTGAGCCGGGCGCGGATGGCCCCCTCGGTGCCGGGATGCCGGTCGATAATATCCTGGAATAAATTCCCGGTCTGGCTGGCGGCGGCCCCGAGGCTCTCGGCCTCGGCAAAGAGGGCAAGCGACTCCCCGGGGTGATGGGCAAGGACCGCGGCCAGGCGGTTGTATCGATTGGTGGCCTCAGCGTTGCGTCCATGGGTGCGAAGGGTCTCGGCATACAGGGCCAGGGAGAACGGGTGGCTGCTGAGGATCGCCTTCTGTTTTTCAAGTTCTGAGTAATAGGAGGCGGCCCGGTCGGATCTGTCGGTTAAGGCCCAGAGGTCTGCCTGGCGCAGGCTTAGGATCGTCCTGACATCTTCCGGATAACCGGTTTTGTCCTTGTTGAGAATTTTTTGCGCTTCATCATACTGTTTAGTGGCAAGTGCCGTCTCCACCCTGGCCATGTCGAGATAGGGAGTGAGGGTGGGCGCGCTGTCCTGGGGACGGTGGAAGTGGTCCAGTTCGTATGCGGCCTGGTAGGGCTGTCCCGCAGAGGCCAGGGTCACCGCCTTGAGATATCTGGCCCATTCGCTTATCCGGGTTTCAGGCTGTCCCGCTGGAATCATGTTCAGGGTGTTGAGGGCGGTGACCGGGTTCCCGTTTCGGAGCAGGGCGTCGGCATAGGCAAGGAAAACAACGGTCTTCATCTCGGAGGTCATGGCCTCGGCGCTCTGCCTTTCAAGAACCGTGAGAACGTCATCCCATATCCCGGCTCGACCCTGGGCGAGAACAAGGGGGGAAAGATATGACTTTTCCATGCCGGTGCCGGCAAGGGAAATAACCGGAAAGGGGGGCAGGGAATAGCGGATGTCGACCGGAATGGAGAGAGGGGTTCTGTACTCACTGAAAAAATCTTTCCACCGTCCTTTGAAAGGGGATGTGATCTGTTTTGCGGCAATAAAGCCGGCAATGGCCGCCTCTCTTCCCGGAAGATCCCCTGAAATGGATGGTCGGGTTTTTGACACCTCCGGGGCGGCGCTGTTGTCAGTGTTTTCCCCGGGCTCCGGGGCTGTCTCAGGTGATTCGGGGGGCGGGGGGGCAACGGGTTCAGGTTTGTAGGTGACGTCCAGGGAAAGACGGGCTGAGAGTTTGGCGCTGGAGTCTGACGGCGCGGCATCCTTTAATACAAACGCGGCATTGACCCGCAACGGTTGCCGTTTGAAGTAAAATGAGACCACGCTCTGCCCGCGGCCGTCCTTGTGCTTTATTTCACGAATAATATCACCTGACCCGGTCTTTGGGATCGCCTTGCCGACCCTGGTGTTCTGCAGGGTCAGGTCCAGTCTGTCTTCCGAGATCAGGATCCGGTAGGGGGGGAGGTCGGTGAAGTCGATATCGATCCGGCCGGTATCGCCGGCGCTGCTCTCTTCGATCGCGAGAAGAGTGTGGGGAACAGGGGCGGACGCGGCGTTCTGCCCCAGGAAAAGCAGGAGACAGAGCGCGGGAAGTATGTGTCTCAACATGGTATTCATTCACTTTCCTCGTCAACTGAAGTTGTTGGTGTTCACTGGCAATATTGCAATTTGCGTTCCATTTGTTTTGTTTTTGTTATATTGTAGTATTATCGAATGGTTGTAAAGATCGATGGCAATTCCCCTGTGGCAGGAAAGGGGGGACGGGCGAGGGGGAATCGTCCCGTGTCATGGATTTGACTTCGGCGGCTCCGGGTGGCGCGGCGGTGTTCATTGCCCCTGCTTTCGGAATTACTGTGGAACTCCGGGAGGTTTTGTATTAATGTGTGATGCCGTTTATAGTTCGGTCGGGATATCCTGTGCGGGCAACTCGCGGCAGGTCATTTTTTTGTTGGGTCGAGAGGCGAATCGAGGTGAGTATGAGCAATGAAGTTTCCGCTGAGGAAGTTGAAATCCTTCTGGAGTTTATTCAAGAAACCCGCGACATGATAGAACAGCTCGAGCCCACCATTATCGAGCTTGATAAGAGTTGCGGCCATGTCGACTGCTGGGCTGAAACCAAATGCAATGACCCCGAGTGCCCCCGTTATGGCAAGGTCCTGGATTCTCCCTGCTGGCTTCACATGGGCTATGTGGGCAACGGTCGGGGGACCTGCGTCGTTGCCGCATCGGAGCAGGAGTGCATGTCCTGCAACGTCTTCCGGGCCGTCAACGGTGACCGGGAGACCATGAACTCTATTTTTCGCCTGTTTCATTCCATGAAGGGCAGCGCCGGGTTTCTCGAGTTGAACAGGATCTCCCAGGTGGCCCATTCAGCTGAAAATCTTCTTGATCTCATCCGGTCGGGCAAGGTGATGATGGAGGCGGAGTACGCCGACCTGCTTTGCCAGGCCTGTGATTTTGCCAAACTTGCCCTGGATCACGTTGCCACCAATTTCAGTGATGAGGGGCTTGCCCACGAGGCGGGGGTCATTACTCGACTCCTGGCTGAGGCCATAAGCAAGGCCACTGCCCGCTCCTCCGCGGTTCATTCCGCCGGGCCGCCGGCCGTGTCGGCGCCTGAGGTGAAAGAAGAGATTCCCGCCGTGGTGCAGGACGCGCCTCCCGTTGAGGAAGGTGAGAGCGGTGAGGAAGGTGAGAGCGGTGAGGCCGACGCTGATCTCCACTTTGAGATTTCTCCGGAAATGGTTCAGGGGTTTGTCCAGGAGGCGGAAGAGCTTTTGCAGGGCGCTGAGGATGGGCTGCTGGCGTGCGAGAAAGAGGGCGGCGACCCGGAGGCTCTGGCCACGATTTTTCGGGCCTTGCACAGTTTCAAGGGAAACTGCGGCTTTTTCGGGTATGCGGATCTTGAAAAGCTGGGGCACCGTATTGAGACGGTGGTTGATCATGCCCGCTCCGGCGCGGAGTTCGGCGGCCTGAACCCCTGTGGGCTGCTTCTTCAGATGGTTGATGCCCTGCAACAGGGGGTCGTTGATGTCTCCCGCGGCGGGGCCGGCCGGATTCCCGATCTGGATGGGCATCTGGCCGCGGTTGATGAAATTATTGCCCAGGTGGGGAAAGAAAATCCGACCCAGCCCGGGGTTGACGAGAAAAACCGCGCGCCGGCCGTCCAGGGTCAGGGGCAGGGCGCGGCGCCGGATGAACCGGCCCGGTCCGTTGATCCAGGCGCCCTCAAAACACCCCCCGCTGAAAAGCCGCAACCGCCACCTCCAAAGAAAGCCGCAGCCGCGCCCGGCAGCGGAGTGGTCCGTCAGGATCTCCGCGTCGACCTGGTCAAGCTTGACAATCTTATCAATCTGATCGGCGAGCTGGTCATTGCCGAAAACATGCTTATCCACAACCCGGATCTTGATGGCCTGCCCCTGGAAAACTTTAATAAGGCCGCCCAGCAGATGGACAAGATCATCCGCGATCTCCAGGAAATGGCGATGGTCATCCGGATGATCCCGGTTTCCGGGCTCTTTCGCAAGATGATCCGGTTGGTCCATGACCTTTCCCTCAAGTCCGGGAAAAAGGTTGACCTTCAGCTTTCCGGCGAGGAGACCGAGATCGACAAGACGGTCATTGAGACCATCAGCGATCCCCTGGTGCATCTGTTGCGCAACTCCCTTGACCACGGGTTTGAACCGCCCGATGAGCGGGTGGCCGCCGGCAAACCGGAAACCGGAGTGCTCAGGCTTTCGGCCCGCCACGAAGAGGGAGAGGTCTGGATTCTGGTGGAAGATGACGGACGGGGACTGAACCGGGAAAAACTTCTCTCCAAGGCAATCAGCAAGGGACTGATCGAGGAAAATCGCACCGAGATAAGCGACCGCGAGGTCTACAATCTGATATTCGCCCCGGGTTTTTCCACTGCCGACAAGGTGACCGATATCTCCGGCCGCGGGGTGGGGATGGATGTGGTCAAACGGAACCTGGAAAAGATCAAGGGCAGAATAGACGTGGCGAGCATTCCGGGCAAGGGCACCAGCATAAAGCTTCGCATCCCGCTTACCCTGGCGATAATCGACGGCATGCTGATCCGGGTGGGCAGGGCAAAGTGCATTGTGCCACTCCTGGCGATACGGGACATCTTCCGGCCCGAATCCGGGGCGATCACCTATACCCCCGAGGGGCAGGAGCTGGTCAAGGTGCGCGGCAAATTCTATCCGGTCCTGCGTCTGGGCTCTATTCTCGACAAGGGAGGCGAAAGGAAGAATCTTGACGATGGGGTGCTGGTTCTCGTCGAGCACCAGGGAAGAGGGATAAGTCTCTTTATTGATGAGGTCCTTGGTCAGCAGCAGACGGTTATAAAGGGGTTGTCCGGTTATTTTGCCGCGGCCCGTTATGTTTCGGGATGTACCATCCTCGGCAATGGTGAGGTCTGCCTCATTCTTGATGTGGGCGCCCTGACCGAGATTGAGGATATGGGCGTTGCCTGACATTGAAAAGCATTTTTGCGCTTTTTCGGGAGCAGGTGATGAAACCTGTCTTGACACTGTAATCCCTCCCCTTCCGCAAAGGGGGCGATGAGAATGGTGTTTTGTGTCACGGAGGGTAACTGGATGGCTGTGAGCATGAAGATATCGACAAGACTCCTGGGCGCATTTGCCATTGTCGCGATGATCTGCGGGATTGTCGGCGGGGTGGGTTGGTATGGAATCAACTCCACCAGCAAGAGTCTGTCAGAGGTCGTCGAGGTGCGGATGCCGTCTGTCGAGGGGTTGGGCGTGGTGACGGCAGCCATGAACGGGATCCAGGCCCTGGAGCGGACCATGGTGATCTCCAGTCTTCCTTCAGAAAAGCGCAGGGAAAAAATCGCTGAACTTGAGCCGCTGTGGCAGGAATTTCAAGCCGGTTGGCAGGGATATGAGTCATTGCCCAAGAGGGTTGAGGAAGAGGATCTGGCCCGTTCCGTCAAGGATGCCATGGAGAAATGGGCTGCCGAGCACAAGAAGCTGGTCCACCACGCCAGTCAGGTCAATTTAAATGACGTTGCCAATCTGCAGACCATTCTTGTCTCTCGAAGGCTTGATCATCTCAAGTGGGTTGCCGCTCTTGATATCGCCATTGCCGAAAACAGGGAATTTTCCGGTCAGCTGGATCCCACCCTCTGCGGCCTTGGCAAGTGGATGAAGGATTTTCTTTCAGGGGATCCGGATTTCGACCTGATCATGGCCCGTTTCAACGAACCCCATATCAGGCTGCATGGGCTTGGTGAGAAGATAAATCAGCTTGTGTTCATTAATAATTTTGCCAACATGAGTGAATCCCGGGAGGCGCGAAAGATATTTGACACCGAGGTGGAGCCAGCCCTGGCTGAGATTGAGGCCCTGTTTGAGGAGGCCCTTGTTTTTGTCCGCGAGGACCTCGACCACCTCAACCAGTCCCTGGACATTGCCTTTGGCAGCGAACAGCAGGCCTATAACGCGCTCAGAGGTCTGCTCGACCAGGCAACGGCACTCAGCGCGGAGCTCGCGGCCAGGGGGGCAAAATCGGCCATGACCGGGGCCGGGCGCAGCCAGTGGACTGCCGGGATCGCGGTTATCCTCGGGATTGCCGCGGCACTTGGTTTTGGTTTTTTCATCTCGCGCGGCATCACCGGCCCACTGACCGATGCCGTGCGGATAATCGGCAAGATCGGCCTTGGTGATATCAGTGAGGGAATGGCCATGGGCCGGGCGGTCAACTGTTCCCAGGTCAAGAAGTGCAATCGTCCAGACTGTCCCAGCTATGGCAAGGTCGATCATTGCTGGGTGAACAGCGGTTCCTTTGCCGCGGTTAAACACTGCCCCCGGGCAAAAAAAGGGGAGGACTGCCGCAGCTGCGAGATCTATGGGGTCCGCAATGAAATCGAGGAGCTGGGTTCGATTATCGGTGGGCTGGCCAACAGTATCGGCCAGCGCGAGCAGCTGGCGCTGGCCATTGCCGAGGGTGATCTGACCCGCACGGTCGATCTCGCCTCGGAGCATGATCTGCTGGGCAGGGCCCTGCAGAAGATGGTTGACGATCTTCGTCGGATTATCGGCGAGGTGCGGGAGGCCGGTGATCAGATCGCCGCCGGGTCGGGACAGGTGGCCGATGCCAGCCAGAGCCTTTCCCAGGGGGCCACCGAAACTGCGGCATCCCTGGAGGAAATCACCGCATCAATGAATGAAATGGCCTCCCAGACCAGGATAAATGCCGATAACGCCGGCCAGGCAAATACCCTTTCCGTGAAGACCAGAGAGGCGGCAGAAAAGGGCACTGTGCAGATGCAGGGCATGATCCAGGCGATGAAAGAGATCTCTGCCTCGGGGAGCAGTATTTCCAAAATCATCAAGGTTATTGACGAGATCGCTTTTCAGACCAATCTTCTTGCCTTGAATGCTGCGGTGGAGGCGGCCCGGGCCGGGAATCACGGCAAGGGGTTCGCCGTGGTGGCCGAGGAGGTGCGGAATCTTGCCGCCCGGAGCGCCCAGGCGGCCCGGGAAACCTCGGAGCTGATCGAGGGCTCGGTGGAAAAAACCACCAAGGGCGAGGAGATCGCCGGCAAAACAGCCGATGCCCTGAACGATATCGTTGCCGGGGTCAGCAAGGTGAGTGATCTTCTTGCAGAGATCTCCGCCTCTTCCAATGAACAGGCCCTGGGGATCAAGGAGGTGACCACCGGACTCGGCCAGATCGATCAGGTTACCCAGACAAATACCGCCAATGCCGAGGAGTGTGCGGCAGCCTCTGAACAGCTTTCCAGCCAGGCGCTCCACCTCCAGCAGATGCTGACCCGGTTCCGGCTGGAAAACGGCGGGGAGGGAGGGCATGATCCCCTTGTCCTGGAGGGTCCTTTTGTCGATGGAGACAACGAAGACCGGCAACAGGGATGATTTTTTTCAGGTGGCGCACTGAGGGAGTGACGGGGGGGGGATAATGGCCGGGTATCTGATGGGCATTGCTGACCAGGAGTTTGAGCGGATGCGGAAGATTATCCACGCCCGTTTCGGCATCAACCTCACCGAGCATAAACGTTCCCTCCTGGTGGGTCGCCTCCAGAAGCATATCGCCACGCTCGGTTTTCACTCATTTCAAGAGTACTATGAGCACCTGGTCGCGGACACCACCGAAAAGGCCCTGTGTGAACTGGTTGACCGGATTTCAACCAACCACACCTATTTTAACCGGGAGAAGAGTCATTTTGATTTTTTTGTCGATACGGTCCTTCCCGGTCTGGTTGAATCACAGGGACGCTCCGCGTCCAGGGATATCCGGGTCTGGTGTGCGGGATGCTCCACCGGTGAAGAGCCCTTTATGCTCCTTATGCTGATGCGTGAATTTTTCGGCGCGGATTATGAACAGTGGGAGGCGGGGATTCTGGCCACCGACATCTCCCAGCGCGCCCTGGATATTGCCCGGGCCGGAGTCTATTCTGAGGACCGGGTGCGGGCATTGCCCGAGTCATTGCTGAGAAAATATCTCAGTAAACTTCCGGATGGCAACTGGGTGGTGAATGATCTCCTGCGCCGGGAAGCGGTTTTCCGGCGCTTCAACCTCATGAATGAGACCTTTCCATTTAAGAAAAAATTTCATGTTATTTTCTGCCGTAACGTTATGATTTATTTTGATAAAGAGACAAGGGGATCCCTGTTGGGGAAATTTTATGATTGCCTGGAGTCAGGTGGGTATCTGTTTATCGGCCATTCCGAGACCCTTGGCCGGGAGCAGAAAAGATTCCAGTACCTGGTGCCGGCTGTTTACCAAAAAACAGGTGCTCTATGAGCGGAAAGATCCGTGTTCTCGTTATTGATGATTCCGCGCTGGTCAGGGAGATCCTGACCAAGGGGCTGTCACTTGACCCGGCGATCGAGGTGGTGGGGACCGCGGCTGACCCCTATCAGGCCCGGGACAGGATTGTTGAGCTTGCCCCCGATGTCCTGACTCTGGATGTGGAGATGCCGCGCATGGACGGGGTGCAGTTTCTCCGCAAGCTTATGCCCCAGTATCCAATGCGGGTGGTGATGGTCAGCACCATGACCCAGAAGGGAAAGCAGGTCACCATTGACGCCCTTGAGGCCGGGGCCGTTGATTTTGTTTCCAAACCGACCACCAACGTTGTCAGTGGGTTGCAGGCAATGCTGGGGGAGCTTCGGGCCAAGATAAAGGTCGCGGCAAAGGCCAATGTCGCCCATTGGAAGAATAAAAAGATCGTTGATGCAAGCAGTCAGGTTCTCTGGTACAAGCCTCTGGCAGAGACCACCGACAAGGTGGTGGCGATCGGCGCCTCCACCGGTGGAACCGAGGCCATTGCCCGGATTGTGAGTCGCCTGCCGGTGACAATGCCCGGGGTGGTCATTGTCCAGCATATGCCGCCGGGGTTTACCACCATGTATGCCGAGCGGTTGAACAAGATCTCCGAGCTTGAGGTCAGGGAGGCGGAGAGCGGGGACCGGGTCCGGAGCGGACTGGTGCTCCTTGCTCCCGGGGCAAAACAGATGCGCGTGCAGCGCTCCGGCGGGGTTTACACGGTGACCTGCGAGCCCGGGGAAAAGGTGAGCGGGCATTGTCCCTCGGTGGATGTGCTCATGCATTCGGTGGCCGAACATGCCGGCGCCAACGCGGTTGGCGTCATGCTCTCCGGCATGGGCTCCGACGGCGCCCAGGGGATGCTCGCCATGCGCAAGGCAGGCGCCCGGAATATCGCCCAGGACGAGGCGTCCTCCGTGGTCTTCGGGATGCCCAAGGTGGCCTACGAGAAGGGAGGGGCCGAAGCATTGCTTCCCCTGGAGGATATTGCCGGCAGAATTGTGTCGCTGCTAACGGAGATGGGGCATGGGTGATCTCATTGTCGGGATCGGAGAGTTCGGTGCTTCGGCAACCCCCGGAGACGTTCTGAAGACCTATGCCCTGGGTTCATGCGTGGCGGTGATTCTTGTTGACCGCAATGCCGGCGTCTCCGGGCTTCTCCATGTGGCGCTTCCCGATTCGGGCATCAACCGGGCCAAGGCCAGGGCGCTGCCGGGCTATTTTGCCGACTCCGGCATACCGGCGCTGATTTCCGTCATGCGGGAACTGGGATGTCAAGCAAACGGCCGCGGCATGGGTGCGAAATTGGTCGGCGGCGCCTCGATACTCGACCATAATGAGTTGTTTAACATTGGGAAAAGAAATCAGGCGGCCATAAAACAGTATCTTCAGGAGCTCCGGATTGCCGTTGCTGGCGAAGATCTGGGCGGCAATCACAGCCGAACGGTAACGGTTGTCGTTGGTAGCGGTATCGTGACCGTCAACTGTCCCGGCAGGGGACAATGGCAGATTTGAGGTGGTTATGAGCAGTGAGATGAATCGTCTTGCCATGGAAAGGGCTGTGCAGAGCACCCCTTTTCTTTCTCCCAATGCCCTGCTCCTCATGGAAAAGGCGTCGGACCCGGATCATGATCTCCACGACCTGGTCGCGCTTGTCCGCAATGATTCGGTCCTGACCGCAAGGCTCCTGCGGGTGGTCAATTCCCCGGCCTTTAAGACCCTGCATGCCATTACGACCGTGGATCGGGCCATTGCCTACCTCGGGGAGAGGATGGTGATCGGGATGGCCATCGCCGACAGTGCCGGAAGTCTTTTCAGCCGCCCGTTACAGGGCTATGAGTGTGACCATGTCGCATTATGGAGACATGATCTCTTTGTTGCGGTGGCTGCCCGGGAAGTGTCCAAATACTGCAAAAATGAAATCAACCTGGAGCTTGCATTTACCGCCGGGTTGCTGCATGATATCGGTAAGCCCCTTGTCTCTGAGTTTCTCAAGGGGCTGGCCGGGGCCGCGGTGGCTGATATCGAGAGCGGCAGTTGTTCTGATTATCTCGCGGCAGAGCAGAATCTGGTGGGATTCGATCACGCCGATGCGGGCAGCGAACTGGCACGATACTGGCAGCTGCCGGTGCCGCTCGAAGAGATCATCCGCTGCCACCACAGTCCCTGTAGGGCGGCAGCGGAGGTGCGGTCCCTGGTGTATGCGGTGCATCTCGGTGATATAATTGCGATGATGGCCGGATTCGGTACGGGGAGTGATGCCATGCAGTATACCCTTGACCAGGAGTATGACCGGTATTTTGATATCTCGCCCGTTGATTTGTCGGAGATCACCATCCTGGCCCACGAGGAGTTTGTCAGGAGCGAGTCTGTCTTCAGCCAGGACTAGTGTCCCCTGTGGCAAGACGGAAGGTATGGTCGTGTGACCGTTTTGTTGATTCCAATTAAGGAGAGTGTCTGATGGGTAAGGTTGTTTTGATAGTTGATGATTCAAGCACGATGCGCAAGATAGTAACCCGTTGCCTCAGGCAGGCAGCGCTTGATTTTGACAAGATTCTCGAGGCGGGTGACGGCCAGGAGGCGTTACAGGTGCTCCAGAGTGAGAGCGTGGATCTGGTCCTGAGCGACATCAACATGCCCAATATGGACGGGTTGGCCTTTTTGCGGGAAAAAAGAGGGATTGCCGCGATCAAGGATATTCCGGTGGTCATGATCTCCACCGAGTCCGGGGATGATATCATCGGTGAGGCCAGATCCCTGGGCGCCAAGGGCAGCATCAAGAAACCCTTTACCCCGGATGTGGTAAACACGACCCTGAGCCCCTTGCTCTAGCGGTTGCCGTGGGAGAATGGCATTGGATTTAGCAGAACAGATCAAGACGGCAACGGTGGAGATTTTTTCCTCCATGCTCATGCTGGAAGTGACTCCGGGAGGGACAATCTCCTCGGAGTTCACCCTTCATTCCTCGGTCACCGGGATGGTCGGGCTGGCCGGGACCCATAAAGGGATGCTGGCGATCCATATCCCTGACGAGGTTGCAAAGAGTGTTACGGCGCATTTTCTCGGCATTGATGTGGGTGAAGTGAACGATGACGTTCTTGATGCCGTCGGTGAACTGGCAAATATGCTGGGTGGTAACGTGAAGTCCATTCTCTCGGCAAAGGGGAGGGATATCGACCTTTCTCTGCCCACGACAATTTACGGAGAGGAGTATGTGTTTCAGTGCAGCGATGATTACCAGCTGATCATTATTCCCTTTTCCGTGAACGGCGAGGGTCGCTTTTTTGTTGAGTTTCAACTTGAAGGGTGATGGCCGCCATGCCGGCCCATCTGCCCGCACCGTGCCGGCTGAAGGGGCGTTGCGCCCGTTTTGCAGGAAAAAAGGTGTGAAGTGTGAAATATGAACAGGCGGTGATCGGGGCGGTCAATGATGTCTTTACCGCAATGACCAGCCTGGAGGTGGCGGCAGGAGCGCCGGTCAGGAACAGCATGGAGGTGATGCCGTCGAATATCTCCGGAAGCATCGGTTTTGCCGGAGATGTTTCCGGGGCGCTCGTTGTTCTCTGCCCGGTGAAAACAGCCACGGCGATTACCGCGGACTTGCTTGGCATGGAGGTTGAGGACCTTGGTGACGATGTCCGGGATGCGGTTGGTGAGCTTGTCAACATGGTCGCCGGCGGCTTTAAGAGTTCATTGGCCCGGGATGGTATTTTATTGAATATATCTATTCCCATCACGGTTATAGGGAAGGGGTTCCGTGTTTCTGGGCCGTCGCGGTCGCAACGGATCATCTTCCCTTTTGCCTGCGAACAGTATGAGTTCTGGATTGATCTCTATTACAGGTAAAACTCTGTCCTGCTGAAACCGATGAAAGATAAACCGATTATCGACAATATTCTCAAGACGATCGCCCGCAAGATCGAGGATGAGGTCAGCGCCCTTCTCGGCTACCAGATTGCTATCAGCGCCCCGGAGAACCGGGTTGTCACCAAGGGCGATTATTTCACCCAGGCCGCCGGCAATCTTGTTCTGACCGATCTGAAGGTTACCGGAGACCGGGAGGGGACCGCATACCTCGCGTTGTCCATCAGGGATGCTATTCTCCTGGGGGGAACCTTGTTGATGCTTCCACCCAAGGAGTTGGAAAACCGGGTGGAGAATGGCGAATTTGATGAAGAGGCGGCGGACGCCTTTGGTGAGATTGCCAACATCATAACCGGTGTCAGTGCCGCGGTTTTTGATGATCTCTACTCCGGCAAGCTCCACCTGACCAAGGTGGGATTGCAGATGGTCGTGCCCAAGTCGGTCGATCTTGAGTCGGCCGATCCCATTCCGTCCCAGTCCTACTATCTTTCATCCGCGGTGATGAAGATGGAGGAACGGCCCCTTGGCTCCCTTCAGATTTTATTTCCGCTGGACATTTTGGGTTGGGAGGTTCCTGCCGGTGAAGAAGCCGCTGCCTCGGCGGCAGCGCCTGAAAAAAAGAAGTCCGCGCCTCCTGTCGATAAGACCGGAGCCGGCGGTCAGGAAGAGGATCGCGCTGCCCCGCCCCAGAAGAAACCCGCGGTTGAGCAGCAGGGGAAACCCGTGCCCGAGGGTAAGAAACCCGCGCCCGATGGTGAAAAAACTGTTAAGGCCGGGACTGGGCCCCCGGAGGTGGATTCTGCCGCAGGGGATGAGGGGGAGGTGGTTCTGGTGGTGACGGATGACCCCCAGGAAGGCGCTCTTTTTTCCGAAAGCCTTGAGGAAATGGGGCTGCAGGTAAAGGTGATAGACGCCCAGGGCAACATCAAGGCCCAGTTGCCAGATGACGGGATCCGCGGGGTTTTTCTGGTGCTGAAAAATGTCAGTGAGCAGGGGATCGCCCTGGTGATCAAGGTCCGATCCGCCTGCGGGAATGCATCGCCGCTGGTTGCCGCCGGACCCAACTGGACCCGGAATGCGGTGATTCAGGCAGTCAAATACGGTGCCTGTGATATTGTGGTAACCCCATCCACCTCCGAGGAGATCAGGGAAAAGGCGGAGGTCCGTCTTGGACTTCGCGACTCGGCTGCATAGTTTTCATCCGCAACAAAAGGACGTTCCGTACGGCTACACGTGGTTGTTTTCAATCCAGAAACAGACAATTTTAATAAATATCAAGGAGATCAAGGAAGTATGCGCAGGCGTACTGGAGTACGTCGAGCACATACTTCTGCGGATCGACACCGAGATTTTTAAAAAGTGGCGTTTCCGGATGAAAACTATATAAGGTCGTCGGTGTTGATATCCTTTTTCTTGATTTTTTCCAGCAGGGTGGTTCTCTTCAGGTTGAGAAGCCTGGCCGCCTCCTTTTTGTTTCCCCTGGCGCGGATCAGGGCCGTGCGGATCAGGCGGTTTTCAAATTCGTTTATCAGGGTGTTGAAGTCAATCGCCCCCTCTGCCCATTCGGATTCCTGGGCTGGCAGTGAAGGCTGGGGCCTCCTTTCTGGCGGGGTAATCTCCAGGCCGGCCAGGTATTTTTCCGGGAGACACTCGCAGGTGACCATTTCCCCGCCATGGAGGATGGACATGTGCTGGACGAGGTTTTCCAGCTCGCGGACATTTCCGGGCCAGTCGTAGCCGGCAAGGGCCCTGATCACGTCCGGTTCAAAGCCAAGCAGTGGTTTTTTCTTGTTCCGGTTGAAAAGAACGATGAATTTTTCAATGAGCAGAGGCAGGTCTTCTGTCCGGTCACGGAGTGGCGGGACGGTGATCGGGACAACATTGAGCCGGTAATAGAGGTCCTGGCGAAAGGTCCCCTCGGCGACCATTTTTTCCAGGTCCCGGTGGGTGGCGGCAACGATCCGGATATTTATGGGAATGGGTTTGAGGCCGCCCACCGGCTCAAACTCCTTTTCCTGGATCACCCGGAGCATCTTGGCCTGTAGCGACGGTTTCATGTCTCCGATTTCATCGAGAAAAAGGGTTCCCCCGTCCGCATACTGGATCCGTCCCATCTTGGCCTGGGTCGCCCCGGTAAAGGCCCCCCTGGTATACCCGAACAGCTCGCTTTCCAGGAGTTCGTCCGGGATGGCCGCGCAGTTTACGGGAACGATACTCTGCTTGTGGCGGGGACTCTGCGAATGGATTACCTGGGCAACCAGTTCCTTGCCGGTTCCGGAGTCTCCCTGTATGAGTACAGTGCTCGATTCGTCGGCCGCCACCTTTTCAATGAGATCAAAAAGTCGCTGCATCTGTGCGGATTTACCGATAATTCCGTGGTACTCCTCCGCTTTTCGGCGCCGGGTGGGTGATGGCGTGCTGTCGGAGGTCGTTCCGCTGCGACGGGCGAGCCCTCTGGTGGCAACGATCACTGATTCGAGGGGGTCGAATGGATAGCCGACGTGCATGAAGACACCGAGCTGCAGTACTTCGGCGACCGAGTCCCGGGCATCCATGGGGATTCCAGCAACCGAAACCACCTCGGGGTGGGTTTTGTTTATTTTTTTCAGCAGCTCGATGCCATGCTGTTTTTCGGGAATATGGAGTGGGGTAAAGAGGATGCTGATAGTGTTCTCATCGAGTATCTTCAGGGCTGAGCCGGGACTGTCAGCTTCCAGGACAACGCAGTCAATTTCCCTGGCCAGGCCAACCGCAAGGTCAGCGCGCTCCCGCGGGCTCGAGCCGATAACAAGGATATTCCGGGAAGATGGCTTCTGGGTGGGCTGTCGAGAGGTCTGAGGCATGTACAGTCCTGGCGTGAAGAACGCTTTGAGTCGGGTACTCCCAATGGATGGGGAGAATTCCGGAGTTTTTTGGTGATGATAGATGGTGTCGTAAAAAAACAGATCTGCCATATTGAGGCGGTTTGCAGGAGGCTCACCATGCCTTGACCATCTGAAATATCACCTTGCCGATTAAAACCTTGATACTATAGAGTGTTATTGGTGATTCCGCAATCCCATTGTGGTCTTTCTCTACCCTGATCATTGAATGGGCCGCCAGAAGGTGACACTGTTTTTTATTTTGCCCCGGGAAAATCCGGCCTGCTTCTTTGCTTGACAGGGTGTCTTGCTATCAGATAAAATTCGCTGTCATGCAAGAGAATGATGATTTCTGATGAGAGATCGATTTTGAAGGGAAATGAGAGGGTGTTTGATTTTTTTTGTGTTTTAACTATCTGTTTCTAAAGGATTTCTAGTGAGGTTTTCCAGTAAAACCAAACCAGTGCGCCGAGGAAACAATTAAGGACGTGAGCGGTTATGACTTTTGGAAAAAGGGGTTTCCCCCTGCCTTGGCTTCTGGCCCTTCTGCTTGTATGCGGAAGTGCCGGAGGTGATGGCCTCTCCTCAGTCATTGCGGCTGACCAGCCACCCGGTATAAGCCTGGGCGAAGAGGATGGCCTCGACACCGACTTCACCTCGGATGATGCCTGGCTGGCTGGCGATGATGAGTTTTTGAACGATCATGTGGATGTCGACGGGGGAAGGGGTATTGCTGATCCCCTTGAGCCGATCAATCGGGTTTTTTTCCAGTTTAACGACACCCTCTATTACTGGGTCGTGAAACCGGTGTCAACCATCTACGGCCATGTGGTTGCCGAAGGTATCAGGATCAGCTTCAGGAATTTCTTCAAGAATCTTTCCGCCCCGGTCCGGGTAGTCAACAATCTGCTTCAGGGAAAGGTAAAGAATACCGGCATCGAGCTGGCCCGTTTCACCATCAATTCAACTGCTGGAATCCTCGGGTTCGGCGACCCGGCAAAGGATATGGGGTTGATGGCCGCGGAAGAGGATCTGGGCCAGACCCTCGGGGTCTATGGCATTGGCAACGGCATATATATTCACTGGCCCATACTCGGCCCGTCAAGCCTCCGTGATACCGTTGGTACCGTCGGTGACGCCTTTCTCGAGCCGATGACCTACCTGGCGTCGGGAAGGCCCAGGGTGGGAGTCGGTGTCTATGCCGGCAGGCGGGTCAATGATTCGTCCCTGACCCTCGGTGACTATGAGTTGTTCAAAAAGACATCGCTTGACCCCTATACGGCGATTCGGAATGCCTATTTTCAGTTCCGCCAGGGCCGTGTCCTTGATCTGAATCCTGGCGATGGCGATGCGCTGGGAGATGGATCTCCGGAGCGGGAAAATGGCCCAACGGATCCGGAAAAGGAGCAGGAGACATATCCCGAACCTGTTGCTCCGGTCGAGCAGCCAGAGCCTTCTGTTGCCGCGACCACCCCGGCATCTCCGGAAGCAGTGAGCAGTCCGTTGCCGGCCGCCACCGCTGCCCGCCCACCCTCGGGGGGAGAAGAGCAAGAAGCTGCTGGAACAGCAGGCGGGTCAGCAACAGCGCCAGCCCCCGCCGAGCCGCGGGAGAAGGTTGTTTTTTCCGTAGCAACGGTTGCGGCTGTTTCGGAACGGGAGCATGGGGCGGCAGTGCAGCAGGTACCGGCTGATCTCGCGCCACCTGCGGTCACGGGAAATCCGCTGAGTTCTTCCGTTCGTATCAATCCTCAAATTTTTGCGGAATTCTGACGAGTCGTGCCCGTGCGGAAAGAAGTTGTTCCGGGCGGACATGCATATCCGTTTTCGGCTGAACCCAACAAGGAGTCGTTTCACCATGACAGTGTTATCTGCACCGGCAAAAAAAATTTTCTTCCGGACCATGGTTCTGGTCATTATTCTTGGCGTTGCCATTCCAGGGTCTGGGCTGGCGGCTTCCCAGGACCCTCTTTCGGAGATGAAGGGGGCTGTGGAGGAAATTCTTCGGATATTGAAAGACAAGGACCTGCAGGTTCCAGAGAAAAAAGAAGAGAGAAGGAGTCGCGTTGTCGCTGTGGTGGAAACCATTTTTGATTTTCAGGCAATGTCTCAGTATGTTCTTGCAGACTCCTGGAAAGAGAGAACCCCTGATGAGCAGAAAGAGTTCGTCGACCTCTTTGCCCGCATGGTCAAGCAGCGCTATATTGGAAAGATAGACAATTATTCCGGCCAGGAAGTGGTTTTTAAAAAACAGCTCGTCAAGGATGACCGGGGGTTGATCTATTCGAGCCTGGTTGACAAGGGGGTGGAAATTCCGATTATTTACAAGTTGTTCCGTAAGGACGAATCGTGGCGCGTTTTTGACATGACCATTGAAAATGTCAGCCTGATCGCCAACTACCGACAGGATTTCAACAGCATTATTAAAAAAGACGGATATTCAGAGCTGGTGAAACGGCTTCAGGAAAAAATGAGCGAATTTGAAGCTGGCGGGAAGTGATTTCGTTGTCTGGCGGCGGGAATTCATCGTTCGAACGCCGGCGGTTCAGGCGGTCCCGGCCACGGGTCTTTGCAAAAGGGTTGGCCAGGGTACTGCTGCCGGGATTTTTGCTCTCTCCGGTGCTTGTCTGCGGTCTGACGGCATATTTTGTCTATTCGCGCAATCTCCCGTGGTGGGTCGTTATTTGGGCTGTTGTGCCGGCGCTGGCGCTGGGCTGTGTCATCCCGGTTCTTGAGGCCGGCCTTGCCCTGATTCGTGGGAGAATGGTGAACAGCTGGGGACGGCTGCTTGGCGGATTCGTTCTTTTTTTTCTTCATGTAATCAGCTATTTCCTTGTCTCGTCCCTTTTGATAACTTCGGCAGTGGGGTGGTTTTTTCAGGTATCCGGAATCGGGTCGGAGATGGTTGGTGATTATGGTTCGCTCTCTGCCACTGTTTTTTTTCTTTTCGGGGTGGCCAGTTGGGCGCGGAACATGCTTGGCAATGAGGGGCGGCGGATGAGCGCGTAGAGGATCGGCCATTTTCGACGCGTGTCTTTAGCAGTCCTGGCCCGCTCTTTACCGGTCGGGGAAGAAGGACAAAATCCCGGCCTGTGGACTCAGGAAGAATCTGGTGATTTTGTGACCCGCATGGGAAAATACTTGACAAGAAGAGATAATTTCTTATAGTCAACGCCTATTTAGTATCAGTGTGCGCGGCATGGGGAGAAGACACCCTCCGCGTTCGAGATATCTATTTAATAATATTAATAATATGTCTTTGCAGTATAGTGGAGGATTCCCATGGCATTACCAAAACGTAGACACTCTCATTCCAGGACCAGGACCCGGCGCGCCCATGATGCGCTGACCCCGACTTCTTTTTCGGCCTGCTCCAATTGCGGAGAGCCCAAAATGCCTCATCGGCTTTGCGCCGGATGCGGCACCTATAAAGGAAGAACTGTAATAAAGCTGGGCGATGAGTTGAGCTAGGAATGACAGTGCGGGTAGCCCTGGATGTTATGGGGGGAGACCGGGGTCCTGGCGAGATGGTCGCCGGCGCTGTGCTGGCTGTCAAGGAGTTGGACCTGAATGTTACCCTGCTGGGTGACGAGGCGCAGATCAGGCACGCCCTGGCCGCGGCATCGATCAGTGATTCACGGCTGGACATTGTTCATACCTCACAAATCATTTCTATGGAGGAGTCTCCCTTTGATGCGGTTCGCAGGAAGAAGGATTCCTCCATTGTCGTTGCATTTGACCAGTTGAAGAAGGGCAAGGTAGACGCGGTGGTCAGCGCCGGGAATTCCGGAGCGACCATGGCCGCTGCGCATCGGAGTCTTGGCCGGTTAAAGCACATCTCCCGGCCGGGAATCGCCAGTATATTCCCCACCCTGAAAAGTCCAGTGGTCATGATGGATGTGGGAGCGAATGTCGACTGTCGCCCGCAGCATCTCTTCCAATTCGGGATTATGGGTGCGGCTTTTTCCCAGGTTCTGTTCGGTCATAAGCGCCCAAGAATCGGCCTCCTCAGTATCGGTGAAGAGGGAGGCAAGGGAAATACCCTCGTCAAGCAGTCCCATGAACTGTTGGCAGCAAGCTCGCTGAACTATATCGGCAATGTCGAAGGGCGGGACATATTTGCCGGCGATACCGACGTTATTATCTGTGATGGTTTTGTCGGTAATGTCTGCCTCAAGGTGAGCGAGGGGTTGGCCGAGGCGGTCATGGCCATGCTGCGCGAGGAGATGTCCAAGAGCCTTGCCGCCAAGATAGGTTATTTTCTTGCCCGTAACGCCTTTGTCGGTTTCAAGAAACGCGTCGACTATGCCGAGTATGGCGGCGCTCCCCTGCTGGGCCTGAACGGTACCGGGATAGTATGCCATGGCAGGTCCAACGCACTGGCCATTAAGAATGCGATCAAGGTAGCGTCTGAGATGGTCCGCAACAGGGTTATTGATCATATTACTGAAATGTCGTCAGCTGCCGGACAGGCGGGTGGGGCAGGTGTCGGCGACGGCGAGGCCGGCCAATGAACCGCGCGATTATCATCGGAACCGGTTCATGCATGCCGAAACGGGTCGTCACCAACCGTGACCTCGAGTCCATGGTTGATACCTCGGATGAGTGGATTACCACCCGCACCGGAATCACTGCCCGGCGCATAGCCGGGCCGGGCGAGGAGACTTCGAGGCTTGGGGCCGGCGCAGCCCGTGAGGCGCTGGCCATGGCCGGAGTCACGGCCGAAGAGCTCGATCTGATCATCGTCTGCTCGATCAGTCCGGACATGGTCATGCCTTCCTGCGCATGCCTGGTACAGAAGCAGCTTGGTGCCCTGAACGCCTTTGCCTTTGACCTCAACGCCGCCTGTTCCGGCTTTCTCTATGCCCTGGATGTGGCGGAGAAATATATAAGGGCCACTCCTGATATGAAGGTGCTTGTGGTCGGGGCGGAGAATCTTTCCTCCCGGGTAAACTGGCAGGACCGCTCCACCTGCGTACTTTTCGGTGACGGAGCTGGCGCCTGCGTGCTGACCGGCACGAGCGAAGATCGTGGGATCCTGGCCAGCCGTCTCTACAGCGATGGCCGCCTCTGGCGGTTACTCAGCCTGAACGGGGCCCCCAGCCTTAACCCCGACCTGGAGTCGCCGGGCGGAAATGGCACCTATATCAAAATGGCCGGGCCCGATGTGTTCAAACATGCGGTCCGGTCGATGGAGGAAGCGGTTCTGCGCCTGCTTGATTCCGAGGGCAGGGCCATAGAGGATGTGCGGCTGTTGATTCCTCATCAGGCCAATATCCGGATTTTAAAAAGCCTTGCCGAGCGGCTCGGCCTGCCCTTTGAAAAAGTCTATACAACCATCGGTAAGTACGGAAATACCTCGGCCGCCAGTGTGCCGGTGGCCCTTGATGAGGCCAACAGGGCCGGTGTTCTGCGCAGGGACGATCTGCTCCTGTTCGGTGTTTTTGGTGGCGGTTTCACCTGGGGCGCCGCCCTGGTCCGGTGGTAAATAAAGAGCTGGGCCCGCGGCAATCGTGCCGTTGGCTGAGGTGTCGTGATAGTGGGTGTCCGTCCGCAAGGTCCTTTTTGTACCGGACGGGGGCACAGATTGTTTTCAGTTCGAAAAAGGCCGTTTCCGGATGGAAACTCATTGGAGAGGGGAGGAAAAGTGGACTATTTTTTGACCGAAGAACAGCAGATGATCGTGGACATAGCCCGCCAGATCACAGAAGAAAAGATCATTCCGCAACGTGCTGAACTCGACGAGAAGGATGAGTTCCCCACCGATATTCTCAAGGCTATCGCCAAGGCTGACCTTTTCGGTCTTTTTATTCCCGAGGAATATGGCGGGTTCGGCGGCGGCTGTTTTGAGAACGTGCTCGCCCTGGAACAGCTTGGCCGCGGTTGTGTCGGCGTGGCCACAAGTTTTGCGGCCAGCGCCCTGGGGGCGTATCCTATTCTGATTGCCGGCAGCGAGGAGATGAAGGCGCATTATCTGCCCATTATCGCCACCGGAGAGAAGAGGGCAGCCTTTGCCCTGACCGAGGCCAATGCCGGCAGTGACGCCTCTGGAATCCAGACAACCGCGGTGCTCGACGGCGATGAGTGGGTCGTGAACGGCACCAAACAGTGGATAACCAATGGCGGCGAGGCCCAGATCCATACGGTGGTGGCCATGACCGATCGCTCCAAGGGGGCCAGGGGGGCGACCATGTTCGTTATCGAGGATACCGATCCTGGTTTTTCCTTTGGCGCCAAGGAGAAAAAACTGGGTATCCGTGCCTCTTCCACCAGGGAATTGATATTCAAGGATTGCCGCATCCCCAGGGATCGGGTGGTGGGCAAGGTCGGCAGTGGTTTTATTACGGTCATGAAGACCCTGGATCTCTCCCGTCCCGGGATCGCGGCCCTTGGGGTTGGCCTGGGACAGGCCGCCCTTGACGAGGCGGTGGTTTACGCCAAGCAGCGGGTCCAGTTCGGCAAACCGATCATCTCCTTTCAGGCGGTGCAGCACATGCTTGCCGATATGGCTATCCAGGTTGAGGCCTCGCGGGCCCTGGTCTATGCCGCTGCCAAGCATATCGCCGCGTATCCCAAGGATATGTCAAAGGCCTCATCCATGTGCAAAGTGATGGCAACCGACATGGCTATGAAGGTGGCCACCGATGCGGTGCAGGTTCTGGCCGGGTACGGGTATATGCGGGAGTATCCGGTGGAGAAGATGATGCGTGACGCCAAGATTCTTCAGATCTATGAGGGCACCAACCAGATCCAGCGAAATGTCATTGGCCAGGAACTCAATAAGGAGTATAACAAGTAGTCACTTTTATAACAGGTTCCGTGGTAGAGCAATGAAGATAGTCGTGTGTGTAAAACAGGTTCCGGATGCCAAGGATGTCCGGCTTGATCCCAAGACCAATACCCTGGCCCGGGAGGGTGTGCAGTCGATTATGAATCCCTATGATCGCCATGCCCTTGAGGAGGCGGTGCGCCTTGTGGAGCAGTATGGCGGCGAGGTGGTCGCCCTGACCATGGGACCGCCCCAGGCCGCGGAGATGCTCCGCGATGCGGTGGCCTGCGGCGCCGATAATGCGGTGCTTGTCTCAGACCGGGCATTTGCCGGGGCCGACACCTGGGCAACGACCTATACCTTGTCCCGGGCGATCCGCACCATCGGCGGCTGTGATCTTATTCTCTGCGGGAAGCAGGCCATTGACGGTGATACCGCCCAGGTCGGCCCGGGGCTTGCCTGGCGTCTGGATCTTCCCTATGCCACCTATGTGCGCAAGGTAGTGGACTGTTCGGCAGAGGGGTTGACCGTGGAGCGGTTGATGGATGACGGATATGATGAGGTGATCCTGCCGCTGCCCGCGCTCCTCACCGTGGTCAAGGAGATCAACGAGCCCCGGGTTCCCTCGCTCAAGGGCAAGATGAAGGCCAGGAAATTACAGGTCACGGTCCTTGATGCAGCGGCCATCGGGGCTGATCCAGCCTGTATCGGGCTGGCCGGTTCCCCGACCCGGGTGGTCAAGGTTTTTTCTCCGCAGCTGGCGGGAGATCGGACCATGATTACCGGGACCGTTGAGGAGCAGGCGGCGCAGCTGGCGGAAAAAATGGAGGCCCTGTTGTAATCATGTTACGGGTAGATAATACGGCCTGCATAGGATGCGGACTTTGCGAGGAAGAGTGCTCTTTCGGTGCCATTACGGTGGTCGAGGGCATTGCTGTGGTTGGCGATACCTGTACCCTGTGCGGTGCCTGCGTGGACATCTGCGAGGCCGGGGCCCTGCGTATAGAGGAGGCCCGGGAAAAGGCCGCGGGTTCCGACTTGAGTGCGTGGTCCGGGGTCATGGTCTATGCCGAGTTCAGAAATGGCAGAGTAGCCCCGGTGGCGATTGAGCTTCTTGGTATCGGCCGTGAACTTGCCGATCAGCGTAAAGTGTCCCTGTCTGCGGTTCTCCTCGGTTCAACCCTTGGTGATGCCGGCCGGGAGTTGGTTGCCCATGGCGCGGATCTTGTGATCCAGGTTGATGATCCGGCCCTGGCCCATTTCACCGACGAGGCGTATGCCGGCATACTCGAGGATATCATCCGCGAGAAAAAACCGGAAATTGTCCTTGCCGGCGCCACCGCCATCGGGCGTTCCTTTATTCCCCGGGTTGCATCCGGCCTTGCCGCCGGTCTAACCGCAGATTGCACCGGGTTGTCGATCCGTCCCGAGGATGGGGCCCTTCTTCAGACCAGGCCCGCTTTTGGCGGTAACGTCATGGCCACCATTGTCTGCCCCGATACCAGGCCGCAGATGGCCACGGTCAGGCCCAGGGTGATGAAGGTGCTCCCCGCTGACCCGGATCGCCAGGGCGAAATAGTGACCCATGTACCCGCAGCGTCACGGCTCTCTCCCCGGGCACGGGTAATTCGGAGCGTGGCTGAGAATATCGATAAGGTCAATATCTGCGAGGCCGATGTCATCGTTGCCGGCGGTCGTGGCCTGGAAAATGAAAAGGGGTTCGCCCTGATCCGCGAGCTGGCCGATACCCTCGGCGGGGCAGTCGCCGCCTCCCGGGCCGCTGTCGATGCCGGCTGGATTTCCTATCCGCATCAGGTCGGACAGACCGGCAAGACGGTCTGCCCCAAACTCTATATTGCCTGTGGTATTTCCGGGGCCATCCAGCATGTGGTGGGAATGCAGTCCGCCGATGTTATAGTGGCCATTAACAAGGATCCGGAGGCGCCGATATTCAACGTGGCCACCTATGGTATTGTCGGTGATGTCTTTGAGGTGGTGCCGCAGCTGATCCGTCAATTGGAAAAGAGGAAGGGAAGATGAGTCTGTCCGGAAAGGTAGCACTGGTCACCGGGGGCGGTCGCGGCATTGGACGGGCGGTCAGTCTCCGCCTGGCCGAGATGGGCGCTATGGTGCTGGTCAACTACGTGAGTGGCGCCGATGCGGCCAACCAGACCGTTGCCGAGATAAAGGAAGCTGGTGGCGACGCCCGGACGATCCGGTTTGACGTTGCTGTTTCCAGTGAAGTCCAGGATGCGTTCAAGCAGATAGTCTCGGAGTTCGGCCGGGTCGATGTTCTGGTGAGCAACGCGGGAATCACCCGCGACGGACTGCTTGCCACCATGGCCGAGGATTCCTGGGACGCGGTGATGGATACCAATCTCAAAGGTTCTTTCAACTGCATCAAGGCGGCATGCCGGCCGATGATGAAGAAACGGTGGGGCCGGATTATAGTTATCAGCTCGGTAATTGGTTTTTCCGGCAATGCCGGCCAGGCCAACTATGCGGCTGCCAAGGCCGGCCTGATCGGCCTGGTCCGGTCCATGGCCCGTGAGCTTGCCTCCCGGGGTATTACCGTTAACTGCGTGGCTCCAGGGTATATTGATACCGATATGACCAGCGAACTTCCGGATGCGGTCAAAGACTCCATCCTTGCCGGGATTCCTCTGGGAGTGCTGGGAGAGGCCCGGGATGTTGCCGGCGCGGTCGGCTTTCTCGCCACAGAGGACGCCCGTTATGTAACCGGGCAGACCCTCCACGTAAATGGCGGGATGTATATGGGATAGGTTTTCCCTTCAGGATGTGAAAAGAGGTAATTCAAGGATATGGTGTCTGCGGAGATTTTTTCCGGCAGGCATCAGAAGGTGCACCAAAAAAATAGTTTGAAAACCCACGGCGATTTATTAAAACAGAAAAAAGATCGCCAATAAGTCAAGGAGAACGAAGATGTCGGCAGAAGAGAAAGTAATTGAAATTATTGTTGAACAGTTGAATGTTGATCGCGACAAGGTTACTCCTGACGCATCGTTTGTCGATGATCTGGGTGCTGATTCACTTGATCTCGTAGAGTTGATCATGGCCATGGAAGAGGCCTTTGAGATTGAGATTCCGGATGAGGTTGCGGAAAAAATCACCACCGTTAAAGATGCTATCGAGCATGTAAAGTCAGTCTGATACGAAATCAGGCGCTGCCGGTCATCAAGGATTCCGGCGGCTCTGGCGCCGGATGTTTCTGCATGGTGGGGGGAGGCCCCCACCTGCTTTTATTTCAGGGTAGTACCCGGTGACTGGAGGGCGGCTTCCAGGCCCGGCCGGACCATGGGGTAAAGCGTGTGCCGAGACCGGGCCGTGGCTCAGGCCGGGGTCTCTCTGGGTTGAGCGCGGAGAATCAGGCAAGAGAAAAACAAGACAAGGAGTGGCGAGGGCATGAGAAGAGTTGTGGCGACAGGTGCCGGGTTGGTTACTCCACTTGGGACCGGGCTTGAAAAGACGTGGCAGAATCTGATTGCCGGGGTCAGCGGTATTGGCCCGATCACAAAATTTGATGCCAGCGGCTATGATGTTCGGATCGCGGCCGAGGTCCGGGACTTCGACCCGGAGGAGTTTCTCGACAAGAAGCTCGCCAAGCACCTTGATCCCTTTGTCCAGTATGCGATGGTCTCGGCGCAGATGGCCCTCGCCCATTCGGGCCTGGTCATTGACAAGACCAACGCCGACCGGGTGGCGGTGGTCACCGGTAACGGGATCGGGGGGTTGTCCACCATTGAACACTACCATAATGTGGTTCTCGAACGCGGTCCCCGTCGGGTGACGCCCTTTTTCATCCCCATGGTCATTTCCAATCTGAGCGCCGGCCAGATTTCCATACAGTCCGGGGCCAGGGGGCCGAATCTGTCAATGACCACCGCCTGTGCCGCAGGCACCCATGCCGTGGGCGAGGCCTTCAGGATGATCAGGCAGGGCCTCTGCGACGCGGCGATTACCGGCGGCAGCGAGTCCACTGTCTGCTCTCTTGCGGTGGCCGGATTCAATGCGATGAAGGCCTTGTCCCGCAATAATGACAACCCCCGCGGGGCATCGCGCCCCTTTGATCGCGACCGTGACGGCTTTATTATTGCCGAGGGTGGCGGGATGCTGGTGCTTGAGGAACTCGAGAGCGCCCAGGCCCGCGGCGCTGTTATACTTGCCGAGGTTGTCGGCTACGGCCTTACCGGTGACGCCTATCATATGGCCGCTCCTCCCGAAGATGGTGAAGGGGCGGTGCGCTGCATGAAAATGGCCCTGGCCGATGCGGGGATGGTTCCCGGGGATATCGATTACCTCAACGCCCACGGCACCTCGACTCCCCTCAACGATGTTACCGAGACCAGGGCGATCAAGACGGTCTTTCAGGATCATGCCTATACGCTTGCGATCAGTTCCACCAAGTCGATGACCGGGCACATGCTCGGCGGCGCCGGCGGCATCGAGTCGGTTTTCACGGCCCTTGCTCTCCATCACCAGATTGCGCCGCCCACCATCAATCTTGAGAATCCCGATCCAGAGTGCGATCTTGATTACGTACCCAATCAGGCCCGCAAGATGACCATGCGCGCTGCGATGTCCAATTCCTTCGGGTTTGGCGGGACCAACGCGGTGCTGGTAATGAAGCGGTTTGCCGGCCAGTAGGGCAGTTTAATCCACGGAGAAGGTGTCATGATAATCAGTGTTGGCTGCGACCACGGGGGATTGGATCTCAAGGAGACGGTTGTTGCTGTTATCAAAGATCTGGGCCATACGGTTGATAACCATGGATGCGATACCCCGGATTCGGTGGATTACCCCGATTTTGCGAGATCGGTATGCGCCGCGGTGGAAAGTGGAAAGTCAGACCGGGGAATTCTCATCTGCGGCACCGGGATCGGAATGTCCATGGCTGCCAACCGCAGCCGGGCGATCCGGGCCGCCCTGTGTCATGAGGAGTTCACCGCCCGGATGAGTCGTGAACATAACGATGCCAATGTCCTCTGCCTTGGCGCCCGGGTGGTTGGGGCAGGCATCGCGGCGGCGATGGTCCGGGCCTGGCTGACAACCGAATTTTCCGGTGGCAGGCACCAGCTCCGCATAGATAAGTTCTGATGGCGTCGTAAAAAGTCTGATCTACTGCGTTGTATCAATTTTTCAGCCACTCGGCATACTACATGTATGGCCTCGCACCTGAAAAATCACTACGCCTTGTATATCAAACTTTTTACATAGCCATCGCATGACTTTTTACGAGAGTGTCAAGTTTTGATTATTTATAAAGGAATAAAATGGTGTCCTATCTCGAAAAAACCGACCCTGATGTCCATCGCTTCATCAAGGGCGAATATGAGCGGCAGGCAAATCAGCTGGAGCTGATTGCCTCGGAAAATATTGTCAGTGAGGCGGTGCTGGAGGCCCAGGGCTCGATATTTACCAACAAATATGCCGAGGGGTATCCGCACCGCAGGTATTATGGGGGCTGTGATTTTGCCGATGAGGTGGAGTCCATCGCCATTTCCCGGGCCCTGAAGATCTTTGGGGCGGAATATGCCAATGTACAGCCCCACTCCGGCAGCCAGGCCAATATGGCCGTCTATTTTTCCGTACTCTCCCCCGGTGATACCATCCTCGGCATGGATCTTGCCCATGGCGGCCATCTCACCCACGGCAGTTCTGTTAATTTTTCCGGCCAGTTCTATACTATAGTCTCCTACGGGGTCGACCGGAAGACGGAACGAATCGACATGGACGAGGTCGAGCGGCTGGCCGTGGCGCACAAGCCGAAATTGATCGTCGCCGGTGCCAGCGCCTATCCCCGGGTTATCGATTTCGCGGGATTCCGGCGGATAGCCGATAAGGTCGGCGCCCTTTTCATGGTCGATATGGCCCACATCGCCGGACTTGTTGCCGCTGGCGCCCATCCTTCGCCGGTGCCCCATGCTGACTTTGTCACCACCACCACCCACAAGACCCTGCGCGGGCCCCGTGGCGGCATGATCCTCGCCCGCGAGGAGTTTGGCAAGAAACTGGACAGCAAGATTTTCCCAGGGATTCAGGGCGGGCCGCTGGTCCATGTTATCGCTGCCAAGGCGGTGAGTTTCCGGGAGGCGATGACCCCTGAGTATCATCAGTACCAGCATCAGGTGGTGAAAAATGCCCAGGCCCTGGCGGCAAAGCTCTCCGGGTTTGGTTTTCGCCTGGTTTCCGGCGGCACGGACAATCATCTCCTGCTGGTCGACCTGGCTGATAAGAGTATTACTGGCAAGGAGGCCGAAGAGGTGCTCGAGGATGCCGGTCTTACGGTCAATAAAAACGCCATTCCCTTTGACACCCAGAGCCGGTTTGTAACCGGCGGCATCCGCATCGGCACTCCGGCGGTTACCACCAGGGGCCTTAAAGAGGCGGAAATGGAACAGATCGGGGCCTGGATTGACCGTGCCCTCACCCATCGGGGAAACAAGAGTGAGCTCGGGCGGATCCGGCTCGAGGTCCGCGACCTCTGCGGTCGTTATCCCCTCTATCCAGGTCTTTTTTCCGATGAAGAGTAATCCTGGCACGTGGCTCCCGGTCCCGGCATAAAGATGGATAGTGCAACGCGCCCGTCATGGGAGGAATATTTTCTCGGTATCACCGATCTGGTGGCCCAGCGGGCGACATGTCTGCGGCGCAAGGTCGGGGCGATAATTGTCCGCGACAAGCGGATTATTACCACCGGATATAACGGAGTTCCCAGCGAGATCCGCCACTGTGCCGAGGTCGGCTGTCTGCGCGAGAAGATGGGTGTTCCCTCGGGAACTCGCCATGAGCTGTGCCGGGGGCTTCACGCCGAGCAGAACGCCATTATCCAGGGCGCCCTGCACGGTGTCTCCCTGGCCGGCGCCACCCTTTACTGCACGACCCAGCCTTGTTCCATCTGTTCCAAGATGTTGATAAATTCGCGGATTGTGAGTATCTGTTACCGAGAGGGATATGATGATCCCCTGGCTATGGAGATGCTGGCCGAGGCGGGGGTCACCCTCACCCGCATCGGCTGAGATCCGGCAGGAAGAGAGTTCCTGCCTGCTTTTTTTCCATCAGAAACCGTGCGGTTTTCCCCTTATAACAGGCGGTTTGTCATGAAATGCCCTTACTGCGGTTCCCTGGACAACAAGGTTGTCGATTCCCGGCTGAACAAGGAGTACACCATTACCCGGCGCCGACGTGCCTGTGAAGAGTGTAATCAGCGCTTCACCACCTACGAGCGTCTTGAGGTGATGATGCCGATGCTGGTGAAGAAGGACGGCCGGCGCGAGAGCTGGGACCGGCATAAACTGGTGGAGGGGTTGCAGAAGGCCTGTGAGAAAAGGCCGGTGAGCATGGCGGAAATCGATGCCTTTGTCGATGATCTGGAACGCCGGCTCCAGGATCTGGGGGAGCGTGAGGTCCCTACCAAACAGCTTGGTGAGTGGGTCATGGAAGGGCTCTCCCACCTGGATGAAGTTGCCTATGTCCGTTTTGCCTCGGTCTACCGCCAGTTCAAGGATTTAAATGAGTTCATGTCCGAACTCAAGACCCTTCTTGCCACCAGGAAATAGGTGTGCTCACCGATCGGCACTATATGGGCATGGCCCTCTGTGAAGCGCGTAAAGGGGAGGGGCGTACCTCGCCCAATCCTCCGGTGGGCGCGGTAGTTGTCAAGCAAGGCGCGGTGGTCGGCCGCGGGCATCACAAAAAAGCCGGCACCCCCCATGCTGAGATTCATGCGTTGCTGGATGCGGGCGGACAGGCCCGGGGGGCGACCATCTATGTCACCCTGGAGCCGTGCAACCATACCGGCCGCACCCCGCCATGCACCGAGGCGTTGCTTGCCGCCGGAATCAGCCGGGTGGTGATCGGCTCCCTTGATCCCAATCCCAATGTCGCCGGTGGCGGCGCCGGATATCTTGCCTCAAAAGGGGTTGATGTGGAAAGCGGTATCCGGGAAACAGAATGCCGCGAGCTTATCCTCCCCTTTATAAAGCACAGCAGTACCGGCCGTCCCCTGGTGATTCTAAAGGCTGGAATCAGCCTTGACGGCAGGATTGCCGCTGGTTCCGGCCAGACAACCGCAGTTACCGGTGAGCGTTCCCGGCGCGAGGTGCACCGGATGCGCGACCGGGTCGACGCCATTCTGGTGGGCAGCAATACGGTGACGGTCGATGACCCCTCTCTTACCACCAGGTTGGCCCGTCCATCGCGGCCGACACGCGACCCCCTGCGGGTGGTGGTTGATACCACTCTCAAAATGCCGTTGTCCGCAAGAATGCTGTCCCGGGACTCGGCGGCAGAGACCTGGGTTTTCTGCGGGCCGGAGGCGGATTCGAAAAAGAGGACACTGCTTGAAAAGGCGGGCGCAAAGGTGATACCCGTCCCTCTTGCCGCAGGCGGGGTGGACCTGGCCTGTGTCCTTGGGGAACTTGGCCGGGCTGGAATCTGTTCTCTGCTGGTGGAGGGTGGCGGCCGGGTCCACGGTGCGTTCCTGCAGGCCGGGCTTGCCGACAGCGTCTCGCTTTTTGTGGCCCCGATTTTTCTCGGTGATGCCGGGGTCCCGGTGGCATCGTTTGCAGCTATGGAGAAACATCTCCCGGAACTGAGGATGAAGATACACAAGACCCGTCGTCTCGGCGACGATCTCCTTATCCAGGGAATTATCAATCAGGCTTTGCTTAAGTAAAAGGATGAACAGCCATGAGTCAGGACGAGAGTGTCGGTCCCGTACATTTTATCCGCAAAATTATTAATGAGGATCTTCGCCTCGGCAAGAATGAAGGCCGGGTTGTGACCCGTTTTCCCCCTGAGCCCAACGGCTATCTTCATATCGGCCACGCCAAATCCATCTGCCTGAATTTCGGCCTGGCCGCTGATTATAAGGGGCGCTGCCATCTGCGTTTTGATGATACCAACCCGATCAAGGAAGAGATCGAGTATATTGATTCCATTATGGAGGATGTCCGCTGGCTGGGCTTTGACTGGGGCGATAACCTCTATTATGCCTCTGATTATTTTGAAAAACTCTACGAGTACGCGGTGAATCTCATCACCATCGGCAAGGCCTATGTCTGCAGTCAGAGCGCCGAGGAGATCAGAATCAGTCGGGGAACCCTGACCGAGGCGGGCACGGAAAGCCCTTTTCGCGATCGGAGCGTGGAGGAAAATCTTGATCTCTTTGCCCGGATGCGGGCCGGTGAGTTCAGCGAAGGCACCCATGTGCTGCGGGCCAGGATCGATATGGCGTCGGGTAATATGAATATGCGCGACCCGGTGATTTACCGGATCATGAAAACCGATCACCATCGGACCGGTGACGCCTGGTGCATCTATCCCATGTATGATTATGCCCACCCGCTGTCCGATTCCATCGAGGATATCACCCACTCCATCTGCACCCTGGAGTTTGCCGACCACCGGCCGCTTTATGACTGGCTTCTTGATACGCTGGAACTGGCGAGCCATCCCCAGCAGATCGAGTTTGCCCGCCTTAATCTCACCTATACAATGATGAGCAAGCGCAAACTTCTTCTCTTGGTCAACCAAGGCCATGTCAGCGGCTGGGATGATCCGAGGATGCCGACCATCTCCGGATTGCGCCGTCGGGGCTATACCCCGGAGGCGATCCGTGATTTCTGCGAGCGGATCGGGGTGGCCAAGGCAGACAGCATGGTAGACATGGCCCTTCTCGAGCACTGCCTGCGCGAGGATCTTAACCGGCGCGCCCCCCGGGTGATGGCGGTTCTGCGGCCGCTCAAGGTGGTGATTGAGAACTATCCCGAGGGCCGGGTTGAGGAGATGGCGGCAATCAATAATCCCGAGAACCCGGCGGCAGGCTCACGCGCGGTGCCGTTTTCCAGGGAGCTCTATATTGAGCGGGATGATTTCATGGAGGAGCCGCCAAAGAAGTTTTTCCGGCTTTCACCCGGTCGCGAGGTGCGGCTCCGTTATGGTTATTTCATTACCTGCACCGGGGTGGTCAAGGATGAGGCCGGGGAGATCATTGAGCTGCGCGCCTCATATGATCCGCAAACCCGTGGCGGCAACGCCCCGGACGGCCGCAAGGTCAAGGCGACCATCCACTGGGTTTCGGCTGCCCATGGCGTGGCCGCCGAGGTCCGGCTCTATGACCGCCTTTTCACTGTTGAAAATCCGGCCGGTGAAAAAGAAAAGGATTTTTCCGAACTGCTCAACCCGGATTCCCTGGAAATACTCACCGGCTGCATGGTCGAGCCTTCGCTTGACAGGGTTGAATCAGGGTTCTTTCAGTTTGAGCGGCTGGGTTATTTTTCCGTGGACAGCAGGGACAGCACCCCGCAGCGGCCGGTATTCAACCGCAGTGTGACCCTGAAGGATGCCTGGGCAAAGATAGTGATGAAGGTGGAAAAGAAATAACGGGTACTACCCCGTTTTTTCCGGATGTGCCCCCTTTCATTGTCCCTGACTGACAGGGAGGGGCGAAGCGGTTTTGCTCCACGGATTCTCCCGGAAAAGAACAGGAGCAGATGCGTCTGGTACGCTTCTGCTCCCGCTCTTTTTTTGGTTCAGGGGCGATGGTGCTGTGATTTTCTCCTCATACCGATCAGTCCGGCCAGCCCAGAGATGAGCAACCACAGGGTTCCGGGAATCGGCACGACCGGATTTCCACTGCCCATCAAGGAGTTTCCGGCAATGAGATCAAAACTGAATCCCTGGCCTTCCATGCTGCTGCTCAGATCGAAATAAAAACCAAGGTCCAGGTTTCCGCTCAGGCCCGTGGACCATTGCCCAAGGTCAAGGGTGTTGTCATCAAAAAAGGCCGTGGCTGATGAAAGATCGGTGAACGTTGTGTCATAGATCCATCCCCCCTCCTTGTTTATTCTGAATTGTAAAGAGTCAAATCCCACGATGTTCCAGGATGGATTGAGCAGACTGACCAGCAGGTTCATTTCTGTCAGTCCTGTCATGTCGATATTCATGTCAATGCTGCTGCTGAAGGTTTTACCGCTCGTTCCGCCAACAGGAAAAGAGGCTGACATGGTGCCCAGGAGAAAGATATCGCTGGCCCCGCCAATGTCATAGTTGGAGAGCACATGCACATTGCCGGCCATGACATTCATCAGATCGGCAACCTCCGGCAGGCCGGTGGCGTGGGTGGCCGAGTTGAAACCAGTGGGCGCTGCCAGTGGTGTATGGCCCACGGCCGCGTAAGCTTCGGCCGCAACCGTGCTGGCAACCGGGGCATTGGCAATGCTCCGCAGAGAGATGATCCTGCCCTGATGGGTTGTGGCGGAAACGTGTGCCCGTCCGCTTGCGCCGGTGGCGTAGGCAGTGGCGTGTGCCGTGCCTCCCAGGAATCCCTTGCCGCCTGCTGCCGTGGCTGTGGCATAAACCGGGCCAGCGCCTGAGGCGGTGGCCGTGGAAAGGGCATTACCGCCGTTGCCCTGGATGAAGCCGCTGGGAGCAGTGCCGCCATCGCCGCCGGTGGCAGAGCTGTTGACATGAATCGTGCTGCTGCCGGCGTTGGATCCGCTGGCAGTCGAGGTTGCCGCGCCGCCGTTGCCGCCATCCCCTGTGCCGCTGCTCGCAACTGCGCCGCCCTGGCCACCTCTGGCATAATCGCTAACGTTTACCGAGCTGTTGCCGGCCGCGGTCCCGGAACTGCTGCTCACGGCATTGCCGCCGGTTCCGCCGGATCGTGAGGGACCTGCATAATAGGCTGCACCGCCATTACCGCC